>JBCBTE010000123.1:0-8098 GCA_039818805.1 Pseudomonadota bacterium
ATGTCAACCGCCAAGCGGGCCATTCGCAACCTCTTGGTGTTCAAGGGCGACTGGGGCTATTGCCAACCCTGCATGTCGCCGGTCTGGGACACCGGCCTGATCACCCACACGCTTCTCGAAGCCGAAGGGCGCGACGACAATTCGGACGTCAAGCGCGGACTCGATTGGCTGGTCGACCGTCAGATCACCGAGGCGCCGGGCGACTGGATGGACAAGCGCCCCAACCTGCGGCCGGGCGGATGGGCGTTCGAATACCGCAACGATCACTATCCGGACGTTGACGACACGGCGATGGTCGCGATGGCGATCGACCGTCTCGGCGCGCCGGAGCACCGGGAATCGGTGGAACGCGCCGCTGAATGGATCATCGGCATGCAGTCGGCGAACGGCGGCTGGGGTTCGTTCGACGTCGACAACACCCACTACTACCTCAACACCATTCCCTTCGCAGACCATGGCGCGCTGCTCGACCCACCGACCGCCGATGTCACGGGTCGGTGCCTTGTCATTCTCGATGAGATCGGGCGCGGCACGGCGACGTATGACGGCCTAAGCATCGCTTGGGCAACGCTGGAACACTTGCATCAGCAGAACGGCTGTCGCGCGCTATTCGCCACCCACTATCATGAATTGACCCGGTTGAGCGACAAACTGGACCGGGTTGAGAATGCAACCATCGCGGTTAAAGAACACGATGGAGACGTGATCTTTCTTCACGAGGTGCGCAAGGGCGCGGCAGACCGCAGTTACGGCGTTCAGGTGGCGAAATTGGCCGGTTTACCAAATACCGTTGTAGAGCGTGCGCGCGTCGTTCTGGACGCCCTGGAAAAAGGTGAGCGTGAAGGCGGCGGCAAGCGAGAAGCGTTCATTGACGACCTGCCCTTGTTTTCTGTTGCACCCACTTCTCCGACGCCATCCAAAGCGCGAAACTCGTTGGTTGAGGATCGGCTGAAGACTGTTTTGCCTGATGAGCTGTCACCAAAAGAGGCGCTTGATCTGATCTACGAATTGAAAGATCTCTCAGATGATCATTGATCGTGATCTGGGAATTATGCTGCCGGATGGCACGCGTCTATCTGCAAAAATCTGGCGACCGGAATCATCTCAAACAGAACCTGTACCGGCGATACTTGAATACTTACCGTATCGAAAATCCGATGGGACAGCCGCGCGTGATGAAACGATGCACCCCTGGTTCGCATCACGCGGATATGCCTGTTTGCGTGTCGATCGCCGAGGATGCGGCGACAGCGAAGGTGTGTTTGACGACGAATACTCCGAACAAGAATTGCAGGACGGGGAAAACATTCTTCGTTGGATTGCAGCGCAGCCGTGGTGTACTGGGCATGTCGGCATGCAGGGTATTTCCTGGGGCGGCTTCAATGGTGTCCAACTCGCCGCGCGTGCCCCCGAACCCTTAAAAGCGGTAATCAGCATCGGCACCACGGTTGACCGGTTTCATGACGATATTCATTACAAGGGCGGTATTCAGTTAGGAGAAAACATCGGGTGGGCAGCAACGGCCACCTCGTGGTGCGCGATGCCGCCCGACCCAGCGCTGGCAGGGCCGAATTGGCGTGATGCGTGGCTGACCCGATTGGCGCAGATGCCTTTCATGGCAAAGATCTGGGCCGAAAATTCCGACCGCAACACCTATTGGAAACACGGCTCCGTATGTGAGACTTTTGAGAAGCTTAGCGCCCCGGTATTGGTTATGGGTGGCTTGCATGACGGCTATCGCAATGCGATGGCGGCAATGGTCGAGAATTTGAGCTGTGTGGCCAAAGGTGTTGCTGGCCCCTGGAGCCACAAGTACCCGCATATCAGCACGATTGGGCCATCCATCGACTACCACAACCTAGCTCTACGCTGGTGGGATCGGTGGTTGAAAGGCAAATCGAATGGTGCAGAAAACGATCCGGCGATGCGCACCTACGTCATGGACAGTATCGCACCAGACGACAGCCTGTCTTTTAGGCCGGGGCATTGGGTGGCCGATCAAAGTTGGTCCTCAGAGCAAGTAGATACAGCCACTTTGCCTTTCGGGCATGGCGTTTTGGGCGCAAAAGACACTTTTTCTGCCAGGATAGAAACGAAATTGGCATGTGGTCAGTCTTGCGGAGAGTTTTTTCCATTCGGCTTTGGAGGTGGAGAGTTGCCCGGTGATCAATCCCTTGATGATGCGCTCTCGACATGTTTTGAAAGCGTCCCGTTTGACGAAGACCGAACAATCCTTGGCGCCCCTACCGTGAAATTGCGCGTCTCAGCCGATGCAACCTGTGCGCAGTTAATCGTTCGCTTGTGTGATCTCCGGCCCGATGGAAGTTCGGCATTGATCTCGATGGGATTGTTGAACCTCCGGCATAGAGACGGATTTGATCAGAAGACACCGCTTGAACCCGGACAGACGTATGACGTGTCGCTGCGCTTGGATCACACTGCATATCGCCTACCGGCGGGTCATCGCGTGCGAGTGGCTATCTCTGGAAGCTATTGGCCATATTGTTGGCCCGAGGATCGGCATTTCACGCTGACGCTGACAGAAGGCTCCGTGGATTTGCCAATCCGCAAATCGCAAGACGCCGTGACTTACGAGTTTGAGCCACCGATCGACTTTCCACGAAGACAGGTAAGACAGCTGCGCCCAAATTCAGCGAAAAAGTCATGGACGACGGACGCGAATGGAAACCTTGTGTTGGAGATCGTTGGCGACCAAGGGCAAAACGAAGATGTCGAGACCGGGTTGATCACGCAGAGCACTTTGCACGAAAGATGGTCGATCCATCCCGACGATCCGGCGACGGCTCAGGTCGATATCACCTGGACGCGTGGCCTGTCTCGGGGTGACTGGAAAACATCCACAAAACTGACGGCGCAGATGCGCGGCGAAAAGGACATGTTTTCAATTCGACAAACACTCGAGGCGTGGGAAGACGCGGATCTTGTGTTCTCGGACACTCAAAGTGCCCGCGTTCCCAGATGATCACCAACTGCCGCTGGCGCCCCCGCCAGACGACGAACCGCCACCAAAAGAAGAAGACCCGCCCGAAGATGAATACGAGCTTTGTGAAACCTTTGGAATCGTCTTGATCACTTCGTATTGGTCGCCACAATTCAAACACGAATAGCTTACTCGTTTGCGTCCGGTGGAACTTGTCGTCGCGGCTTCCAGAATTTCAGTTTCCCCTTCAAGTGTTCGATAGCCACAAGACCGGCACGCGCCATAGCGTGAAAACCAGGACTTGTATGCTTCGATTGTACGATGTTCGCATTTGGGGCATTGCCACACATCGTAATCTACGCTTTGCAACTCTTCTTCTTTCAATTGCCCGGGCTTTAGATGCGCGTCATCCCAATGCTCGGCCAGCAGTTCCATCTTGGTTCTGTCTATCGGGCAGAAACGCGCATGGTACCGCAAGTAGCGCCGATAAAGCCAAGTCAGCAAAGCCGCTATGCCCGCGACCATGGGCCATATCAAGAACTCGATAAATGCCACGATTGACGACCAAATGGCAGACACCCACGACGAAACCCGCTCGCCCCAAGTTGGCGGAGGTCGCTTCACTTCTTCGATGGCGGCAGCAACACCTAAGGTTATGCCCTTAGCGTAGCGATCAGAGCGAAACTCCGGCAAAATGACGTCATCGATGATGCGTTTCATGGGACGGTTCTTTGTCCGCTTGTATCCCGAACCAACTTCGATCCGAATTTTACGATCATTGCGCACCACGAGCATCATCACACCGTCATCGCGCTCTGCGTTTCCCACGCCCCACGTATTGAACAATCCTGTGGCAAAAGGCTCGACTTCGCCGGAATGCCCGTAGTCGGATATCGATGAGATAGTCACAAGTGTGAATTCTACGCCTGCATCACGACGAAGCTTGCGTAGTTTATCTCGGACGTTCTGCTCTTCTTCGTCTGACAGAAGATCCGCAAAATCGTTTACGAAAAGCTCTGTGTAGTCTGGATACGTCTGCGCAATCGCCACAACTGGCAGCAAGAGGCATAAAAACAGGCTTAAGAAGAAACGAGGCATCAAAAGGGCGTTTCTTCAAACAAGCCTTTAGCCTGTATTTGACGAGACGCCGACCTGCGCTGGACGCAAAATTCGATCATGGAGCATAAATCCTTGGGCGGATACTTGGATAATCTCGCCCGCCTTTGTTCCTGGAACCGGTGCATCGAACATGGCCTCGTGGTGTTGCGGGTCGAACTTGTCACCAACTTGCGGATCAATGACACGAATTCCATGCTTACCGAACACATTCAAAAGCTCGCGCATAGTCAGCTCCACACCTTCAATAACCGCAGCCGCAGCTTGGCGCTGTTCATCAGTGACAGCTTCGACCGCGCGCTTGAGGTTGTCAAAAACCGGCAAGACATCACGCGCCAGCTTAGAGCCGCCATAGTTCTCGGCCTCTGTGCGGTCTTTTTGTGCCCGCTTGCGCGCATTTTCCGCATCCGCCAGTGCGCGCATGAATTTGTCCTGAAAGGCATCCCGTTCCGCACGCATCGCATCAAGTTGGTCTTCAACCGTTTCTGGCGCATCTTCGGCGTGCAGTTCCTGCGCTTCAGCCTCGGCCTGCTCAATGTCGTCCAAAAACTGCTCTTCTTTCGACTGTGACATGATCACCCTCTAGTTTCGATCCGCGATCAGCTTGCCTACAAGCTGAGCTGTATAATCGACGATTGGAACAATGCGCCCGTAATTCAAACGTGTGGGACCTATCACGCCCACAGCGCCCACAATCTTTCGATCAGCGTTCATATATGGAGACACCACCAAAGAGGAACCCGAAAGTGAGAAAAGTTTGTTCTCAGAGCCGATAAAAATGCGCACGCCTTCCCCTTCATCCGTCAATTCCAGGAAATCCGCGATGTCACGCTTACGTTCCAAGTCGTCGAACAGGGTCTTGATCAGATCAAGGTCTTCTTCCTCGGCGTCCGTATTGAGAAGATTCGAGCGCCCGCGGACGATCAGACGTTCATAGCTGTTGGCCTCACCTTCCCAAAGCGCCAACCCGCTTTCGACCAGGTCTTGAGCCAGCTTGTCGATTTCCTGTCGACGGTTTTCAATTTCCTTTGCGATCACCGTACGCAAATCCGACAGCGTTTTGCCCTCAATCAATGCGTTAAGGAAATTGGCCGCTTCGCGCATAGAGCTTGGCGTTTGCCCAATCGGTGGATGAAAAATGCGGTTTTCAACGTGCCCATCTGCGAAGACCAAAACAACAAGCGCTCGATCATGGCCCAGACTTACGAATTCGATGTGTTTGATTGGCGCTTCATGCTTGGGCGCAAGAACAAGCGACGCACCTTGCGTAACGCCTGACAGCGCAGATCCGATGCGATCAAGAGCACCTGTTACATCGTCAGAGTTGGATGACAGCGTCGCGTCGATCATCTTGCGATCCGTGCTCTCAAGATCTCCGACTTCGAGCAAACCATCGACAAACATTCGAAGGCCTTGTTGCGTGGGCACGCGACCAGCCGAAACATGTGGGCTGTTCAATAACCCCAGGTATTCCAGATCCTGCATCACGTTTCGAATTGTTGCGGCCGAGACCTTTTCACTCATTCCGCGCGTCAACGTACGAGAGCCAACAGGGTCGCCCGTCGCAAGATAGGATTCCACAACACGCCGAAACACTTCACGCGAGCGATCGTTCATCTCTTCCAGAATTTGGCTCGCTTTTTCCATTTGCATCCTTGGTCCGCTGCAGAGTGTCATTAAAAACGGCCAACGGAAAAGGTCAATCGGGGTTGCTATCAGGTTGGCGCGGCCTGTATCCCGGTCGTGAAGACAGGGAGAAGTTGAATGCGTCCTTCGGGTAGAGATTTAAGTGAAATGCGCACGGTTTCAATCGAAACAGACGTTACGAAACATGCCGAAGGATCGTGCATGATTCGAATGGGCGATACGCATGTCCTGTGCACGGCAACGATCGAAGACCGCGTACCGCCCTTTATCAAGGGATCCGGCCTTGGCTGGGTCACGGCCGAATATGGCATGTTGCCGCGATCAACCACTTCTCGCATGCGGCGCGAGGCATCGGCCGGCAAACAGGGAGGACGCACCGTTGAAATCCAGCGTTTGATTGGCCGCAGCTTGCGCGCAGGCGTTGATCGTGTTGCTCTTGGCGAGCGGCAGATCACTGTAGATTGCGATGTGATCCAAGCCGATGGCGGGACCCGCTGCGCGTCGATCACTGGCGGATGGGTGGCGCTGCGTCTTGCCGTGAACAAACTTCTCAAGGCAGGTGACGTCGTCAGTGACCCCTTGGTCGATCCTGTTGCCGCTGTCAGCTGTGGAATATATGCTGGCCAGCCGGTTTTGGACTTGGACTATCCAGAAGACAGCGATGCCGGTGTAGATGGCAACTTTATCATGACCGGATCTGGCCAGCTCATCGAGGTTCAAATGAGCGCAGAAGGGTCAACATTCAGTCGTGCACAAATGGACAAACTCATGGGCCTTGCCGAAAAGGGCGTGGGCGAACTTGTCGAGGCACAGAAGGCTGCCGCGGTTGCGTAAATTCGCCGGCGATACCCTTCTGGTGGCCACGCACAACGCCGGTAAACTGGAAGAAATCGCCAGTTTATTGTCGCCCTTCGGCGTTACGGTCATCGGGGCAGCCGAAAAAGGACTGGCGGAACCAGACGAGACAGAAACAACTTTTGTTGGAAACGCCCGCATCAAGGCGCATGCGGCGGCACAGGCTACCGGTCTGCCCGCATTATCCGACGACTCAGGCATCGAGATTGACGCGTTGGATGGCGCGCCGGGTGTGTACACCGCGGACTGGGCGGAAACTCAAACCGGTCGTGACTTCGTGATGGCGATGACGAAGGCGTATGACTGGCTGGTGGCAAAAGAAGCGTCGCGTCCTTGGACCGCGCGTTTTTGTTGTACGCTTGTTCTGGCATGGCCGGATGGACATGACGAAGTATTCCCTGGCACGGCGGAAGGTCAGATCACTTGGCCAATGCGGGGCAACAATGGGCACGGGTATGATCCGATTTTCCAGCCTGATGGTTATGGTCAGACCTTTGGCGAAATGGATCGGTGGGAAAAGAACAGGATTAGCCATCGTGCGGACGCGTTCCAGAAACTGGTAAAGGGTTGTTTTGACTGAAGATTGGCAGGCAGGCGGATTTGGCTTTTATGTGCATTGGCCGTTCTGCGAGTCCAAGTGCCCATATTGCGATTTCAACAGCCACGTCCGGGCTGAGATAGACCAATCCCGCTGGCTTGCCGCTTACATGACGGAAATAGACCGCTATGCTAATTTGGTGCCTGGCAGAGTTCTTAACTCGGTCTTCTTCGGCGGTGGCACACCCAGCCTTATGGATCCCCACATCGTCGCAACGATCTTGAACAAGATTCGCTCATCATGGCGTACGGTTAATGATCTGGAAATCACGTTGGAAGCAAACCCCGGCTCGGTCGAAGCCGGGCGATTTGCGGATTTTGCACAGGCCGGTGTCAACCGGGTTTCGATGGGCGTTCAGGCATTGAACGACAAGGATCTCAAAAACCTTGGTCGCCTTCATTCTGTCTCTGATGCAGTGCAAGCATTTGATATTGCAAAGAAAAATTTTGCACGCGTCAGTTTTGACTTGATCTATGCCCGCCAGCGCCAATCACTAGACGCGTGGTGTACGGAGTTGAAAGAGGCACTGGAAATGGCTGTCGACCACCTGTCATTGTACCAATTGACGATCGAACCTGGAACCGCGTTTGGAGACCGTCATGCACAAGGGGGACTCAAAGGTCTGCCTGACGACGATCTTTCCGCCGACATGTACCACGCCACACAAGAAATCTGTGATGCAGCCGGCTATACTGCATACGAGGTTTCTAACCATGCCAAACCAGGCGCTGAATCCAAGCATAACCTGGTCTACTGGCGGTATGGTGACTACGTGGGTATTGGCCCCGGCGCACATGGACGGATCACGCTGGATGGTAAACGACACGCGACCGATACTTGGGCGAACCCAGAGAGATGGTTACATGCGGTTTCGATAGGCACCGGGGAAAAGCTGTGCCAAGAGATTTCGACGAAAGACCAAGCCAATGAATACTTGATGA
>JBCBTE010000124.1:0-7972 GCA_039818805.1 Pseudomonadota bacterium
CGTAGAGCCGCCGCTCCAGCGGTTTGCGCAAACTGAAATAGTCCCGGCTGAGGGTCAGGACCGAGCGTGCCAGCACCGCACGGAAAAGCCAGTCGCTGAGCGTCACGCTGACGCTCACCATCCGGCCCGAGCGGGTGCGGCGGACGATCTCGATCGGCAGGCGCATCCGGTTTTCATACGCGCCGCCCCAGCGGTCCTCGCGCTTATTGGTGTGGCGCACAAGGAACTGGTTGATGAAATACCCCTCCGACCCCATGATCTCGACCCCGTCATATCCGGCTTGGCGTGCGCGGGTGGCGGCGGTCACGATATCGGCGATCTGTTTTTCTATCCCGTCTTCGTCCAGCTCCTTGGGCGGGAAGGGTGAAATGGGCGACTTGATCGGGCTGGGGGCCACGCATTCGGGGCCGTAAGCATACCGCCCCGCGTGCAGGATCTGCATCGCGATCTGGCCATCCGCATCATGCACCCGGTCGGTGACGATCTTGTGGTTGGCAATATCCTCGTCACTGAAAAGCCCCGCCGCGCCGGGAAACACGCCGCCTTCGCGGTTGGGTGCCATGCCGCCGGTAACCATGAGCGCCACGCCACCGCGCGCCCGCGCGGCGTAGAACTCTGCCACCCGGTTCCAATCTTTGGTCTCTTCCAGCCCGGTATGCATGGACCCCATGAGCACGCGATTTTTCAGCGTGACGTGGCCCAGATCAAGTGGGGCGAGCAGGTGCGGATATTGGGTCATGGTGGCCTCCCGGAATTTGTCGCCACAATGCCGGGGCCGGCGCGGCTTGTCACCCCGGACGCTGCGTTATCGGCCAGCGTTCGGCCAAGCGGCAGGCGCGGTGCGTCGGGGTTTCGGTAAAACGTACGTTTTTGGCGGAAAAATGTACGTAACGTACGTTTTCGGCCTGTTAACGATTGGTTCGATTTTCGGCACCGACTCAGCTAGTCGATGCGGCCCAGTCCCAGTACATGTCGCGCACCCGGCGCGTGATCGGACCGATCTGATAGTTCGTATCGTCAAAGGCTGTGACCGGGGTGACCTTCATCATGTTGCCTGACAGGAATACCTCGTCGGCATCCTGGATGTCGTCGTAGGACATCACGCATTCATGCACCTGCACCCCGTCGGCCCGCAGGTTTTCCATGTGCCGCGCGCGCGTGATCCCGGCTAGAAACGTGCCGTTCGGCACCGGTGTGAACACCTCTCCATCCTTCACCGCAAAGACATTCGCCGTGGCGGCCTCGGCCACGTTGCCCAGTGCGTCTGCCACCAGCGCGTTGGTGAATCCTTTGAACTTGGCTTCGGCTAACATCCTGGCGTTATTGGGATAAAGGCACGCCGCCTTGGCATTGACCACCGCGTCTTCCAGCACGGGACGGCGAAAACGGGTCCGGGTTAGGGTGGCGGAATGCTCTGGTTCGGCCATCGGGATCTCTTCGAGGGAGATGGCGAACCCGGTCTCGCCGCCGTCCTTGGGGACAATCGCCGACATGCCACCGTCGATCGCCCAATACATGGGGCGAATATAGACCGCCGCATCGGGCGCATAGGCCGCAAGACCCTCCTTGACGATCTCGACCATCTCCTGCGGCGTGACGGTCGGGGTCACCATCAGCGCCTCGGCCGAGGCGTTCACCCGTGCGCAATGCTTGTCGAGGTCGGGCGTTAACCCATTGGCCAGCCGCGCCCCGTCAAACACGTTCGACCCCAACCACATCCCATGATCCGCCGCCCTCATGACGGCCACATCGCCGTCGTGCCAGCTGCCATTGAAATACGTGCGGATGTTCGTGCCTGTGGCCATGGTCACCTCTCCCTTTGAGCGTGCAACCTAAGACGAGCTTCGGGACGCGTCCAGTGATGTTAAGCGCCGGCGTTCAAAAGCTTTTCGACATCAAGCCTGTCGTTGGTCATGGCAAGCGTTCCATCAGCGCCGTGGGGCCACTCGTCCTTGGGCCGGTCACGATAGAGTTCAACCCCGTTGCCATCGGGGTCAGAGATGTAGACTGCCTCGCTGACACCGTGGTCCGCGGCCCCTTCAATGGGTATGCCCGCATCCACCACACGCTTCAGAACCCGTGCCAAAGCTTTGCGATCGGGGTAAAGAAACGCAGTGTGAAAAAGCCCGGTATGCCCTTTGGGCGGTGGCGTTCCACCTTTACTGTCCCACGTGTTCAATCCGATGTGGTGATGATATCCACCCGCCGACAAAAAAGCAGCCTGCGCGCCGTATCGCTGCTGAAGTTCGAAACCAAGAACGCCGGAATAGAACGCGATCGCACGGTCCAAGTCAGCCACTTTCAGATGCACATGCCCAATGCGGGTTTCAGGATGCGTTGTCTCAGTCACGATCTTGCCTTTCTATCTACCTAGGCAAAACCTGGTTCATGACAGGGCGTGACGCAATCCGGCGCCGGCTCTCAGAAAACGTGCAGAAACGCACACCGAGGTGTCACCTTTCCGAAAACACTCCGGGGTTTAGGGCTGGGCCCGATGCAACAAAAAGCGTGGCGCAGCCACTCCTTTGGATCATGCACCAACCATACCGACGATCTTGTAGGTGTCCTGCAGGATCGGTGCGGCGATGGCCCGCGCCTTGTCCGCGCCGCCGGCAAGAATGCGGTCGATCTCGGCGGGGTCCTGCATCAAGCGTGCCATTTCATCTGAAATCGGCGCCAGCTTGGCCACGGCCAAGTCGGCAAGCGCGGGTTTGAATGTGCCAAACTGTTGCCCGCCCACGTCCTTCATAACCTCGTTCACCGTCTGATCGTTCAATGCCGCATAGATATTCACCAGGTTACGCGCTTCGGGCCGGTCCTCAAGGCCGTCTGCATCGTTTGGCAAGGGTTCTGGGTCGGTCTTTGCCTTACGAATTTTCTTGGCGATCGCGTCGGCATCGTCGGTCAGGTTGATCCGGCTCATGTCCGAGGGATCGGATTTCGACATTTTCTTCGATCCATCCCGCAGGCTCATCACCCGAGTGGCGGCGCCTTCGATCACTGGTTCGGTGACCGGGAAGAAACCGACGCCGAAATCATTGTTAAACTTGATGGCGATGTCGCGGGTCAGTTCCAGATGCTGCTTCTGATCCTCGCCCACGGGCACATGGGTTGCGTGGTAGGCAAGAATGTCGGCGGCCATCAGGGCCGGGTACGCAAACAGACCAAGCGAGGCATTCTGGGCGTTTTTGCCGGCCTTGTCCTTGAACTGTGTCATGCGCTGCATCCAGCCCATGCGGGCCACACAATTGAAAATCCACGCCAGCTGTGTGTGTTCAGCGACCTGACTTTGGTTGAACAGGATCGATTTTTGCGGATCGAGACCTGCAGCGATGAAACCCGCGCACAGTTCCCGCGTTGCATGAGCCAGCTTGGCCGGGTCCTGCCAGACGGTGATGGCATGCAGATCGACCATGCAATAAATCGTCTCCATGCCACTGTCCTGCATGTCGACAAACCGCTTCATTGCGCCAAGGTAATTGCCGAGGGTCAGCCCGCCGGACGGCTGGATGCCTGAAAAAACGCGAGGGGTGAAGGTCGCCTCGGCCATGGGTGTCTCCGTCTGGATTTTCGTGCTCGCCTCGCTTACTTGTGCGGTAAGGTGCCGTCAACAGGGCGCCGTCAAGGAGCGTCGAGCATGTCAGACCCTCACGAGGAACATCCGGTCAATCCGATCCCGCCGCTGATCCTGGCGATTGCCGGGGTGATCGTTGCGCTTGAGCTGGTGTTTCAGCTAGGCAGCCGCGGCATGGCGGGCGGCCCCGCGGCGGTGGGATGGCGGTCAGAGGCGATCCGGACCTACGGCTTTTCCAATCGTGCCCTGGCTTTCATGATCGAGACGGGAACGGTCCGACTGGACTACGTGCTGCGCTTCGTGACCTACCCCTTTGTGCACGGTTCGTTGATGCACGCGCTATTTGCCTCGGTCATGGTTTTGGCCATTGGCAAGTTCGTCAGTGAGCGTATCGAGACCTGGGCGGTGTTGGTGCTGTTCTTTGTGTCCTGCATTTCCGGTGCATTGGCGTTCGGATTGATTTATCCCGACGGGCCCGGCCTGATCGGGGCCTTTCCCGGTGTTTACGGGCTGATTGGTGGTTTCACATTCTTGATCTGGCTGCGTCTTGGCGAGCTGGGCGAAAACCAGATGCGGGCCTTTGGCTTGATCGGGTTTCTCATGGCTTTCCAGCTCATCATTGGCTTGCTGTACGAGGATGGGAATACATGGATCGCCGATGTTGCGGGTTTTGTGGCCGGGTTCGCTTTGTCCTTCGTACTGGTGCCGGGCGGGTGGACAAAGCTGCGCGAAAAGCTGCAACGGCGTTAGCGGCGGAGCGCGGATCGGAACTCGGACAAGCGGAAAGCGCCCATCATCTGACCGACACCGAAATAGCAGGCTGACCCTAGGCCGATAAGCACCAGCAGGGCCAGCCAGCGCCAACCGCCGATGCCAAAGAAGGGTGTCATCAACACCGCCAACCCCCAAAGCACCACCCCCATCACCAGGGACGCCAGAACGATACGCCAGATGCGGCGGCGGAACCGTGCGTCAAAGCGCGCCACTTCGCCGTAACCACGTGCGCCCGCAACCAAAAGCCAGACCATTACCCAGCCCGCGGCCGTGGCCGCGATGGCCGCGGCGATCCATCCAATGGCGTAGGACAGTCCGACCGCAACGGCGGCATTCACCACCATGGCCACCACTGCATAACGGAACGGACTTTTGGTGTCTTCGCGTGCGAAGTACAGCGGCTGCAGCACTTTTTGCAGGACAAATGCGGGCAGGCCCAACCCGTAGATGGCAACGGCCAATGCCGTGGCCGCCGTGTCATCGGTGGTAAACGCACCGCGCTCAAAGAGAACCGAAACAAGCGGCAAGGGCACGACCATCAAGGCCACGGCGCAAGGGATCGTCAGCGCCAGCGAAATCTCTCCGGCGCGGGAAAACGCCTCGCGCGCGCCACTGTCATCGCCGATCTTGAGACGGCGCGACAGGTCGGGCAGAAGAACGATGCCTACCGCGATGCCAACCACGCCCAATGGCAGTTGATAAAGCCGATCTGCCGAGTAAAGCCAACTGATGGCCTTTTCGGTGTTCGAGGCCACAAGCTGACCCACAACCAGGTTGATCTGCACCACCCCGCCTGCCAGTGCGGCGGGGACGGCGATGCGCACCAGGTCGCGCATTTCCGGTGTCCAGCGGGGGCGGGTTGGACGAATGAGCATGCCCGCACGACTGGCGGCGTGCCAGACCAGCGCCAGTTGCGCGACGCCTGCAAAGGGAATGGTCCAGATGAGGGCGTTTGCGATCGACCCACCGATGTGCCACGCCACGGTCATGGCTGTGACCAGCATCACGTTCAGCAGCACCGGCGCGGCGGCGGCGGCGGCGAAGTGGCCGGCAGCGTTCAGAACGCCCGAGAACAATGCCGCCAAGGAGATAAAGAGGATGTAGGGAAAGGTGATGCGCGCGTAATCCACGGTGATGTCAAAGCGCGCATCGCCATAAAAACCCTCGGCCGTGGCGTAGACCAGGACCGGCATGAAGATCATCGATAGCGCGGTCAGCACCAGCAGGACAAGGCCCAAACCAGACAAGGCCAAGCGGGCAAAGCCGATGGCATCCTGATCGGCCTCCAGCCGCTTGGAGAACATCGGCACGAAGGCGGCGTTGAATGCACCTTCGGCAAAGAAGCGGCGGAACATGTTGGGCAGTCTGAAGGCAGCGACATAGGCATCCATCAGAACGCCGGGGCCGATGAGATTTGCGATGATGACATCGCGCACAAAGCCCAGAATCCGGCTCATCAAAGTCCAGCCACCTACGGTCAGGATGCCGGAGAGAAGGCGGATGGGTTTCATGGCTGGGCCTGTCTTCGTACTGCTTGTTTCGACCAGTATCCGATTGGGCGAATTGGGGAAAGGGGCCGCGTCTGAGGCAAAGAACACGGGTGAATGGTTAACGCCCCTATTTGGAAGGGATCTGCGTGTCTGTAAACCGTCGGTATTCTGTCTGTACGTTGTCTGTAAAGTTGCTGATCCGGGTGGGACTTAATGCGGCGTGCGCAGCGCAATGCCACGAGATGTTGATCATCTGGATCGATCGACAAACCCGTCGTCTGCACGGCCGATGTGAACGTTCTTCGAACCGGTGAGCCACTTTCGGCGATAAACAGACGCGGACATTCCGACACGCTTTCGAAAGGCGTTTCTGAAACTGGACGTTTCTGCGTAACCGACATCAGAGGCCACGTCCTCGATCGGCATGTCCGAGGTTTCCAGCATCTGTTTGGCCTCTTCGATGCGCAAGGTCTGGATGTAGTCGGCGGGTGTCTGGCCGGTCGCCTTGCGAAAACGGCGCAGCAGGCTGCGCTCGGTCAGGCCGCACTGTTCGGCCATGGCCGCAACCGGCGTTGGGTTCGAATAGTTGTCGACGGCCCAGACCTGTGCCTGCGCCACAACGGCATCGTCGTGCTGCCGACCGGCCACCAGTGACGCGTAGTGCAATTGTCCGTCTGAATGCGGCTGAAGCAGATAGATCTTCGCCACTCGCCTTGCTTCCTGCTCACTGGCAAGACGACTGATAAGGTAAAGGATCAAATCCCCCCATGCAGACGCCCCGCCGGCGGTGACAATGCGATGGCCTTCGCCTGCAGGAACTAGGATGCGTTCGCGGCGCAAGCGGATCTCGGGGAAGCGCCGGGCGATGGTGTCACAATACCCCCAGTGCGTCGTCGCGTCCAAGCCGTTCAGCAATCCGGTTTCTGCAAGCAAAAGCGAACCGGAACAGACCGATGCGATCATCGCTCCCTTGGCGTGTGCGTCAACGATCCACGGCACGAAGTCCGACAACTCGTTCGGGAGCGGCGCGTTGGGGTCCAGATGCAAATCCGGAACGATGATCAAATCCGGGGTTCCGAATTCGGTGACCGCGCTGTCCGGCGTTATGCGGCGCCCGTTGATGTCCGAATACGGTTTGCCGTCCAACGAGAGCAGGGCCGCGTCAAAAACCCGTGGTGCCGGCGCATCGCCGTGCAGCATCTCCCAGTCCCGTCCGACAGAGGCCAACACGTCAAGAATGCCGAAGACTGTGGACGTGCCCACACAGGGCAAGGCCAGCACCGCCGTTCGGTATGTGGGGTTTGCCGAAATCATTGGGTGTGTCCGATAATCACCGTTTCGCACGATTCTGCGCATATCACGACTCATCCTCCTGCGGCAATAGAACGGGGAAGACCAAGCCCCCGGCACCATCGGGTGATGGAGAGAAGAATGACCAAACGCAGTGATGACCGCACCGTGGACGAGATGAAGGCCAACGTCATTCCCGTGCGTCCAGCCGAACATGCCGTACGGCCCATTCAAGGTGCGTCCCGGCACGCGGGCGTGACCAAAAGCACAGCACTTGAGAAACACGGAGCGAAGACGAACCCGGATCATACCGCGATTGTCGTTGGTGCCGGGCTGTCCGGGCTGGCCGCAGCACATGCGCTTCGCGAACGCGGCATCGCCGTCATCATTCTGGAAGCGTCTTGTCGTGTTGCCGATCCTTGGCGCGCGCGTCATCCGCAGTTGCGGTTGAACATCCATCGACACTTTGCCCGGCTGCCGGGGCGCGCGATGACCCGCCGTGACGGCCCCTTCGTGCAACGGGACACAGTTGTAAGCTATCTGGAAGACTACGCCCGCACCCTGGGCGTGACGATCGAGTTCAACACCCGGGTGATCGGTGTGGCGCGCCATGGGCAGCGTTGGCGGATCATGACGGAAAACGGGCGTTACGAGTGCGCACATGTGATCGTGGCGACGGGGCGCGAACGTCTGCGCAGCCTTCCGGTTTGGCCGGGCATGGACGGTTTTCGTGGCCAGATTGTGCACGCCGCTGATTTTGGTGACGTCGCCCGGTATGAAGGGCGCAAGGTGTTGGTCATCGGGGCGGGAAACTCGGGCACGGACATTCTGAACCACCTTGCGC
>JBCBTE010000125.1:0-7857 GCA_039818805.1 Pseudomonadota bacterium
AACCAGTTTACCGGGCAGCCGGTGTCGGGCAAGCTGGTCAACAGCGGCATCACTCTCAAGCAACGCCCGGTGAACTGGTTCCATAGTGAATGCGTGGCGCGGTCGAACATCAGTTTGTTGGACCGGTATAGAAACCCCGAAGAGCCGAAGATCAGCGGTTTTGTCCGTCCGCGCACTTTCGTTTCGAACAGGATGCCCGCGCCGCAAAGCGTACAATAGGCCAAGGCGACGGGCACGCCGCCGATCACCTCGTTGAACATTTCGTGCCACCCCATGATGCGCAATGGATAGGCGCGGGTATCCCCGTTGATCGACACGCCGAACACCGGATCGCCATCGCGCATGTAAGTGGCGCGTTCGGCCGCAATCAGCGTGGGATTGTCGAGCGACGGGATGCCGTCCTTGGGCACACCACCCCAGGTGATTTCCTCCAACCTGATTTTCATCCGGTTGCGGCGCAGGTCTTTTGGTCTCAGGAAGACGTCGAAATTGGGATCGATGCGCTGATACACCGTGCGCTTGAATTCGATCAGCGAGGCCTGGTGCGGCACAATCTGCGGGTTGCGTTCCTGCCAGAGCATCCAGTCGAACCAGGTCAGCGGGCGGGGTTCGCCGGTGATCTCTTGCAAGGTTTCGGCAAATTCGCGTTCCCGCGCGCGGGAAAACCGCATGGCCATGATCAAGCCTGCGGCAAGGTCGACGCGTTTCTGCGCGCGGATCGAGTCGTGGGCTGCCTGGTAGGCGTCTTGCGGACCGTCGACCAAGGCCAAGAGCATCTCGATCTCGGACATGGATTGCGCCAGCGTGACCGTGGGAATGATCGAACTGGCGCCAAGTGTTGCGGCAAACTGGCGGCGGGTCAGGGACATGCGAGCGGCTCCGTCAAGTGAGAGATGCCGATCTTGTTGCACAGCTTTCGCTCACAGGCATTGAACGTTTTGGTGAAAGCGAAGTCAGAAGGCCGTGCGATTGGGCGCAGTCAGGCGGGGATTTGTCGAAATCGGGCGGCAGTTGTCATCGGGCGGTTGCTATCGATGCCACATCTTGGTTCTGTGGCGGCCAAGTCGAGGGAGAAAGCGATGCGATTTTCCGGCCTCAAGGTCTTGATGGAAGGTTTGACCGGCAACAAGGGTTGGACCGCGCACTGGCAGGACGCGGCTCCAAAGGAGGCCTATGACGTCGTGATCATCGGAGGTGGCGGTCATGGTTTGGCAACAGCCTATTACCTGGCCAAGGAGCATGGGATCACAAATGTGGCCGTGCTGGAAAAGGGGTATCTCGGCGGCGGCAATGTCGGGCGCAACACCACCATCGTCAGGGCCAACTATTTTTTACCGGGCAATTCGGAGTTCTACAGCCATTCGCTGAAATTGTGGGAGGGGCTGGAGGAAGACCTTAATTACAATGTCATGCATTCGCAGCGCGGGCAGATCGTTCTGTTTCATTCTGATGGTCAGCGCGACGCTGCTATCCGGCGTGGCAACGCAATGCGCAACCAAGGCGATGATGCGGACCTTCTGAGTGTCACGCAACTCAAGCGAATGGTGCCATATCTGGACTATGATCAGGCGCGTTTCCCGATTTATGGCGGGCTGATCCAGCGCCGTGCGGGTACGGCGCGGCACGATGCGGTGGCGTGGGGGTATGCTCGGGGGGCCAGCGAACGCGGTGTCGATCTGATCCAGAACTGCGAAGTCACGGGGATTGATGTCGAGGGCGGCGCCGTCACAGGCGTGCAGACCACGCGCGGGGCAATCAAGGCCAAGAAAGTGGCGATGATCGTGGCCGGCCGCACCAGCCAAGTGGCGGCCATGGCGGGCATGACCTTGCCGATTGAAAGTCACGTGTTGCAGGCTTTCGTGACCGAGGGGCTGAAGCCCTGCATTGATCACGTGATCAGCTTCGGCATGGGGCATTTTTACATCAGCCAGTCTGACAAGGGGGGCCTTGTCTTCGGCGGCGATCTGGACATGTACGCATCCTATGCTGCCCGGGGGAACCTGCCAATCGTCGAACATGTCATGGAAGCGGGCATGACCCTGATGCCGATGATCGGTCAGGCCAAGCTGTTGCGATCGTGGGGTGGCATCATGGATATGACCCCCGATGGAAGCCCGATCATAGACAAGACCCATATCAAAGGGCTCTATCTAGATGGTGGCTGGTGCTATGGCGGCTTCAAGGCTGTGCCCGGATCGGGGCATTGCATGGCGCATCTGGTGGCGACGGACCAACCTCACAAGGCTGCTGCGCGGTTGCGCTTGGACCGTTTCAGGACAGGTCACGGTCTGATGGATGAGGAGGGCACCGGTGCGCAGCATAATCTTCACTAGCGCTTTGTCCGCCTTGGCGGGCACAGCCGCCGCGCAAGAGTTTCCACAACCCGGCTGTTATGCGCGTGATTACGACGCGGCGCATCTGGCAAATCACCCCGAACAGGTCATTAATCCATGATACTGAGCGTCTACGAGGAAAACGACTTAGTCTTCGCGACAATTGCGGCGACCTTCGCCGATCAGGGCCATGCAGGGCGTGACGGGTATGGCGACCAAACCCTGTGGCAGCGTCTGGAGTGCCTTCGCGATGGGCAGGACCGTCCATTTTGTGGTGTGGAATGTGATGGCGGCACCTTTGCGGTAACACGTCAGGATGCCGGCGGTCTGACTTTGCGGACTGAATACCTGATGATCGGTGACACCGAAGGTTGTGGCGGCGCGGTGGATCTGGCCGAGGTTCCGGGCCAGATGGTGACGTATCGATTGAGCCGGGTGGATGCCGCCCGGTGCGAAGGGATGTAGTTGCATGAGGATCAGCTGTCCGATCTGCGGCGAAAGGGATCGTCGCGAATTTTACTATGCCGGTCACGCATTGGCCGTGGATCGCCCGGACGAGGATGCCGGATCAGCGGCGTGGGACGACTATGTTCACAACCGCGCAAACCCGTGTGGTGAGACCCGCGATCTTTGGTATCACGAGATGGGTTGTGGCGCGTGGCTTGTGGTGACCCGCAACACCGCGACGCATGAGGTGCTGGACACCGTTCTGGCCGAGGAAGCCGCGCGATGAGGCTGCAAGGCGATGGGCTAATCGACCGCAATCGACGTATGACCTTTTCATTTGATGGAAGGCATTACACTGGCTTTGACGGCGATACGCTGGCCTCGGCCCTGATTGCCAACGACATCAAGGTGGTCGCACGGTCATTCAAGTATCACCGCCCTCGCGGGATTTTCAGCGCAGGCAGTGAAGAGCCAAATGCGCTGGTCACGGTTGGTCGCGGACCGGGACAGGAACCCAACGCGCGCGCCACCACCATTGAACTTTTTGACGGCTTGGCGACCTACAGCCAGAATTGCTGGCCCTCGGTGGATTTCGACCTGTTGGCGATCAATGATCTGGCATCGCCGTTTCTGGGTGCGGGTTTCTACTACAAGACGTTCATGTGGCCAAAGGCGTTTTGGGAAAAGGTGTATGAACCGGTCATCCGCCGGGCGGCTGGGCTGGGCGCCTTGTCGAAGGAGGCGGGGACGGCGCGCTACGAGCGGGCGTTCGCCTTTTGCGACCTGCTGGTGATTGGTGGCGGTCCTGCGGGACTGATGGCGGCGTGGACGGCGGCACAGGCCGGGGCGGATGTGATTTTGGCGGATGAAGATCGGTTGCTCGGCGGAAAGCTGAACGCCGAGACCGAAGAGGTGGACGGGCAGCCGGGGGCCGTTTGGGCGGCTGCGATGCGTACGCGTCTTGACGAAATGGAGAATGTTCGGGTGATGACCCGCACCGCGGTCGTGGGGGCCTATGATCAGGGCACTTATGGCGCGTTGGAAAGACTGGCCCCCGATTTGGCCGCCCGGACGGCGGCACCGAAGGCATGCTTCTGGCGGATCGTCGCAAAACGTTCCGTGCTGGCGACCGGCGCTATTGAACGCCCCGTAGCATTTCAGAACAACGATCGACCGGGCGTGATGATGGCAAGTGCCTTGCGCGCCTATGTGAACCGTTGGCGCGTTAGTCCCGGTCAGCGCGTGGCGATCTTTGCCAACAGTGATGCGGGCCACCGGACCGCAGCCGATTTGCAGGCGGCGGGCGTACATGTCGCCGCGTTGGTGGACGCGCGGACAGACGCGGAATGTGCGCTGGATGTTCCGTTCTTTGCCGGTGCGCAGGTCGGCAATACCGAAGGCCGCAAGGGGTTGGAGGCGATCTCGGTCATGCGCGCCAGCGGCGTAGAGAAGATCCAGGCAGATGTCCTTGCCATGTCGGGCGGATGGAACCCCAGTGTGCATCTTAGCTGCCACATGGGTGGGCAGCCTGTATGGAACCCGGAACTGGCCGCATTTCTTCCCGCTGAGGGGGCGATTCCGGGCATGGTCTATGCCGGCGCTGTGAATGGCGCTTTCTCGACCCGGGCTTGCCTGGAAAGTGGGGTCACGGCAGGTTGGAAAGCCTTGGTCGAATTGGGGATCGAACGAGGTTCGATTGACGTACCGGGTGCCGAAAACGGGACATACGAGATCACGCCGATTTGGACGGTGCCGGGTAAGGGACGCGCGTGGCTGGATTTTCAGAACGACGTGACGGTGAAGGACGTGAAGCAGGCCGCTCAGGAGAACTTCACCTCTGTCGAGCATATGAAGCGCTACACCACGCAAGGCATGGCACCCGATCAGGGCAAGAATTCCAACATCGGTGCCTTGGCGGTGTTGGCCGATGCGACAGGCAGGGGAATTTCGGAGACGGGGACCACCACCTATCGCCCGCCCTTCGTGCCGGTCCCGATTGCCGCGTTGGGCGCAGGCGGGCAGGGCAAAGGGTTTGCGCCGCAGCGTTTTACGACTTCGCATGATGCAGCGGTGGGCCGGGGTGCACCGATGATCGAAGCCGGGTTGTGGTACCGGCCCAGTTACTTTCCCAAACCGGGCGAAACGCATTGGCGGCAATCGTGCGACCGCGAGGTGAAGATGGTGCGCGACCACGTCGGAATCTGCGATGTGTCGACGCTTGGCAAGATCGACCTGCAGGGGCCAGATGCCAGCACATTTTTGGACATGGTCTATACCGGTATGATGTCCACGCTGAAGCTTGGGCGTGTGCGTTACGGGCTGATGCTGCGCGAGGACGGACACGTCATGGATGACGGCACCTGCGCACGGTTGGGCGAAAGCCAGTATCTTGTCACGACGACGACGGCGGCGGCGGGCCAGGTGATGCGGCATCTGGATTTCGTCCATCAGGCGCTGTGCCCGCAGATGGATGTGCGATTTGCATCGGTCACCGAACAATGGGCACAGTTTGCCGTGGTCGGACCGAAGTCCCGCGCCCTGCTTGAAGAGTTGATCGGGCACGATCTGGATAACGATAACTGGCCCTTCATGGGATGCGGGCCGATCAACATCGGTGGGGTCGAGGGCCGGCTTTTCCGCATCTCGTTCTCGGGTGAACTGGCTTATGAGATTGCGGTGCCCGCGCGTTACGGCGCATCACTTTTCGAAGAACTGACCAAGCGCGCCGAGGCGATGGAAGGCGGCCTTTACGGGATGGAGGCGCTGAATGTTTTGCGGATCGAGAAAGGATTCATCACCCATGCCGAAATCCATGGGCGGATCACGGCCTTCGATATCGGCATGCAGGGTATGATGAGTCAAAGGAAGGATTTTATCGGCAAGACAATGGCGGCCCGGCCCGGCCTGATGGACGACACCCGTGAGCAGATGGTGGGGCTCAGGCCCGTTGGTGCGGTCAAAGAGTTGTTGGCCGGGGCTCATCTTTTTGACGCCGACGCCGACGCGGTCAGCGAAAACGATCAGGGCTACATCACCTCGGTTGGCTTCTCTCCAAACTTGGGGCACGTGATAGGTTTGGGTTTCCTGAAACAGGGGCGGGCACGGATAGGTGAGAAGGTGCGGACGGTCGAGCACCTGAACGGTTCGTCAACCCTGTGCGAGGTGATCGACCCCGTTGCCTTTGATCCAAGCGGAGGACGGATGCGTGGTTGAACTGAAGGCCAGAACGCCGATGGCGGGACTTTTACCCGCAGATGTGGGCGCGTTGTCTCTGACCGAATTGGATCTTCGGAAGATGACTCTGTTGGCCCCGTTCCAAGGGCAAGAAGCCGCACTTTCCAAGGTAATGAAGGCGAAGCACGGGATGGAGTGGCCAATGCCGAACCGGGTAACGGGCAAAGCCGGGGCGAAGGCGATTTGGTTCGGGCGCGCCCAAGCGTTGCTTGTTGGTCCGGTGCCGGACGATTCTTTGGCCAAGCATGCCTCGCTTGTGGATCAGTCTGATGCCTGGGCCGTGGTCGAACTGCGCGGAGAAGGTGCCGTTGACGTGCTTGCGCGCCTAACACCGGTCGATGTGCGTGCGCGCGTTTTCAAGCGGGGCCACACCATGCGCACCGAGGTGGCGCATATGATGGCCTCGATCACACGGCTGGGTGAGGATGCCTTTCAGATCATGGTGTTTCGGGCTTTTGGCCGAACCTTGCTGCATGAGGTCACGAACGCGATGGAAGGGGTTGCGAGCCGACACGGAGCCTGACAGACTCGGCTTATGTTTGCTTGCTTTGTCGAAAGGAATGACATGTTTCGTCTTGTATTGAGCGCGGCTGTTGCAGTGGCTTTCGTGTCGCCGGTGCAGGCCAACGAAAAGCTGAAAGAAACCTGTATCGCGACCACCAAGATCGTCCAGGTCGCCGCCACGTTGCGGCAGGGCGGCAGCAAGTCGAAAAACGTCAAGCGCAGCCTGACCGAAGGCGTAAACAAGGTCGAAGACAAGTACGTCGTGACGGTTGGACCGTTGGTTGATTGGGTCTATTCGGTGGATGGCAATATCGTTCAGCAACCAGGCGGACCCAAGGCCGTTGCGAACCGGTATCGCGAAGACTGTTTCGCTTACAAACCCTGATCCTTGCGGAATCGGTTGGCGAGCGGGCGGGATTGGCCCATATATGTAGGCCATGAGCCTGCCACCCGGATTCCTTGACGAGCTTCGCACGCGCACGTCCATCGTGCAGGTCGTGGGTCGCAAAGTCATGTGGGACAACCGCAAGTCCAACCAGGGCAAGGGCGACATGTGGGCACCGTGCCCGTTTCATCACGAAAAAACCGCCAGCTTTCACGTCGATGATCGCAAGGGCTATTACTACTGCTTTGGCTGTCACGCCAAGGGTGACGCGATTTCCTTTGTCCGCGAGACCGAAAATGTAGAGTTCATGGAAGCCGTACGCATTCTGGCCGGTGAGGCTGGAATGCCGATGCCCGAACGTGACCCACAAGCGCAGGAAAAGGCGGATCGACGGACACAGCTGGCCGAGGTGATGGACATGGCCGTGCGCCATTTCCGTCTGATGCTGAAAGCCGGGGGTGGGGCGGTAGCGCGAGATTATCTTCTGGGCCGTGGGTTGGATGAAGCGGCGAAAGACCGGTTCGAAATCGGGTTTGCACCTGAAGCGTGGCAAGGTCTCTGGGATCACTTAAAGGGCAAAGGGGTCGAGGATGACCTGATCCTGGGTTGTGGGCTGGCCAAGCCGAGTCAGAAAGGCGGCAAGCCCTACGACACGTTCCGCGGGCGCATTATGTTCCCGATCCGGGACGCGCGCGGCAAATGCATCGCCTTCGGCGGGCGGGCGATGGACCCGAATGACAATGCCAAGTATCTCAACAGTCCGGAGACGGAGCTGTTTGACAAGTCGCGAACACTCTATCACCACGGGCCCGCGCGCGAGGCGGCGGGCAAGGGTCAGCCGCTGATTGTGGCCGAAGGGTACATGGACGTGATAGCACTGGCAGAGGCTGGATTCGGCGCGTCGGTCGCACCCTTGGGCACCGCGGTTACCGAGCACCAGCTGGCGATGCTGTG
>JBCBTE010000126.1:0-7856 GCA_039818805.1 Pseudomonadota bacterium
CGCAGATCTCCGGGTCTTCGCCCCAATGGGGGTGCGTGCAACAGGTGTTCGCCCAAAGGCCGGGTGTATGGTACTTGCACATCGCCCGCCGCTGAATCAGCACCTCGTTCCCGTGCATAACGAAAACCGACACGGCCTTGTGGCGCAGGCCGCGCTGATGCGCCTCCAGCTTTTCGACGGCGACCAGATCACCGCCGACCCATGTCGGGATCATAACCGTCATGTAAAGGCCTGAGGCACCAATCGCGTCAGATGTGCCAGGTTCTTCAAGCCGATCTTGATATGCGCCATGGGCCGCGCCTTCACCAGTTTCTTGTTCATGTAAGCCTCGAACGTAAGACGCTGCACGTCAATGTCGTGGCACAGCGACACGAACCGTTCGCGCCGTTCGTCTGACTTGTAATAGGCATTTTGCATCGACGCCAGCACGCGGAAGACCATCTTGTGTTCTTTCATGAACATCTGACGCGCCAGGCGCAGATCCTTTACGCGACCCGAGGCAAGACACGCCGCCGCCGCCGTGGCCGCCGCGCGGCCCCCGGCCATCGCATAGTATATCCCTTCGCCCGAACTTGGGGCTACAACGCCGGCCGCATCGCCAGCCAATACCACATCCTTGCCATTGTCCCACCGGTCCAACGGTTTCAGCGGGATCGGCGCACCTTCCTTGCGAATGGTCTCGCACTCGGACAGGCCGCTGGCACTGCGCAGATCCGCCGTGGCTTGTTTGACGTCCACCTCCTTGACCATGGATCCCATACCAACGCTGGCCGACTTGCCATGCGGGAACACCCAACCGTAGAAATCCGGTGATATCTTTCCGTCATAGACCACGTCGCAACGGGTCGGGTCGTAGTTACCGATCGGTCCCGGGGCTTCGATGATCTCGTGATAGGCAATCACGTAAGGGATTCTGTCGCCACCCGGCACCTCGTCTCGTGCCACGTTGGATCGTGCGCCGTCCGCGCCAATCACCAGTTTGCATTTCAATTCGCGCTCGTTTCCGCTGATCTTATCGCGATAGACCACACGCGTGCCTTTCGGCCCGCGCTCGATCCGTCTGTAAGTGCCCGTGGCACGAACGACCCCTGCTTTCGCCGCACGGACGCGCAGGAACTCGTCGAAATGTTCGCGGTCCACCATTCCAACAAAGCCATTCTCGATGGGGATATCTACCTTTCGCCCGGTCGGAGAAATCATCCTTGCAGTGGTGATTTTCGCGACCAGCAGGTCATTCGGTATATTAAAATCAGCGATCAAACGCGGCGGAATAGCCCCTCCGCATGGCTTGATCCGCCCGTCCCGGTCCAACAGTGCCACCTTGTGACCTGATCGCACCAGATCTTCGGCCGCTGTGGCCCCCGCTGGGCCACCTCCGACAACGACGACGTCATACATGGCTATTCTCCCGGTTGAAGCTGCGGCACGACGGGCCGGTGTAGCACCCGGACCGCGACCAAGGCAGCTGCTAAGAACAAAACGGCCTCAAGGCCAAAGACAGCGGCATAAGCCGCCTGATCTGTCAGCGCGACGCGTGCCAGATCCAATGTGCCGGTCGCGATCAGCCCGGCCAGTCCGGCCGCAATGGCTTGCGCCGCACCAAAGACACCCATCCGCGTGCCGGTGGCCCCTTGTTGAGCCGCGGCCAGGCGCATCATGGACCCAATCGCACCCACAACGAACAAACCGTTGCCAAGACCAAGAACCACAGTGAACAGCACCAAGTGTGCACCTGCCCCCAATCCCAACAAGCCGACAGCCGATACCACGCATCCCGTCACTGCCCAGGTCCGCAATCCGCCGAGACGGAGCGTCGACATTGCGCCGGCCAGCAACATGCCAATCAACGACGCCCCATCCTTGCCGCCCGATAGTTTGGTTGAATCCTCAGGTGCCAACCCGTGCACGTGTCCCGCAAACGGCTCAAGCACCAATTCGCTTAGATAGAATGCCAGGATCGACAGGAAGACGAAGCCGGTAAAGGAACGTGCGGCCGGATCCTCCCATGTCGCGCGCAACGCCGGGCCAAGCTTGCTTTCTTGTGGTGCGGGCACTGCGCCAAGCCGCCGCTCAACGCCGACAGTGGCAAGACAAGCGGCTACAAAACAGGCCAACGCAACAATGGGCACCACCAACACCAGACGTTCGGCCGAGTATGGCTCAAGAGCGATACCTGTGCCAATAGATGCCGCAATTGCGCCGGCGATCAGCATGAGCCAGGCAATCGTGGCCGCAGCCCCTTTCTTGTCGTCCGGGGCGGCCGTTGCCAGCAACGCCAGAAAGGATGTGCCCGCAGCGCCGATGCCAAATCCGATCAGCGCATAGGCCAAGATCCATGTTGCAATGGCAATCGGAGTGCTGGGCGCAAACGCAATAGCCCAGGCCGTCAGGACCAAACCAAGTCCAACGACAACTATGCCGCCCAGAATAAACGGCGTCCGTCCGCCCCGCGCATCCGATCGGTGCCCCCAATAGGGCCGCGACAATTGCACTGCATAGTGCAGCGCCACCAAAAAACCCGGCAGCAAAGCGGGGAGCGCCAGTTCAACAGTCATCAACCGATTAAACAAGTTCACCGGCAATGCGGCCATCCCGCCAATCGCGGCGTTGGCCAGACACAGCCGTGCGATGCCACCCCAGCCCAGCGTCATACCAGCCCCCGAATTGCGAAGGCGGCAATCATCATGCCGCTGACATAAAGCGTCACGCCGGTGCCGTTATACCAAGGCGCGCGGCCCTTCGGATCGGAGAGCAGCACGCGCATCGCCCAAAGCTGCACGGCCAGCACCGTAGCAATTGCAACCGCATGCCAAGCCTGCCCCCAGGACAGTAGCAATCCGACGACCGCAACCTGCGGCACGGCCATCACCCAACAGGCAACACGTGCGGCACGCTCGGGTCCCAGAGTGACGGGCAGTGAGTTCACACCCATCTGCCGATCACCCTCCAACGCCTTGAAATCATTGAGCGTCATGATGCCATGAGCACCCACCGCATAGAGCAAGGCAATCACGACAATCTGCCAGGCCGGGGCACCGGCCGACAGCACGGCAGCGCCGGTAAACCAAGGCAGCCCCTCGTAGCAGAGCGCGACCAAACCCGGCCCCCACCAACCCGATTTCTTCAACCGGACAGGTTCCGCCGAATAGGCCCAGGCGGCCAGCACGCCAAACACCGTCGCGCCAAACCCCCATGGACCCAATGTTGACCCAAGGGCCAACGCCAACGCACTCATGATCAACGCAATCCACAGCCCCCACCGCCCGGGGATCTGCCCCGACGGAATGGGGCGATGCGGCTCGTTGATCGCGTCCACATGCCGGTCACACCAATCGTTGGCGGCCTGGCTCATCCCACACACAACCGGACCTGCCAAAACCATTCCGATTAGAACCAGCCAAGGTGCGGACATGATCGGCACACCCGAAGACACCACCCCACAGAGGTAAGCCCAGACGGGGGGAAACCATGTGATCGGCTTGATCAGGGTCAGGACAGCCCGCGGATGCGGAACGCGTCGCGCTGAATGTAAGCCCAATGAGACACTCATAGTGTCAATTATGGTTTACATATCGGATTCGGGAAAGGGCTTTTTTCGCGACATTTGGCCCAGAAATGTCCAATTGGCACCAATGCGCCGGGGTCATTCCTCTCCGTTGCTGCGCAGCAAGCCGTGCTTCCGCAGCTTTACGTACAGGCTTTGCCGGGACAGGCCCAGCATTTCAGCTGCTGCAACACGGTTGTTGCCCGTCAACTGCACCGCCGTTTCGATGCATAGTTTCTCGACGACGTCAGACGTGGCTGACACCAGCTCCTTCAGCGACGCCGTGCCCACCAGGTCCATCACGTTTTTCATCGCGTCCTCGCTGACGGCGGCGGACGCACCTTCCGCATCCGCGCTGTCACTTGGCGTCACGTTGCGGATAATGAATCCAATACCGAAGTCGCCACCCTGATCACGCAACCGGGCCACTGAAACATCCACACTGGCCCGCGTACCAACAAGGCTGGACATTTGCGTTGAATAGTTGCGCAAGCGCCCTTGCTTCACTGCCGTTTCAAGCATCAGCTTCATATCCACCATGCCGCGTACAAAGAAGTCCGACAGGTTGGCATCCCGCACGTCGCGCAACTGCGCGGCATCGGCCATAACCAGGAACGACTCGTTTGCGTCGCGAATTATGCCTTTGCCATCGGTCAGGACGATCGCGTCACTCGTAGACGCAAATAAAAGCGCCATGGATTGAGCGGCCTCGGGCCCGGAAGACAGGCTTTCATCGGTCGGAACAAGTCGGCAAAGCATGAACAATTCGCCTGCCGCTCGGAAGTATTCCGGATAAAGCGCCACATCACGGCCATTGCGACGCGCCACCAACTCCACGCCCCGGGCCTCGTCCGACCCAGCCGAGGACTTGAGCGCATCCATCAACTCTTCGCGTCTCCGCCCCTCGAAGGCCTGCGCAAGCGAAGAGCCGGACAAGGTGGTGGTCTTCGTGCCCAGAAGTAGGGCCGCCGCACTGTTCAAATCACGGATCCGACCTTTCTCTGGCTCGACCATGATCAAAGGCGTCTCTGACGCTTCCAGCACAACATTGTAAAAAGTCTGCTCGCCCCGCAGACGTTGCTGGTCACGCTCGCGGGCTGTTTGCTCTGAAACAAGCCGTTGTTGCACTTCGGCGATGGGCTGCATGTCCCGGCCCAAAAGCAGAATGCTTTCGCTTCCGTAAATCCTGTGCAGCGAATACCGGATCGGAAATTCCCATGTCGCGTTGTCAACGTGATTCAGTTCCAAGGACCGCGGCATGAGATCGGGATCTTTGCGCATTGCTTGCACGCGCTCGTCGAATTTGACTTTGCTCTCAACGGTCAAAAACGTCTCAAACGAGCGTCCGACCCAATGGTCAAGACACCCAAGAGACGGACAATCAGGATTGATCGAGATTCCCTCGACCTCGCCGTTCTTGCCCACAAGCACGGCAATATCAGCCGCCTGTTCAACCAGGTTTTGCACGCTGGACGGGTCCGGCAATGCGCCTGCGCGCAAGCTTTCTGATTTGCGTCTTTCCCGCGTCACGGCCGTTCCTCGATGTAACACCTGCTCACCATGTCTCAGCTTATCCCGCTGAAGGGCAGCGCCTGCGAGACGCTGGACAGACCGCATTTCTCAATCGCTTCACGTGCTGTTCTGACCGCGAAATCGGCCCCAGTTCTAAGAACCGCCTTGTCATCTTCGTCAACCGCGCGCCCGCCAATCACGATTGGAGGAACGTAATCCGCATTTGACCGAATGTAGTCAACCAGTTCGGTGGTCTTTTCAACAGAGTTTCTCGTCGCCGTGGATATCCCGATCATCGCAAAGCGGCTGGACCTTATCAGATCGGCCAACTCCGCATGGTTCAAACCGATCGCCATATGCACCCAAAGACCGTGCCGTCGCAGGTTGTCCGCAGCCACGAACGCACCAAGCGCATGCTGTTCGTATTCTGGAATGACCATCAGGACCGACTGGCCCAGCGGAATGCTGCGATCAACCCACCGCGCCATGACGTCGGTGTCCTTGGCGCGAAACAAACCCTGCAGACGCGATGCGCCCACCGTGACATCCACGAAGCTGGCCTGATCACTGACCCAAAGCTCACCCAGAAAGCGCGCGGCAGAAGGAATATAGGCCTGAAAAACTTCCTCGGAACTGACCCCGCTGGCAATCAGCGAGGCGATCACCGACTGGTAACTGCTATCAGATTCCGACATCAGCGCTTCGCACAAGCGTCCTATCCATTCGTCACGCGTTCGGGGTTCGGTGTTGACAGCTTTTGAAATTACTGTGCGCAAAGCCGACTCCACAAGGAATCGGATTGCGGGCCTTTGCTCGTCGGCAAGACCAAAGCTCTTTTTTGAAGAGGATTCGTCCACGAGTTACTCCTCTCTTCGTACGGCAGCATGTTATCACACGATATTTGTCAATAACCCGGCAGTATAAGTGTGGCGGCGCTTTGCCAGATTGTCAATTTCTGTTGACATTTCCGGTCATCGCGCAGCCTCAACATGCTGTTAAATTGGGTTAAAATTTCACGCCGAATATGCGTAAAATGGCAATTTTCTTTGATTTTTTGAACGTTATCTTGCGACTCACCTCAACGACAATTGAGATTTACACGCTGACCTCGCTCAATCTGTAAATTTTAATTGACACTTTTGAGCCCCAACACATAGCATCAAGTAGGACCGAATGGCCTGACGAGGGGATCCATGACGCTGGAAGCGCAACACAAGGCAGACTTTGGTTTGCTTTACACGCCCGAGCAACGTGCGCGCCGCGATGCGAGTGTCTGGACGCTTGTTCAGGGGGTTCTGGCACCGGCCCAGTTTTTGGTTTTTCTGGTCTCTCTGACACTTGTTATCCGCTACCTCTGGACCGGCGCAGGGTACGAAGCGGCAACTTGGTCAATCCTTGTCAAAACCGGCTTTCTCTACCTGATCATGATCACCGGTGCGATTTGGGAAAAAATCGTTTTCGGTCAGTACCTTTTCGCAAAGGCCTTCTTTTGGGAAGATGTCTTTAGCTTTGCGGTCATCGCGCTTCACACCGCATATATCTGGGCACTTTTTTCATCTGCTCTGTCCCCTCAGGGCCTGATGATTTTGGCGCTCGCGGCCTACGGCGCTTATGTGGTCAACGCAGCGCAGTTCTTACTTAAGCTACGTGCGGCGCGGCTTCAGTCGGAAGCACTGATATGAACACCCATGCACCACCCCCGCCGGCCACAGGATGCCGCGAGACACCGGTGCTCAAACAGCGCGGCCAACATGAAGTATTCTGCGGGCTGACGGGAATCATCTGGTTGCACCGCAAGATGCAGGATGCGTTCTTCCTGGTGGTTGGCTCACGCACCTGCGCACATCTTTTGCAATCCGCCGCCGGCGTGATGATTTTCGCCGAACCCCGCTTTGGCACCGCGATTCTTGAGGAAACGGATTTGGCCGGGCTCGCGGACGCCCAAGAAGAGCTTGAGCGCGAAGTCGCCCGCCTTCTGGAGCGTCGCAAGGACATTCGGCAACTGTTCCTTGTCGGGTCTTGCCCCTCCGAGGTGATCAAGCTTGATCTGGCGCGCGCTGCCGAAAGGCTGTCGGCGCAATATGCGCCACATGTGCGCGTCCTGAACTATTCCGGCTCTGGCATCGAGACCACCTTCACCGAAGGCGAGGATGCCTGTCTTGCGTCAATGATTCCCGCCTTGCCGGAAACCGATGAACGCCAGCTTCTTATTGTTGGCGCTCTGCCCGATGTCGTGGAAGATCAGATGCTCGATCTTCTCGGCAAATTGGGGATCCATAACGTCAAGGTGCTGCCTGCACGTCGTGCTGACAGCACCTTGGCTGTTGGTCCCAACACCGTGTTTGCACTGACCCAGCCTTTCCTAGGCGGCTCCCTCGCCGCATTAGGAAGGCGCGGGGCGCGTCATATTCCAGCGCCTTTCCCGTTCGGCGAAGAAGGCACCACCGCGTGGTTATTCGCCGTGGCAATGGAATTCGGTGTCGACCTCACCCTGTTCGACACTGTAACACACGCGCCCCGCGCACGTGCAAAAAAAGCAATTTCGCAGGCGGCGGAGCGACTTAACGGGAAATCCGTCTTCTTTTTCCCTGACAGCCAGCTGGAAATCCCGCTGGCGCGATTCCTGACACGCGAATGCGGGATGACCGCGCTCGAGGTTTCGGCCCCGTTCATTCACAAGGGCGTCGTCGGTCCGGATCTTGATCTGTTGGCCGAAGGTCCGGTTTTGGCCGAAACCTCGAGCGCGGTCATCCCGCATTCGCGTGTCAGGAATCGCGCCAGCGGGATTTCCAGCTGGCTG
>JBCBTE010000127.1:0-7847 GCA_039818805.1 Pseudomonadota bacterium
ACCGGCTGTCGGGGGGAAATGTTGGCCTTGCATTGCTGGCCAACTCACTGGCGACAGGCGCCATTCTGGTGGTTCTGATCACCATGCTTGGTCCGCTTTCGGGCGCGCATTTCAATCCGGCGGTCAGCTTCGCATTTTTGCTGCGGCGTGAAATCTCGGTGCCCGACACCGTCGCGTACATGATCGCGCAGATCTCGGGCGGTATTCTCGGGGCCATCATCGCCCATGGCATGTTCGCCATGGACCTTGTGCAAACCTCGCTGACCGAACGTACCGGTGCGGCGCAATGGTTTGCCGAAATCGTCGCCACGTTCGGCCTTGTGGGCATCATTCTGGGCGGCATCCGCTTTCGGGTCGAGGCGGTGCCGATGCTGGTCGGCCTCTACATCACCGCCGCCTACTGGTTCACGGCGTCGACGTCTTTTGCCAACCCCGCCGTGGCCATCTCGCGGTCTTTCACCAACACGTTCTCGGGCATCCGCCCGGTCGACCTGCCCGGTTTCATCACCGCCGAATTCATCGGGGCGGCCCTTGCTGTCGCGCTCTTCGGGTGGCTGCTGAAGGCCGACACGGCGCAGGAAGACGCAAAGGCATGAGTTCCCAAATGAATGTTGTCATCCACCACAACCCCGCGTGCGGGACCTCGCGCAACGTCCTGCAGATCATCCGCGATGCCGGCTATGACCCAACGGTGATTGAGTATCTGGAAACCGGCTGGACCCGGCCACAGCTTCTGGCGCTCTTTGCCGCTGCGGACCTTACGCCGCGCACCGCCCTGCGCGTCTCCAAGTCCCCGGCCGAGGATTTAGGCCTGCTCGATCCGGCCGTGCCCGACGATGCGCTGCTTGACGCGATGCTGGACCATCCCGTGCTCGTCAATCGCCCCATCGTTTGCTCGCCGAAGGGTGTCAGGCTTTGCCGCCCGTCCGAAACTGTCCTCGACCTCATCGACCAATGGCCCGCGGGGCCCTACCACAAGGAAGACGGCGACTTGCTGATCGATGCGGAAGGCAACCGCGTTGTCTGACATATCCAACCTTGATCAAGACGCCCTGCCCGCCATAGACGAAAACCACCTCTTTCCCGCCGCGCGCGCCCGCCATAAGCCGCGCATCCTGTTGCTCTACGGCAGTTTGCGCGACCATTCCTTTTCGCGCTTTCTCAGCGAAGAGGCCGCGCGCATCCTGGAACATCTTGGTGCGGACACCCGCAGCTTTGATCCGCATGGACTTCCCCTGCCCGACGACGCGGATGCCACCCACCCCAAGGTCGCCGAACTGCGCGAGGCGGTGATGTGGTCCGAAGGCATGGTCTGGGTCAGCCCGGAACGCCACGGCGCGATGACCGGCGTGATGAAAACCATGATCGACTGGATCCCGCTGGCCCCGATCGGGGGCGTGCGCCCCACACAGGGCAAAACACTGGCGCTCGCCCAGGTGTGCGGCGGCTCGCAAAGTTTTAATGCCGTCAACCAGATGCGCATCCTGGGACGCTGGATGCGCCTTATCACCATCCCAAACCAATCCTCGGTGCCCAAGGCTTGGGACGAGTTTGGCAAGGATGGCCGGATGAAACCCGGCCCCTACTACAACCGTGTTGTGGACGTGATGGAAGAACTGATGAAGTTCACCTTGCTGACACGCGATGGATCCGCCTACCTGACCGACCGCTACTCAGAGAGAATTGAAAGCCGCGAAGCGCTGTCGAAACGGGTGAATATGCCCAAGGCCGTGCCGGACTAGAAAAACGTACGTTTTTGGCCCGAAAATGTACGTAACGTACGTTTTCTAACGCCTCTGGCGCAGCGCGTCCTCCAACAGTGTTTTCACGCAACCGGTGTCGACATCCGTGGCAACGAAGGCGTCACCGATGCCGCGCGCCAGGACAAAGCGCAGTTGCCCGTCGACCACCTTCTTGTCCTGACCCATCAGGGCCAACAAGCCATCCGCATCCGGTAAATCTCCCTCGATATCAGATAGATCCACCTTCATCTTCATGTTTCGCAGATGCGCCCGTACGCGGCTTGGCTCTTCCTGCGCGCACAAGCCCAACCGTGCGGACAATTCAAACGCCAACGCACAGCCGATGGCCACACCTTCACCGTGCAGCAATCGGTCGGAATACCCTGTCGCCGCCTCCAACGCATGACAGAACGTGTGTCCAAGGTTCAATAACGCCCTGATTCCATTCTCTTTTTCGTCTTCGATGACAATCTCGGCCTTCATCTCGACCGACCGTTTCACCGCCCGGATCCGTGTCGCCATGTCCCCTGCGGACAAGGTCGGGCCATTGCTTTCCAACCAATCGAAAAACGCGGAATCACCCAGCAGGCCGTATTTCACCACCTCGCCATACCCGGCCAGAAAATCCCTTTCTGTCAACGTGTTAAGCACATCCGTATCGGCCAGGACCAGGCTGGGCTGGTGGAATGCGCCGATCAGGTTCTTGCCTTGCGGTGCGTTGATCCCGGTCTTGCCGCCGACCGAACTGTCGACCTGCGCCAGCAAACTGGTCGGCACCTGCACGAACCGCACCCCCCGCCGCAACACCGCCGCCGCAAATCCCACAAGGTCGCCGATCACCCCGCCGCCAAACGCGATGACAACATCATTACGCTCGATCTTCTCGGCCAGAAGCCACTCGACCGTCCGTTCGAAATGCGGCCAGGATTTTGTCGCCTCTCCCGCCGGCAAAGACAAAGAAACGCTTGAAATTCCATTATCTTCCAAGCCTTTGACAATTTTATTCAAATGCAGCGCACCCACGTTGTCATCGGTGACAATCGCCACGTGAGGTCTGCGCAGCAGCGGTTTGACAAGGTGACCCGCCTGGGCAAGCAGGCCCGGTCCGACGTGCACATCATACGCCCGGTCGTCCAAACCCACATGCACCACTTCCGTCATTCTATCTGCTCCAGTACATCCTTGCGGGTCGCCAGCGTGTCCAGAACCTTTCCCGCCATGGTCTCGATTGAATATCCGGCCTGCGCCGGCACGACCAGATCGGCCTGTTCGTAGAGCGGCAAGCGTTCGTGATACAGCGTCGACAACGTTTCATATGGGTTGTCAGTGCGCAGCAAAGGTCTGGTTTCTTTGTGTTTTACGCGGTTCCATAACAGGTGCAGATCGGCCTGCAACCAGACGGAAATGCCTTTTTCCGCGATCAGTTTCCGGTTTCGCTCTGCCAGAAATGCGCCGCCACCAGCAGAGAGAATGCCGCGCTCGGTGTCCAGCAACCGGTCGATCACCTGGGTTTCGCGGTCCCTGAAAAACGCCTCACCATCGCGTTTGAAGATTTCGGCGATTGTCATGTTCGCCGCTGCTTCGATTTCAACATCTGAGTCAAGGAACGGAACATTAAGAAGTGCTGCTAACGCCTTGCCAACGGCGGTTTTTCCCGCTCCCATCATGCCAACCAGCACGACGGTTTTTTTCAACTTCCAGCTTGTCCCCGCCGCCACGTCTCGGCGCTCCTATGCCAATATTTCAAGCGTTTTCACTGAATGACGTGATCTTGACCAAAAGGCCAGTTATAAAGTGCTAAAAGCAGGCAATAAACGGGCAGGCACATGATGCTACGACTGGTCAAATGGTTGATCTACCTCGCTATACTTGGGTTCGTCGCCTTGACGGGCTACGCATATATCGGGCCCTTTTTCGGCGCGGACTTTTCCCCGCCCACACAGGAAATTCGACAGGAAATTATTCTTGAAGCGTCTTGATTTAACAGCGTTTGTTGCCGTACTCGCGGCCCCCGCGCTGGCCGAAGATCCGCTGGCGGCGATCGACTGGTTGCAAGATCCCGCACCCATAAGCGTCGCACAGCCCCTGCAAAACTCGTTGCAGGAACCCGCCGTCACCGGCGCCACCGTGCCCGACGTGGCCGTGCTGCCGCTTGATGGCGCGCGCCCGGGCTCGGCGGGGCTATTGCCGTCGAGCACAACCGGTCTGCCGTCCAGTCTGTGGACGGCAAGTGCGACTGACACCATCACATCGCTCTTTGCGCGACTGCCTCCTGATCCGCTTCCGGCGATCCAGGCGCTGTACTACACGCTGTTGCTGGCCGAAGCGGAAACACCCGCCGATGCCGGGCCTGATGCAAGGTTCCTGTCCGCACGCCTTTCGGCCTTGCGTGACCTGGGCGCTGTCGAACCGGCGCTGGCCCTCCTTGAACAGGCAGGAACGTCTCAAAAAGGGGTTTTTAATCAATGGTTTGAACTTACGTTGCTGAGTGGGACCGAAGATGCCGCCTGCCGCGCGCTGATGGACAAACCGGATCTGAGCCCGCGATATGATGCCCGTATTTTTTGCGGGGCGCGCGCCGGAGACTGGCAAACCGCAGCGCTGACATACGAAACCGCGGGCGCCCTGAATGTGTTGGATCCTGTGACCGAGACGTTGCTGGCGCAGTATCTGGATCCCGAAACCATTGACGACAGCGCGCCGCTTGCCCCGTCTGGCAACATGACGCCGTTGCTGTTTCGCCTTTACGAGGCTGTCGGCACGCCTTTGCCCACGCGTAACCTGCCGCGTGAATACGCTGTTGCCGATCTGCGCGGCGTGACCGGTTGGAAGGCCGAAATCGAGGCCGCCGAACGATTGACCCATACCGGGGCCCTGCCCGCCAATCGCTTGTTGGGGCTTTACACCGATCAGCGCCCGGCGGCATCGGGCGGTGTATGGGACCGCGTTTCAGGTGTGCAGGCCCTCGAAAAAGCCTTGCAAACCAACGATGCCGGGACCATCGAAGAGGTTCTGCCGCAGCTGTGGCGCGAGATGAAAACAGAAGGGTTGGCCGTGGCCTTTGCGACCCTCTTTGCCGAAGACCTTGCACAGGCAGCGGTAGAAGGCAGCGTGCGCGAGACGATCTTCGAAGTTGTGCTTTTGTCACCGGATTACGAGGCTTTGGCCCGGGCGTTTTCCGTGCCGGATCGGCGCGGTCAGTTTCTTGCCGGGCTGACGAAAGGTGCGCCCGACCCGGCGCTGGCCTCGTCTCGTCCCGAGATCGCCATCGCCGAAGCGTTCGCCGCAACGGCCCCGTCTGCGGATCACGCGGATATGCTGGCCTCGGATCGCCTTGGCCAGGCCATTCTGACGGCCGCGCTGCAACTGGACACTGCCGGTCCGAACCAAAGCTCTGATATCGTCGCGGGATTGTCGACCTTACGAGCCGTGGGACTTGAGGACACAGCTCGCCGGGCGGCACTGCAGATCCTGTTGCTGAAGGCCGGCGCATGAGTGTGGCGCATTGGATCGCTGGCTTTTTAGAAGCGCAGGCGGCAGAACTGGGTGCATCAAGAAACACGCTAGAGGCCTATGCCCGCGACCTGGCCGATTTTTCCGGCTGGGCTGACGGCAAAGGCACCGATCTGGCCTCGGCGACCCAGTCGGATATCGAGGCGTACTTGGTCTATTGCGATGCGCAGGGATTGGCCAAATCAACCCGCGCGCGACGCCTGTCGGCGATCAAGCAGCTATACCGCTTTGCCTTTGACGAACGCTTGCGCAAAGACAATCCCGCGATCCAGATCAAAGGTCCCGGGCGCGACAAACGCTTGCCGAAAACCCTCGATATCGCGGAAGTGGACCGCTTGCTCAAGGCTGCACGCCATGTCGGGCGCAACCCGAACGACCGGGCGCGCAACACATGCCTGATGGAGTTGCTCTATGCGACGGGTATGCGGGTCAGCGAACTTGTCTCGCTTCCGGTCGCCGCGTGTCGCGGCACGCCGGACATGTTGTTGATCACCGGCAAGGGAAGCAAGGAACGCATGGTCCCCCTTTCGCCGCCCGCACAGCAGGCGCTAAATGACTGGCTGGAACGAAGGGACGATGCGCAACAGGCCGCCAAGGCCGAGGGCAAGGTGGTCTCGACATTTCTGTTCCCGTCGACCGGAAAGCTGGGGCATCTGACCCGAACACGCTTCTACTTGCTGATCAAGGAACTGGCGGTACAGGCCGGTGTATCGCCGCAAAAGGTTACGCCGCATACGTTGCGCCACGCCTTTGCAACGCATCTGCTGGCTAATGGGGCCGATCTGCGGACGATCCAGACGCTTTTGGGCCATGCCGATGTTGGCACGACGGAAATCTACACGCATGTGCTGGACGAACGTTTGCGCGCCTTGGTGTTCGAGGCCCATCCGTTGGTCCAAGACAGCGCGCACGGCCCGGATGGCGCGGTGCCTGCCAACCCCAAGTAGACGCACGCCCCGCGCTTTTGCCCGTCGAAACCTATATGATTTCAGCGTCTTCAACGTTGCCGCAATGGCCTTCATGCGCAGATCAGCGTGGCGTGCGTGCCCGGTTCCGGAACTTTCCTGCCGGCATTGCTTGAATGCGACAGCGTCGCACCCCATAACCCATAGGAATACTTGATAAGATGTCTGATGGAACCCGTGTCACCCAGCCTTGATGCCGCGTTCTGGATCACCTCCGCGGCGATCCTTGGCCTGCTTGTGCTCTCTGCCTATTTCTCGGGCAGTGAAACCGCTCTGACGGCCGCCTCACGCGGCAAACTGCGCGCGCGGGCCGAAAAAGGCTCGAAGGGGGCGGAACGGGCACTTGAAATCACCGAGGACAACGAGCGGCTGATCGGCTCGGTCCTGTTGGGCAACAACCTGGTGAACATCCTGGCCACCTCACTGGCCACAGCGATGTTCACGCGCCTTTTGGGCGAAAGCGGTGTGGCGCTGGCGACGCTGGTGATGACGCTTCTAGTGCTCATCTTCGCCGAAGTGCTGCCGAAGACCTACGCCATTACAAATGCCGAGGCTGCGGCCTCGCGCACCGCGCCCATCATCCGCTGGGTGATCCGCGTCTTTGCGCCTGTTGTGTCCGCCGTGCGTCTTCTGGTGCGCGGTGTTCTGCGGCTGTTCGGGGTTCAGACCGACCCCGACACGCATATTCTTGCCGTGCGCGAGGAAATCGCCGGGGCGCTCTATCTCGGCCAATCCGAAGGCGTGGTCGAGAAGGAGGACCGCGATCGCATCCTGGGCGCTTTGGACCTAGGCGACCGAGCAGTGGAAGAGATCATGCTGCATCGTAGCCAGATCGAGATGATCGACGCCGAGTTGGACCCCGAAGCGATCCTTGAGCAATGTCTGCAAAGCAATCACACCCGCCTGCCGGTGTTCCGGGATGATCCTGACAACATCATCGGGGTCGTGCACGCCAAGGACCTGCTACGCGCCATGCACAAATTGGTGACGCAGGGCGATGGCAAGCGCACGACGCTCAAGAATTTTGATATCTGCGACGTGGCGATGAAGCCCTATTTCGTTCCTGAAACCACCACGCTTGACGACCAGATGCGTCAATTCCTGCGCATGCGAAGTCACTTCGCGCTTGTGGTGGACGAATATGGCGACCTCCAGGGTCTGATCACGCTTGAGGATATCCTTGAGGAAATCGTTGGCGAAATCACCGACGAGTTCGACCCGCAGGCCGATCACCCGATCCGCAAAGCGGAAGACAACCAGTTCCTGATCGAAGGTGCGATGACCATCCGTGATCTGAATCGCGCAACCGACTGGACCCTGCCCGACGACGAGGCCAACACGGTGGCCGGTCTGGTCATCCATGAGGCCCAGATTATTCCGAACGTGAACCAGGTGTTCAATTTCCACGGCTTCCGGTTCGAAGTGATCGAAAAAAACGAAAACCGGATCACCAAGCTGAAGATTCGAAAGCTGTAAAAGGCCGCTTTCAGCTTCTGACAGAGGCCCGCCCTAAAACACCATCAGACATGCAATCACGGCGAATGGCCGCTTTGAGCCCGTTGCAGACATCATACAGAGAATGCTACTTTCGCTTATGACCAGGGGTAATGAAAGAGCACGTCGAATT
>JBCBTE010000128.1:0-7815 GCA_039818805.1 Pseudomonadota bacterium
TTCTTCTTTGTTCTTGAAGACGACAATCACATTCTGCCGAATTTCATTCGTGACAATATCGCCCTGTGCGAGCGGGAGGATGTCAACATCGTGTTCCGAAACCAGTTGATGGAGTTCGACAGCGCCACGGATCACCCGACCCTTTCAGCCGCCGGCATTCTTGAGAACAAGCTGTCTGGCGGACGTTATGAGGCTGAACTGTTTCACCTTTGTCTGATGGCGGATATCGGCGTTTCAAACGGCGGCCTTTTTTGGTCCCGGGACGCGGTAACAGATTTGGAAATCCACTATGAATGCAGCGCCACATTGCAGGAATATTTGCGGACTTTCACCATTTCCGAACCGATCTATGTTGCCATGGAACCGCTGGCGGTCTGGGCACATAATGGGCAGGAAACAACCCGTGATTTGGGATCAAACGCCGGTTACTACAAGCGCGAACTCTCGCTCAAACGCTCGATAGGCATATTGCAACGCAAGGTATGGGCGCGGACCAGTGCGGTGTATCGCAAACAGTTTCTAACCGATCCGGTTTTCCGGTACCCCAAGCAGCAAAGAGCCAAGGGACTGGTAAAGTCACATACGCGGCTACGCGTGGGTCAGGCGCTGAAACCGGTTGAAGTCGCGCGTCTCGCTTTTCGTGGCGCTTTGATCCGGTTGATCGGCAAAGCAGAACCCGGACTTTGGGACTTCATCAATTCCCGCGCCAGTTGACTATTGCTTTTGCGTTTCTGTTAGGGCTTCTTCCCGCACGCCCTGACCCTCTTTGGGTGTTTTCGACTTTGGGGTCGGCAACACGGCCATGAGCAGGAGCAACAAGAAATAGGCGACTTGCAACGCGACGATCACGGCAACAACCCGCAGCGCAATAATGCCAACACTTGCGCCCGCCACATATGACGCCACCGCAATCACGACAGCGGCGATCACCATAACCGCAATGAAAACCAGAAGACGCACCAAACACCCTCTAAACGCCCCTTTCTCAACAACATAGGCGAATTCTGCCGACTGCGCCACTCTGATCAGTGTTCACGTCATTCGGGTTTCAGGTCGGTTTCCAAATAGCTTTCCGGCCAACCGGGTCGGGCGTATTTCAAAAGTTTGCGGACATTCACCTTGTTCAAAACAATTCCAACCACCTTTTGCGCAATCTCTGGCTCATGCGCGAGGTAGCGGGTGATAAGGGATCGTGGTGTTTTTCCCCATTCGCAGACCAGAATGATTTTATCCAGATGTGCGATCATTGCCTTGCCGTCCGACACCTTGCCCAACGGTGGCATATCCAGAATCACGTAGTCATAGTCTTTGCGCAGTTCAGAAATCAACGCCTGCATGTTTTGTTGATACACCACGTCGCCGGCCGCCGATTTTTGTCGCGTGGGACCTGACGGCAGAATGTTCAGGCCGGTGTAATCCAGCACTTGTACCGCATCCGGTAAAGGCGTTTCGCCACGCAAGACCTCAAAAATGCCCGGACCGGCCGGCACGTTCAATGCGTCGCTGAGATTGAAGCCATGCAGATCCATATCGATCAACACGACGCGCGCACCAGACTTAGCCAGCATGTTGGCATAGTTCACGGCAAGTGTCGTTTTCCCTTCGCCGGACAGCATGGACGTGACGGCGATAACCATGTGCTTGCCATCTGATTTACCCATGCCAACAGTTGTGTGAATGTTGCGTAAGGTTTCGCTAAACATCGATTGAGGCATCCACACCGACCAGAACAGACGTGCAGGCAAGGTCTTGGCTTTGCGCCAGTCGAATTCAGTCTGTGACGCACCGCTATGACTGGCCTTGGGGTCCAAGGTTTTGTTGGGCTTGTCGGTTTCCGCACGCAACATGATTTCTTTGATTTCTTGCGGCTGTGCACCGTCAAAGTCTTTCAGGTTGATCTGTGGCAAATGCCCCAGAAATGCCCGCCCTGTGTAGTCATGCACGTCTTTGCTGACGCGAAACGATCTTTCGCGGGATTCACGCCACATCGCCCATGCGAAACCAAGCATGATACCCATTAGCGTCACGACGGCCAGTGTTTGCCATAACTTCGGCAAGGCTGCTGATTTCGGAACAATCGATTGGGTCAGTATGCGCCCATTGCTGACAGGAAAAGAGCCTTGGATAGAGACTTGTTCATACCTGGCCGAGATCGTCTGATAGAGCGCGTCCAGGTTCGCCGCCCGCTGTGCCAATTCGCGCAGTTCCACCACTTTGGTTGGATCGCTCTGACGAAGTGCGGAAGCCCTTGCCAGCACGTCGGCCGAGCTTTGTTCCAATTCTTCCAGCCGCGTGCGCATCCATTCCGTTGTTCGTTCCGTTGATTCCAAATTCGCATTGAGCCGATCTTCTAGATAGGTCTCGGCATAAGTGTTCACAATGTCGGCGGCCAGCTTGGGATCGTGACCGATGTAACTGATATCGATGGAAAAGCTCAGCCCGATCCGTTCAACGCGGATGTCGCCTTGCAGCTTGGAAGACGCGTTCAAAAGCTGAAACGCTTCCAGCTGCGCAGGATCTGCCGGTGCGACGTCGGTCACCTGTTGATCGATGCCGACCAGGTTTTTCACCCGTGAAATGGCACCTGACACAATCGAACGCGCCAGTGAAGAGGGTGGGTAAAGAAAGGTGTCGTTCTCTTGTAGTTCAAGCCGTCTAACGACTTCTGTGGCCAGTTGCAGAGACTTCAGAACCTGGATTTCATTCAAAAGAGACGTGTCGTTGCGCAAGAAGGGAATGCTGGCTGTGATTTCCTCTTCAAGGTCACTTCGCCGTTCATCAACCAGAACGGTTGCTGAAGTATAGTATTGCTTGGGCGTCGTCGCATGATGGACAAGCCCACCGGTGAACCCCAAAAAAGTACAGAGGGCCAGCGGGAAAAACTGGCGCCGCGCCGCTGCTGAGACGTCGGCAAGCGTCGTTGCGTCCGTTGTAGAACGGTGCTGCACGCGTTCGGCTTCAAAATCGGCATCCCGAACACGTAAACCGATGCTTTTCATGATTTTCTAAGTGCCCTGCTCATTCGCTTTGCCTTTGGGTGAATTCCGGTCCGTACTGGCGCAGCACAGGCCCGCCGGCCATTCCTGAAAGTGCGCCCAGATGAAGTGTGCCGCGTAGGATCGCCTTGTTGCGGCGGTCGGTGTTAAGAACCTGTAGCGCGGTGCCCCCCGCACAATACGCGACTTTGCAAAGCGTGATCGCCCACAAACGGATTGAGGTGCCATCTTCGGCAACCAGCCGCCCATGGGTCTGACCCATGCGGAATCTACGACGCAACAACCAGCCAAAGCTGACGCGATTGGGTGGAATGGTTTCGCGCAGCAATGCTTTCGGCGCAAACGCAATGCGTCCGCCCTTCGACACCATGTCGGCAAAAAAAGCGGTGTCTTCTCCTCCGGACTGTCCGAGCGACAAATCGAAACTGCAATTGTCCAGCGCGGGACTTCGCCGGTCGATCAACACGTTGCAAGTATACCCGGTGATGATCTTGTCATCGACCCAAACGGGCATGGTCGCGTGTATTCTCGTGCGTTGCATCCACTCTGGCGCGCCTTCGGGATAAAACGCCTCGACCGGCCCAAGAACCGCATCAGCGTTTTCGTGTTCGATTTTTTGGATCAGGTGCAAAAGCCAGTCGGGCGACGCAATCTCGTCATCATCGATGAAGGCCAGGAACCGCGCGTGGCTGTGGGACAAAGCACCGTTACGGGCCACCGAAATATTGCCTTGCGGGCAATGTACATAGCGCAGCGGCAACGGGGCGGATGCCGCCAGGTTTTCAACAGCGTCGCGCGCGCTCGGCTTATCATCGTTGTCGACCACCAATACACGAACGTCAAATCCCTGCGGCAGCGTCAGTTTCAGTACCGACGATATCGTCTCGACCAGTTGCGGGCGACGATACGTACAAATGCATATGTCGATCGTCTTCGTCATTGGGCCACTCCACGTTTGGATTGCAGCGCATCGCGGAACAGCTTTTGCCAAAAACCAAGCGACCAAGACACATGCATAATCATGGCCGCCAGTCCACATAACAGCAGTTTCAAGTCACGGTTTTGCCATGCCATGAGCGCGCCCGCCGCAAGGCAGTAGACGCTCCAGATCAATACCGGCAAGGTGAACACCCAATGCACAGGTCCAAGCATGGCCAATAGAACTGCCGGCAAAACCAGCATCACCTTGGTTTGACGTAGCCGTGGCATGACGCTGTGCTTCAACAGATTCCGGGCTCGCCCGGTACCATAATGGAAGTACTGGCGCGCGACAGCGGACAAAGACTGCCGTGGGAAATACGTGATCACTGTCGCCGATGTCAGCCACAGCCTGTAGCCGGCTGCACGAAGCCTATAGTCCAATTCGGCGTCTTCGTTATGCGAAAATGTCGGATCATACCCGCCCACCGCACGAAATGCGGCCATTTTGATCAATGCATGGTGGCCGTGATCGACATAGGCGCCACTGGGCAGCGTCCGGTGCGCCGAGCCGCCGTTGCCCACCGGCGAATTCTGGGTCGCCGCGTTGATCGATTGGACCGGCGTAAGCCCCTCGGCAATCATGCTGACCACAATACTATCGGCATAAACCGATTTGGCCTGTTGCATCAGGACATCGCAAAAATCATCGGGGTAGGCACAATGTGCATCGATGCGGATCAGGTGTCGGGCCGCGCCATCGTCTTTGGCAACGGCCAAGTTGATGGCCGCACTCTGGATACGGTCCGGGTTGTGGATCAAGGAAGCCCGGTCGTTGCTCTCAATGAACTTGTCAACGATGTCTATCGTGCCGTCCGTGCTGCCACCATCCACAACAACCACGCGGCCGCCCAAACGGCGCATCGCTGGTATCAGCTGACCCAGGATCCGTTCGATATGGGCGGCCTCGTTCAAACAGGGGACGACAACCAGTGGGTCATACACAACGGTCGCCTCGGGTTGGTCGGTGTGTTGCATGACTGGTCCTTCGACTGGCGGCGTGACAGGTGAAAACAAAACTGTGGATCGAGTTAAAGAAGATGAAACGCACTGCCAGTGAATATAGATGCCCGCTGTAACGGAAGCACTTTACGCGAACCAAGTTCGGCCATTTGTTGCCAGAGGAGCGGCGATTTTTAGCCGCGTGCACCAGTCGCGCTCAGATTTTCAGCTGTCACGCAAATTCAACCACAAGAATACTGCGTTAAAAGCGACCGCAGTCTTGCAGGCTGCATGTGGTGCCGTTCAAAAAATGAGAATGCACATTCGTGAGCGCAGTCATCGGTTCGGCAAACGCAAATGGATCGAGGTTTCAAACTGACTATGTGCCGCGCTTATCTCATTATCCAGAAGGTTAGCTTTGATCATGTTTCGCATGTCGCCCGTTTTATCCATGGGACGCTGCGCGACAGTTTTGGACCCGATACCAACCTGATTGTCTGCGATCAGATCGATGAGGCTGATCATGTGGATAACGCCATCATCTTTGTGATCGGTGAAGGCTTCAGACCGCATACACGACGGCCTGGCTGCACTTATGTCTATCTCAATTTCTCGATCGTTGCCGTGATGGGCAATCCTCTGCACATGAGCAAAGTCGGTTGGAGCGCGATCCGACGCAAACGCCGAATGCTGATTGAAAAACAGGCCGGGTTTGACGTTCTGCTTGACTACTTTGGACCGCAAACGCTCCGGTTGCAGCGCCAAATGGACATGCCGGTGTTCGGGTTTGGCGTTGCGGTTGATCCCGGCGCCATAAATACGTCAACACCAATGAGCGACCGTCCGTTTGACGTTTGTTTCGTAGGGTCGATGACTCCACGCCGGCAAAAGGTCATGGATGCCCTTGCCGCGCTTGGCTTGCGCGTTTCCCCGCATAGCGGTGTTGTTTATGAAGATATCGCGGCGCAATCCCGGTGTTGCATTAACATACACGCGCATCGTTCCAACCATTTGGAAACCCCTCGCATAATCGGGGCAATGGCCGCAGGGATACCGGTCGTTACGGAGCCGAGCTATGGGTTAGGCGAACTGCTGCCGCCTGACTTGGTCACAACCTCAAGGCTCGGCCACCTTCCGGAAACCGTCAGGGGCCTTTTGAACAAGCCGGACATGTTGGTTCGAAACCAACAGGCCGTGCGCAATTGGTATGAAAAAATATATTTAAACCAGTGTCGTACGCAATGGGCCAGCATCTGTCTCAAAGTGTCTGATCTGGCCCGAAAGCGCCCGAAACCTAGCTGATAATGTCTTGGCACCAACTGATACTTCGGCGTCAGACGTAGGGTGATTGTGCCTTGTCGTGGAGGGGTTTTTTGCAGGATGTGAAAGCCCAAGCATCGATCATTCTGGTGTCTCAACCGTACTGAAAGGGCTGTCTGCGGTTGTTCATGGTCATCTTGCGCGTCGCGGTTTGCCTGGCTCACGGCGTCCGCAATAAATGAATGTGGCCCGGGCGTCGCCGGGCCACAAGGCGATATGGTGTTGGGGCGTCTGTCTGAACCGGTCCTAGCGTGTTGCCCGCAGCAGGGCGACGATCGAAAGCTTGACCTGATCGCCGGCCATGTCCGAAAAACCGTCCGCCCCGAACGCGGCGCGCGACAAAGAGCCATTCAGTCGGACAGCCAATTCGCCCTGGTCGCCAGAGCCCGTCCGCGACGTGCGAAACAGTTTGGCCGTGAAAGTCGCCGGGCGCGTGACGCCTCTGACAGTCAGGGTTCCGTCCACCAGCGCAGTGTTGCCATTGCGCCGGAAACGTTTGCCTTCAAACGTGATGTAGCGATGTTTTTTTGCCCACAGAACGGTCTTGCTTTTCATACCCTGGCTGGCGAAGGGAAACCCTGCCTTGGCGCGCGCGACATCGACCATGACGGTGACACGACTGTTCTGCAACTGCTCAAGATCCAGCACAATGCGTGCGTCTGCAATCGGCATGCTGCCTTTGACCTCGTCCTTGCCCAGAAACCAGCTAAAGCCAACTTTGCTTTGGTTTTTCTGAATGGTGTAGGGCGTTGGTGCGGCAAATGAAGGTGACGCAAAGATGAATAGCGCCGAGAGAAGAACAAAGATTTTCATAATGAGTCTTTCTTTATAGGTGGGTTTTGCCGCACGCATTCGCGGCTCTTGTGCACAGTCCTACGTTTGACCATCCGCGATTATTCTCATCGCAACACGCCGCGCCCCGGCGACCGTGTTCTTCTTAAAAATCTTTTTTGTCATCCGGCAGAATAAGCCGGCGCTCAGATGCGTAATGCTGATCAGAACGGCCCACACATTTACGTCGGCCGGGCAGAGCGCAAAGGACATTTATGATGAAAAATACCTTCCCCTACGCGGTTATCTTGACTGCAACGACGATTACGTTCGCTTTTGCCGACGTTCCTTCCTCGGAAGCGTTGGCACGGGTGACCTCGGCAATCGGTAATGCGATCAACTCTGCCAAGTCAGGTATCACGCTTCACGCCTTTCGCGAGGACACGCCAAGCCCGTTGGACTGTGACGTCGATTGCGCCCATGACTGGCCGCCTTTCGAGGCAGGCACCCATGCCCAATTTGACGAGACAAAGGGCTTTACCGACCGAAAGGACGGCTGACGCAACTCTAGATACGGCATGATTGATTTGGGCGTTTCGGGGCATGCACCTTCCGCATGCACCACCTGCGACGCTCGTATTTTCGAAAACATGAATTTGGCTTCGGGTATTTCCCAACGCAACCGAACATTGAACGACCTGCATTATCGGGGAGCCATCCCCACCAATATTCCGTAACCAGTATCGGGCGGCTGCAAACCACTTTGCGGCCGTTTTTTTGTGGACATAGGCGCCCGCTTTGCATCTTC
>JBCBTE010000129.1:0-7782 GCA_039818805.1 Pseudomonadota bacterium
GGCTTTGCCACCATGCATGCATCTCTTTGAAAACCGGGGTCAATGCAATTGCGTCCGGCGTGGCCGAATATTCGACACGTGGGGGCACTTCGGCATAAATCTTGCGGGACACCATCCCGTCCGCCTCCAACGCGCGCAGCTGATTGGTCAACATCGTCTGCGTGATGCCTCCGACATCGCGTTTGAGTTCACCGAACCGCTTGGTGCCGCGAAAAATCAGAATCTGCAGAATCGTCAGTTTCCATTTGCCGCCGATCATGTTGAACACCAATGGCGCCGGACACGGTAGATCCGGCACTTGGCTGTCCGTTTCCGGAAATTCCTTGCGCGTCATAGCCATACCTCGTTCATTAGTATGTTTTTTGATACTACCCCAAAAAATTCTGCCTACTTCAATTTCATTACCGCCATGTTTAGCCTCTGCGCACAACTCTGACAAAGGATAAACAGATGACACTGACAATCTACTCGGTCAGCGGCGCACCGCGACCGTGGCGGGTTCTTTTGGCCCTCACGTTCAAGGCGCTTGCGTATGAAACGGTTCTGTTAAGGGCCGATGAGAAAGAGCATAAGTCCGAACCCTTCCTGTCGCTCAATCCGCGTGGCACGGTGCCCGTCCTGACCGACGGAACCGTCGTGATCCGCGATTCCCTTGCCGCAATGGCATGGCTTGATCGTGCCTTTCCGGATCATCCCCTGTTCGGCACCACCCCGGAGCAGGCGGCGCGGCTTTGGCAACACACGACCGAAATCTCCGACTACCTGCGCACGGCGATCACCGGTGTCTTGCAACCGGTCTTCTTCGAAGGCGCGGATAGTGCGACACCGGCGCTCCTGGCGGCAGCCAAGGTGATCCGGAAAGAGGTGGCGTTTGTTGAAAACCTGATCGCATCCGGGGGGTTCATCGACGCACAAACGCCCGGCGCAGCAGATGCCGTAGCGTTCCCGGAAATACGCCTGCTGCAGCGCGCGATTGAAACCAAACCCGCCATCATGACGGCGCTCGGTCTTCATGAGACCTACAAACAAGCGCCAAACCTGGCGGCATGGGTGTCGCGCATTGAGACGCTGCCGGGTTATGATCTCACGCGCCCACCGCATTGGCGGGTCGCGGCCTGAAATCGGTGGCGATGCGGCTGGATTATCGCTCCTGCACCGGCTTGTCTGGCCCGAGTGACAGGCGGATCGGCCCTGTCGCGCTGACAGGGTCGACCACCTTACCCTTTTGCGTGGCGCATAGTCCAATTTGCGCGGCCACCTGCCGTACCCTTGGCATCATTGGCCGCCAATCCTGCGCCAGACGTTGTGCCGCATCCGAGGGGCAGAACGTCTTGCCCGCCCCTCGCTCATGCGCCAACTGCATCAGGGATTGGGCGATCTCTTCATCGGTCATGAAACTCACCGGGCGCGTCACACCGCGCCCGGCCCTTTGACTAGCCCAGCGCCGCGTTGCAGCGCCCGCAGGTGCCGGGATGCGCATGATTGCCCACGTCGGGCAAAATCTTCCAACAGCGCTGGCATTTCTCCCCCTCGGCTTTTTCGAACACGACGGTGACGCCGTCCACTTCGGGCAGGCGGAACGCTTCGGCCGGGCTTGGATCGGCCGTCACGGAAATATCTGACGTGATGCAGATATCGTCGAAATTGACCGACTTCAGGATGCTCAGCACGTCGTCATCCCGCACATGCACCACCGGCGCCGCTTCAAGCGACGCGCCAATGACCTTTTCGGTCCGTTGTACTTCCAGTGCTGCGGTCACAACCCGCCGCGCCCGCCGGACCTTGGCCCATTTCTCGGCCAACGGTTCGTCCAGCCACTCTTTGGGCGTGTCTGGCATATCCACCAGATGCACGGAGCTGTCGTTGCCGGGGAACCGCTCCAGCCAGACTTCTTCCATGGTGAACACCAGCACCGGCGCCAGCCATGTGGTCAGGCGATGGAACAGGATATCCATCACCGTGCGCGCCGCACGTCGCCGGGGCGTATCTCCGTCGCAATAAAGCGCGTCCTTGCGGATATCGAAGTAAAACGCGCTCAACTCGACCGTCGCAAAGTTGAACAGCGCCTGGAACACCCCCTGGAAATCATAGGCGGCATAGCCCGTGCGCACGGTGTGATCCAACTCGGCCAGGCGGTGCAGCACCCAGCGTTCCAATTCGGGCATGTCGGCCACGTCCACCCGGTCGGCATCCGAAAAATGCGACAAAGCCCCCAGCATGAAGCGCATCGTGTTGCGCAGCCGGCGATAGCTGTCCGCGGTCCCTTTCAGGATCTCCGGCCCGATCCGCTGGTCATTGGTGTAATCCGTCTGCGCCACCCAAAGCCGCAGGATATCGGCCCCGTATTGCTTAACCACCTCGTCGGGCACAATCGTGTTGCCCAGCGACTTGGACATCTTGTTGCCCTTCTCATCCAGCGTAAACCCGTGGGTCAGCACACCGCGATAAGGGGCTCGCCCAATCGTCCCGCACGCCTGCAGCATCGAGGAATGAAACCATCCACGGTGCTGGTCGGTGCCTTCCAGATACAGGTCCGCCAACCCGTCGTCGCTGCCATCCTCCCGGTCGCGCAGCACAAACGCATGCGTCGACCCGGAATCAAACCACACATCCAGGATGTCATCGACCTTCTCCCACTCATCAGGGTTGTGGTCATTGCCCAGGAACCGCTCTTTTGCGCCGGGCTTGTACCACGCATCCGCGCCCTCGGCCTCGAATGCCTCAAGGATACGGGCATTTACCGCCTCGTCCCGCAGCAGGAAATCGGCATCCGTGGGCAAGGCCCCTTTCTTGACGAAACAAGTCAACGGCACGCCCCAGGCCCGCTGACGGCTCAGCACCCAGTCGGGCCGCGCCTCGATCATCGAATAGATCCGGTTGCGTCCCGTCTTTGGCGTCCACGCCACAAGCTCGTCAATCGACCGCAGCGCGCGTTCCCGGATCGTCTCGCCATAGTCGTCCTGCCCATCGCCCACCTTGCGATCCACGGCGGCAAACCACTGCGGCGTGTTGCGATAGATCACCGGCGCTTTCGACCGCCAGGAATGCGGGTAGCTGTGCTTGATTTTGCCGCGCGCCAATAGCCCGCCCACCTCGGCCAGCTTGTCGATGATGGCCTTGTTCGCATCGCCCTCGCCGCCTTTGCGGCTCAGGATATACGTGCCGCCAAAGAACGGCAGATCCTTGCGGAAAGACCCATCTTCCAAGACGTTATAGGTGATCACCTGCTCCAGCATGCCGGCATCGCGATAAAGCTCGAACTCGTCCATCCCGTGGGACGGCGCACAATGGACGAACCCGGTGCCTTCCTCATCGGTCACGAAAGGCGCAGCGCGGAAATCGCGCAGATCATCCCACTCGCCATTGGCGCCGTCGATCCCGGCCAACGGGTGCTTCAGCGACACGCCAGCCAACTCGTCCGCAGACACGTCGCGCACTCGGCTCCATTGATCATCGGTCAATCGCGCCCGGCCCAGGACATTGGCCGCCAGGTTATCAGCCAACACAAAGACATCGCCAGCCTTCGCCCAACATTCGTCCGGCGCATCCGTGACCCGGTAGAGCCCGTAAGCGATGTCCGGTCCATAGACGACACCCTTGTTCGATGGCATGGTCCAGGGCGTCGTGGTCCAGATGACCACGTGCGCGCCTATCAAGTCCTCTGGCATTGGACCGATCGGTTCATCACCTTGGCTTCCGGCCTGCGGCGAAGATATTGCCGCGATCTCGAACTTTGCCCAGATCGTAAAGCTCTCCTTGTCGTGATACTCCACCTCCGCCTCGGCCAGCGCGGTTTTCTCGATGGGGCTCCACATCACAGGCTTGGACCCCTGATAGAGCGTCCCATTCATCAGGAATTTCTGAAACTCCTCCGCGATGATCCGCTCGGACCGGTAATCCATCGTCAGGTAAGGCTTCGACCATTTCCCGGTCACGCCCAGACGCTTGAACTCGTCCCGCTGGATATCAATCCACCCTTCGGCGAACTTCCGGCATTCCTGCCGGAAATCGACGATATCCACCTCGTCCTTGTTGCGGCCCTTCTTGCGGTACTGCTCTTCGATCTTCCACTCGATGGGTAGACCGTGACAATCCCAGCCGGGGATATAGCGCGCATCGCGTCCCATCATCTGTTGGCTGCGCACCACCATATCCTTCAGGATCTTGTTCAGCGCGTGGCCGATATGCAGATGCCCATTGGCGTAAGGAGGGCCATCATGCAGCGTAAAGCTCTCGCGCGCCTCCTTCTCTGCCTTCTCGCGCAGCTTGGTGTAGATCGCCATGTCATTCCACCGCGCCAGCCAGTCGGGCTCGCGCTTGGGCAGCCCGGCGCGCATCGGGAAATCGGTCTGCGGCAGGTTCAGCGTGTCTTTGTAGTCAGGTGTCGTATCGGTCATGTCGGCGCACATCGGATGCGTCCTTTTCGTCGTCAGGTGTCTGGGAATATCTGGGGGCGGCGCGAGCGTCCAAACGCCTTGTCCCGGCAGCTCGTCGTGCTCAGAGCGCCGGGCATATAATTCGAATAATGATCGCGGTGCGGGTCATCATGCACGCCTTATAGGCAGGGGCGCGAACAGGGGCAAGATGAATGAGGTCATACCTGTGCGCCGGGCCGCGCCCTCCCTCGGGTGGGCGCACGCAACAGGGATTCGGGGCACTTTATCCCCGAAGCCCTAAACGCAATCTGTTTAATGCAGGACATCGCCAAAGCGACCTCCCAAGGGGGAGGAAGGGCGCGGCCAGGCGCGCTGCGCACTTGATTCCGGGCCATTTACCGGGAACGTTGGTCAAACCACCTTGGCGGGAATAGATGACTAGAAGGCAAGAAACACATTTGCGATCCCTGTGGAAAATCGGACTGGCACTTGCGTTTCTGACGGGGCCGTCCACCGCGCAATCTGACGCGGATCACGACAAACCTTGTCTGCAATTCTACCAAGACATGCAGGCGTACTACGACCAATACGAAGGCCAGGACGACACGCAAGCCACCGAAGATGATCCGGCGCGGCGCGTGGTAAACGCGTTCCTCTCGGACTTGGAAGGCGATGCCCGCCTGCGCATCTATACGCCATTCGAGAATGCGTTTCTAAGCTCCTGCGTTCAGTCTGAAAAGGCGCGAAGGGACAAAACGATCACTGTCGGCTCGGCCCTCGCCGACGTCATGAAGCTTTACGCGCTAGACCGATCAGCGCCTCGGTGGGGGCTGATCGAGATCCCAAAATTGGATGTCCACCTACATTCAATGAAGGACTTCACAGACGCTGTGGCAAAGCTGAGTCACGATGAATTTCGCAATCCTATGAACGATCCTTTTTTGTTGGCGATGAAAAAGTATTTTCAGAAATACGACCTCGTGACCAAAGAAGATTATGATGCAGCAGGGCGGGTTGCGATAGGCCTGAGTTATGAGGCTAGTGTAGATGATACCCCTTTAGCCTCAATATTGGATCGCCTCGCCGCGGAAGAAGGATTGCGCCTCAAGTAACGGCGCTTGCGTGCGGCGCAAAATGAGTGGAGCCCACCCCATGTACACCCCCCGCGACATCGTCACCTCCATCGATGAAATCTACGCCGACATGCGCCGCCCTTATGACAGCCAGACGGCCAAGTTCATCGACCATGTCGATGACCACATCCGTGCCTGGATCGAGGCTTCGACCTTTCTGACCATGGCCACGGTGGATGCCAAGGGAAACATGGACGTCTCGCCCAAGGGCGACCCAGCCGGGTTTGTCAAAATCCTTGACGAGAAAACCCTCGCCATCCCCGACCGACCCGGCAATCACCGCTATGACGGTTTTCAGAACATCTTTGATACGGGTCGCATTGGGCTGATGTTTCTGGTCCCCCACCGCACCGAGGTGGTGCGCATCAATGGCAGCGCTGTTGTGGTCCGCGATGTGGTGGTGCGCGAGGCCTGCGTCATCAAGGGCCGCATCCCCGACTTCGCCGTGATCGTGACGGTGGAAGAGGCGTTTTACCACTGCGGCAAATCCGTGATCCGGTCGCGCCTCTGGCAGCCCGACGCCCATCCCAAACCCGAAGGTCTGCCCACCTATGCCGAGGCGCTGATCGCGCATGGGCAGCTTGATGTCGATTACGACGAAATGCACGCTCATCTGCGCAACAACGAGGAAAACCGCCTTTACGACGAATGACCCATGCGCCCGTAGGGTTTGCTTCAGCGAAGCCCATCGCGCTGTCTGTTAACAGACCCTCTTTTCGGAAAAATACCGACGTAATACCGACGTGATGCTGATCACCCTTTTGCCCGTTAACCAAGGCGTTTCAGGGTGATTCGTCTGTATCCGCGTTCACATGCTCCCACACCTTGGAAATCACCACCGAGCCTTCGCCAACAGCCGAGGCCACGCGCTTGACCGACTCCGCGCGGACATCGCCCACGGCAAACACGCCCGGACAGGACGTGGCAAAGGACGAGGTTTTACCGACCTTGCCGCCAGTCAGCACGAAGCCATTGCAATCCAGCTCGATCAGGCCAGACATCCATTGCGTGTTGGGCGCCGCACCCACCATGATAAACAGCGCGCGCGTGTCCACCTCTTTGCGGCCGTCAGGGGTTTGCAGGGTCAGCCCTTCAAGATCGCCTTCTCCCTTTAGTTCGCCAACCTGCGTCTGGTAATGGATCGTGACACTTGGATCGGCCTCCAGCCGGCTGGATAGGTAATCCGACATGCTGGACGCAAGCGAGGTCCCGCGCACAAGCAGATGCACATGGTTGGCGCTGCGCGACAGGTACATCGCCGCCTGACCGGCCGAATTGCCGCCTCCAATGACATAGACATCCGTGTTCCTGCAATAGCGCGCCTCGGTCTCGGTCGCCGCATAGTAGACGCCGGCGCCCTCCAATTCCTCTAGCCCCTTCAAAGGCAACCGCCGGTATTGTACACCGGTCGCCACAACAATGGATTTGGCACAAATTTCCTTTTCGTTGTCCAGTGTTACGCAAAAGCAACCGTCGTCTCGACGCTCAAGGCTTCGTGCCCTGACCGGCATGGCAAAGCGCGTGCCGAACTTCATCGCCTGCACTTCGCCGCGCCAGACAAGATCGCCGCCGGAAATACCGGTGGGGAACCCCATGTAATTCTCGATCCTGCTGGAGGTGCCCGCCTGGCCACCGATCGCCGTGTCCTCGACCACCATGGCCGAAAGCCCTTCGGCCCCTGCATAAACCGCCGCCGCCACGCCCGCCGGCCCGCCCCCGACGATCAGCACATCAAGAACCTCGTCGCCTTCAAGTTTGAGACCCAACCCCAGTGCTTCTGCCAGACGCGCCGGCGTGGGATTGTCCAGAACCTTGTTCTTGCCGATGATCACTGCTGGCTTGTGCGACGGGATCGCACAAGCATGCGCTTCTGTTTCGGCTTCCTCGGTATCCAGATCAATCATCCGGAACGGCAGCTTGTTGCGCGCAGCGAACGAAGCGATCCGACGAATGTTGCGGTCCTGATCGGCACCGATCAGCAACAGGGCACTGTTCGACCCCTCCAGCATACGCCGGCGCCGCGCGGCGAAGACGGTGATAACGATGTCGCTCATTTCTGGAATTTCAGACATCAGACGCAGCATCGTCTCGCGATCGACACTGATTGCCTTGACCGGTTGCGTGGCCTGCATCGGCAGGGAAAACGCGCCACCACTCAGAAAAGAGATATCGCCCAAAAACTGATGGGGACCAATACTGTGCGGCAGGAACGGCTTGCGCGTTTGGGGGTCAAGCACGTCAATTTGACCTTCAAGCACGAAATAGAACCGATC
>JBCBTE010000130.1:0-7603 GCA_039818805.1 Pseudomonadota bacterium
CATCAGACCGACTGCGTTTACCACCATCCAGATGATCAAGATGGCCATGAAGGTAAGGATAAAGGTCTGATGGTACAACCCTTCGATCCTTATCCGTTCATCCTGCTAAATCTCGCTCTGTCCAGCCTCGCCGCATTGCAAGCACCCATCATCATGATGAGCCAGCGGCGACAGGAAATCAAAGACCGGGAGCGAGCAGAAAACGACTATCTAGTCAATCTCAAGGCAGAGCTTGAAATCCGCCAACTGCACGAAAAGATCGACCACCAGATGGCCCGGCAATGGGACAAACTCACCCAGTTGCAGCAAATCCAGATCGACCTTCTGGAAGACCGGCTGGATAAAAGCACCTGATCACCGCGCTTTCAGTATGCGTGCGGCCCAGGCTCCCCGCCACGTCCATGGGGTGCGTTTGAAAACCAACAACACGCACCCTTACATCGTTGGGAAGGTCATTGAGCAGTCACAAAGCGCTCGGTTTTACGTGCTTGTGGCCATCGACTGACGGAACCGGGCCAGGGCTATCAGGAAAAAAACGGCACTCAGGGCCGCCATGATCAGGAGGTTCGGCCAGACGGTTGCAAGCCCCGCACCACGGTACAAGATCGCCTGCGAGAAGGCCACGAAGTGGGTAGACGGTGCGACCTGCATGATGGTTTGCAACCAGCCGGGAATACTCTCCATCGGGGTTGTGCTGCCAGACAACAGATTCATAATCACCAGCACAGGCAAAGCCAAAAGGCCAAACTGAGGCATGGACGTCGTAAACGTTGCCAGCAGAATGCCCAGTCCCGTGACAGAAACCAGATAGACCACAGTGCCTGCGACAAATAACGGGATCGATCCGGCGATGGGTACCAAAAGGATCCCTTGGATCACGATCCAAAGGGACAATACGGCACCGATGATTATCGCCAAACCATTGGCCCATATCTTGGCCATCATGATTTCAGATGGAGAGACGGGCATGACCAAAAGATGTTCGATGGTGCCGTGTTCGCGTTCCCGGATCAGGGCGGCACCGGTCAACAATACCGACAGGATGGTGATGTTATTGATGACCTGCATCACGGATGAAAACCATGTCGATTGCAGGTTGGGATTGAATTGCGCCGTTACAATTAGGTTAATGGGCAGGGAACTGGCAGTATCATCGCCGGACACAAACTTTGCGACTTCGGCGGCGAAAACCTCCTGAAGAAAAACAGATCCGTTGCCCGCTTGAACCATGGCCGTGGCATCCACGTTCAGTTGGACGGACGGTTGTCGCCCGGCAAGCACGTCGGCTTCGAACCTTGGGGGGAACGACAGCACAAAAACAAACGCGCCGTTGTTCATGACCTCGTCGACCTCGGATGCCGATATCTCGACCGGAGTGTCAAATTCGGGTGGAAGGATCGCGCCGATGATCCGCCCCGTCAGTTCGGACCGATCCTGATCCACATAGGCAACCGACGCGTTGATAACCTCCAGCTTGGCCCCGGTGGCGACGGCATAGACCGCAAAACTGAACACGTAGACGATAAGAAAGATCAGCACCGGATCTGCGCGCAAACTGCGCAGTTCTTTCAGACCCAGGCGATACACATTTGACAGCCATTGCATGACCTTAGGTCCCCTGTTTGCGCAGTGCCAGGATCGACACCAAAACAAAGAAAAGTGCAAAGCCCAGCAAGGCGACGTGGTTCGGCCAAAGCTCGGCAAAGCCCAAATCCTTGGTGAACGTGCCAACGCTGATCTGCTGGTACCACCCCGACGGAAAGCCCAGCCCGATCGCGCGCCCGCTGCCCGACAGTGACGACACCGGAACCAGAAGGCCCGAAAAGTTTACTGCCGGTATGATCGCAATGATGGCAGCCGCAAAAGTGGCGGCCACTTGCGTCTTGGTAAAGGCAGAAACCAGCACACCAAACCCCGTGGTTGCCAGCACATATAGAAACGTCCCGACTGCAAGCGCAAAGCCTGAGCCTTTGACCGGAACACGGAACACAGCGTAGGCCACCAGCAGCAAGGTCACGAAACTGAGCATGGCGATGACAACATAAGGCAATTGTTTGCCCAACAGGAATTCAGCCCGCGTCACAGGGGTCGATCGAAAATTGGCAATGGATCCGGTTTCCTTTTCCCGGACCACGCCCATTGCCGCCATCATCGACGGTATCAGAACCAGCATCAGCATGATCACTGATGGCACCATCGCTACGACGCTGGTGAAGCCTTGATTGTATCGAAATCGCGTCTCGATCCCCGCTGCACTCGTGTCAATCGGCGTGCCATAACTCCGTTCAATCTGATCTTCCATATACGAGATCGCCAGACCTTGTAGATATCCACGTGCCGTTTCGGCCCGGAATGGCATGGCGGCATCAACTGCAACGCTGACTTCGGGTCGTCGGGACTGCAACAGATCGCGCCCGAAATTTGGCGGGATTTCAATTGCGATTGCGATGTTCGCGCTGCGCAGCCGTGCCGCAAGTTCGGTTGTACTCTGCGCAGGCGGCTGTTCTGCAAAGTAGCGGGAACCTGAAAACGCCTCGAGCAGCGTCCGGCTCTCGACCGACTGATCCTGATCGTAAACCGCGTATCGCAGATCTGTGACATCAAATGAGATGCCATAGCCGAAAGTCAGCATCAGAATGACAGGCCCCAAAAATGCAAAGGTCAATCGCAGCGGATCGCGAAGGATTTCCATCGTTTCCCGGCGCGCGAACGCCCACATGCGGGTGAAATTCCCGCCCTTGCGCCTGACGGCCCCCGGCTCAGCTGTATTTTTCGTAATTTGAGGCGTATCCGTGCCCGTATTTTTTGCGCCCGCCGCATCCCGCAGGTATTCCACGAAAGCGTCGCTCAGGTTCTCTGTGTTTTGGGCCTTCGCGATTTCAGAAGGCGTTCCGACGATCAGAACGCGGCCCGCATGCATCAAGGATATGCGGTCGCATCTCAGGGCTTCGTTCATGAAATGGGTCGAGACAAAGATCGTCACGCCATCATCACGCGACAACCCGATCAGATGCTGCCAGAACCCATCGCGCGCAACAGGGTCAACGCCCGACGTCGGCTCGTCAAGGATCAGGACTTCGGGCGAATGAATGACGGCAACGGCAAGTTGCAGGCGCTGGCGCATACCCAACGGAAGCGCTTCGGGCCTCTCGTCCGCCACATCCGCCAGTTCGAATGTCTGCATCATCTCAATGACCCGCGCCGCCCGGGTTTCCAGGGGAAGCTGATACAGCTCGGCGTGTAGCTGGAGGTTCTGGCGCACGGTGAGTTCGCCGTAGAGCGAGAAGGATTGCGACATATAACCAACCCGCTGGCGCGTTTTCATATCGCCCGCATCCAGCGCTTCTCCGAACAAGAGCGCTTGTCCCTCGCTCACGGGCAATAAACCCGTCAGCATTTTCATCGTCGTCGTCTTGCCACAGCCGTTCGAGCCGAGAAAACCGAAAATTTCGCCTCGCTCGATTTCGAAGTTCACCGCGTCAACGGCGACGAAATCCCCGAACTTGCGCGTGAGGGATTTCGCCTGGATCGCGGGCGGCCCTTCCGATGGCTGCCGGGGCGGAACAACAACCTCGTGGTGACCAAGACGCGCATCCTCGGGCAACAAGGCAATGAACGCTTTTTCCAAAGTCGTCTGGCCTGCGGTGTCCCGGATCTCGGCCGGGCTTCCTGTTGCGATGATCTTGCCGTCTGACATCGCGGCCAGCCAGTCAAAACGTTCGGCTTCTTCCATGTAAGCGGTGGCCGTGATCACGCTCATCTGGGGGCGCTGTGCGCGGATTCGATCGATCAAGTCCCAAAACTGTTGACGCGACAGCGGATCAACACCGGTTGTCGGCTCATCCAGAATAAGCAGGTCAGGATCATGAATCAGCGCAGAACACAGCGACAGCTTTTGTTTCATGCCGCCTGACAGCTTGCCCGCAGGACGATCTGGAAACGGGTCAAGACCTGTCGCTTGTAACAAGTCCGCAATACGCGCTCGCCGTTCCTCTTCGGGTTGTGCGAAGAGTCTGGCGAAGAAATCCAGATTCTCGGTGACAGTCAAAGTCGGGTACAGGTTTTTGCCCAGACCCTGGGGCATATAGGCGATACGATAATTGCATTCCTTGAGATGCGCACGATTTCGGATATCGCCACCCAGGACTTGCACCTCGCCCGCCTGGATTCTTCGAACCCCTGAAATCAGCGCAAGAAGCGTTGATTTCCCAACGCCGTCAGGGCCGATAAGCCCTGCCATGCACCCTGCCGGGATTTCCAGGCTGACATCGTCCAATGCGACGGTCAGGCCATAGCGCTGCGATACTCCGGCAAGCCGGACAACCGATGACGCAGTCATTGCGGGAGACGTATTTCAAGATCAGCGGGCCATGCGGCGCTGTCATCCACCAGAACATATCCAACACCCGGCACCCCGCCCCTTGCGCGATCCTGATAGTCAGCCAACAGCTCTGGTGCGATGGTCAGCTTGACCCGAAACATCAGTTGGTCCCGCTCTGCTTCGGTTTCCACCGACTTGGGCGTAAACTGCGCTGTACTTGCGACAAAGGTGACAGTCGCGGGGATGACATATTCCGGTATGGGGTCCAGCACGATCCGGGCCTCGGCCCCTGTTGCCAACCGCCCCGCGTCGCGTGTTGGCAGAAAGATCGTCATGTACATATCCGACAGATCCGTGAGCGTCACCGCGCTGCTGCCTGCCGCCAGTACCTCGCCCGGGTGTGTCAGCACATATTGCACACGACCTGCCCGAGACGCCCTGAGATTGGAATCTTCGATCAGGCTTTGCGCGCCTTCAACAGCGGCCGTCGCGGCCGCAATCGTCGCATCGGCCAGCGCGATCCCGGCCTCTGCTGCGGCCAGCGCTGCTTGCGCCGTGTCGAGAATGGTGCGCTGCGCATCCAACTGCGCCTGACTGTTGAACCCGTCATCGGCCAGTTGGCTGACCCGTGCAAAATTGGCCTCGGCGGTCACCACCTCGGATTGTCTCTGACGCAGCAAGGCTTCCGCTTGCAGTTTTTGTTGTTGCGCTTGAAGAACACTTGCCTGTGCCTGGTGTAATTCGGCTTCAAGCTGAGTGGTGTCGAGCCGCGCGACCGATTGACCGGGCTCCACCCAGTCACCTTCAGAGACCAAGACCTCGGCGACCTGTCCCGCCAGCTTGGTCGCAATTTCGATCCGTTCGGCTTCGAGGCGCCCATTGGACGTGGCAATGCCGTTCGGCAGGCCGGCATTGTGTGATGTTTGCCACCAAGCAAACGCTGCGGCGGCCCCCACGCCCAACAAAACCACCGCAGCAAACAAGCCTTTCTTCATGACAAATTTCCTATCTATCGCATTGCCGTGACCGCAAATTGTGCATGCTCACGCGTTCATTCAGTGATCTTCATGAATTGCCAGACCAACTGGCGCGACGATTGACGAACATCAATCAGCGACCAGAATCCACAGTTACCTCTCGGGCATGTCTTCCGTGTTTTGATAGGATCCAAAAAATGGCCAAAGTCACTTCCCTACGGGACGCACCGGAATCGGCAAAAAAAGCCAAGGGCGCTTCCACACAAAACAGCGCGAAACCACCTGTCCGCATCCGTCAAATGGACCACGCTCCCCACAGCCACACCACGATGGCGCAAGCGTTGGACAAGGGTTTGAAGGCTGCTCAGTCGAAATTCACTGGAGGATTGTCCCCACTTGCTTTGGCCTCGGCGTATGCGGATTGGGCGCTACATTTGTCCGCGGCACCTGGTAAACAGCTGGAATTGGCGGAAAAAACGCTGAAAAAAGAGCAACGTTTTGCCAATTACGCGGCAGCGTGCGCAAAAAGCCCGGACACGCCGGAGACTTGTATTGACCCGCTTCCGCAGGATCGACGCTTCAGCTCTGAAAGCTGGCAGAAATGGCCCTTCAACGCGTTGTCCCAGGCATTTTTGCTGAACCAGCAATTATGGCACAACGCGACCACAGGCGTTGAAGGGGTGACCAAGCAGCATGAAGACGAAGTGACCTTCGCGGCGCGTCAGATGCTCGACATCTTCTCCCCCTCCAATTTCGCGCTGACCAACCCAGACGTTCTGGCCAAAACCTTCACGGAAGGCGGCATGAACCTTGTGCGTGGATGGCAAAACTTCATTGAGGATGTGTCGCGCGCCAATACCGGGAAGAAGCCCGTCGGGCTGGACGCGTTTGAGCTGGGCAAGAACATGGCCACGTCCCCCGGCAAAGTCGTGTTTCGCAACAATCTGATCGAATTGATCCAATACGCGCCCACGACCGACAAGGTACACCCAGAACCCATTCTGATCGTTCCGGCATGGATCATGAAGTATTACATCCTTGATCTGAGCGAAGAAAACTCGCTGGTGCGATACCTGACGGGGCAAGGGTTCACCGTTTTCATGGTCTCGTGGAAGAACCCGGACGCCGACGATCGTGATCTGGGCATGGACGATTACCTGTCCCTTGGCGTCATGGACGCGCTCGATGCCGTGGATGCCATAACCGAAGGCGAAAAGGTCCACGCCCTTGGCTATTGTCTGGGGGGCACGCTCTTGTCGATTGCCGCGTCGGCCATGGCCCGTGACGGCGACGATCGCCTGCAAAGCCTGACGTTTCTTGCGACGCAGACCGATTTCACGGAAGCGGGAGAACTGATGCTGTTCATCAATGACAGCCAGCTCACCTACCTCGAAGACATGATGTGGGACAAAGGCTATCTCGACACAAAACAGATGTCAGGCGCCTTCCAAATCCTGCGGTCGAACGATCTGATCTGGTCGCGTGTTATCCACGATTATCTGATGGGCGAACGGTCCGAAATGAACGATCTGATGGCTTGGAACGCTGATGGTACACGCATGCCTTACAGGATGCATTCGGAATACCTGCGCCAATTGTTTCTGGACAACGATTTTGCCGAAGGGCGCTACCGTGTCGGGGGCAGACCAATCGCGATTTCCGATATCCGCACACCGGTCTTCTTGGTGGGCACCGAGCGCGATCACGTCGCGCCCTGGCGGTCGGTGTACAAGTTCAAGTTGTTGTCTGACACCGATGTGACATTTCTGCTGACAAGTGGCGGGCACAACGCCGGCATCATCTCAGAGCCAGGTCACCCGCATCGTCACTATCGTATCAGCACCAAGGCCAAGGACGACATCTACATAGACCCGGATCGCTGGGTATCGGAGATTGAGGCTGTCGAAGGATCCTGGTGGCCAGCCCTTTCAGGGTGGTTGGCGGACCGATCGGGCGAAAAGGTAGTGCCGCCGCCCCTTGGTAAGAAGGCAAAGGGGTTCGCGCCGATCTGTGACGCACCCGGTACCTATGTCTTTCAGGAGTAATGCGTGATGCTGAGTACGCTCTTGAAAGGCAAACGTGGGATTGTTGTCGGGATCGCGAACGAGCGTTCCATCGCAGCCGGCTGCGCCATGGCCTTCCGTGCCGCTGGCGCGGAGTTGGCCGTGACTTTTGCCAACGAAAAGTCAAAACCGTTCATCGCACCGCTGGTGACCAAACTGGATGCGCCGCTTTTCTTGCCGCTGGATGTCGAACAAGACGGCCAGATGGAGGCCGTTTTCGCAGCTATCGACAATGAATGGGG
>JBCBTE010000131.1:0-7542 GCA_039818805.1 Pseudomonadota bacterium
GTCACACGACCATTGTCCTCGGACCAATGGCGGACAAGGTATTATCATCAGCGGCCTTCATCGTGGTGCAGAGCTTCCCTCTTCTCGGGATTGCTTTGCAATACCCTGCCGGGCGACGGGCGATGATGTATCGGCTGTAATCGTCAAGGATGGTCGACAGGTAGAACTAGCCCCAGCCGATGACCTAGAGATAGGTGAAGTCGGTCTGCCACAGCTCGTTGGGTCGCGTCGCATTGTCCCGGAACTCGTCCGCCACCCGGATCACAACATGCGCCTGCGCCGTGATCAGATCTTCAGCCTTTAAGATGCGGTTGGCCGTGGATTCCGACACAAAGTACTGCTTCTCACCAGCGTATTTGACCGCCAACTCGCGCGGCGTCAGGTCCCCATGTTCCAGGGCAAACTCGGCGAAGTGCTTACGGACATCATCCGGGATACGGTTCCACACCGAACGCGATCGGAGAGCGTGGTCCGCCAATGCGCCAACGCCACCCTCAACCCAACCGGGGTGCCAATCGTAATAGGTGGTGCTGGGGATGCCAAGCATCGCCAGCGTCTTCTTTACCGGCAGGTGCGATGCTGCGACCCTGCGGATGCTCTCAAGCTTCTCTGCGGCGGGGTATCTCATTCGTCTTCGCCCCCGACTCCGAAGTGGTCCACCCGCATGGTATAGAAACGAAGGCTCACGCTCTTGCAAACTTGGCGACCGTTCTCGCTGATTAATCAATGCATCGCCTCTCCCAATCTAAGATCCGGAACTTTGCAATCTTGGCCCAATTTGGAAATTCCTCGGTTTTCGTTGTACGATTGGTCAAACGAGCAGTTGTTGTAGTTTTCTCAGTGCATTGTCCAACGCCTTCAAAAAGAGGAGAATTGATATGCGATTTGGCGAGATGAAGATTTGCTGCTGTGCTGCTGCCTTTATGGTCATTGGCTCCCAAACACTGGCCGCGGATGTTGTGATTGGTGTGCCAAACTGGCCGTCCGTTAATGCGACGGCTCATATTTTGAAGAACGCGTTGGAAGACAAACTTGACTTGCAGGTCGAGCTGCAAAGCGGGTCGAATGAAGAGGTTTTCAAAGCAATGGATGCCGGTTCGATACATGTGCATCCTGAGGCGTGGCTGCCAAATCTGAGCCATCTAAAGCGACAATTTGTGGATGGTAGCAAAACTGTCAAAATGGCTGCAAACGAGGCAACCGGAACTCAGGGGATGTGCGTCACGAAAGGGACTGCCGAAAGAACGGGCATCAAGCAGCTAAGCGAGTTAAACAATCCCGAGATGGCCGCAAAATTTGACCCAGACGGTGACGGTAAAGGAAATGTTTGGATTGGCGCGGAAGGTTGGGGATCTACGCCAATTGAGAAGATACGCGCCAGATCCTACGGCTATGACAAGACCATGACCCTTGAGGTTATGGAAGAAAAGATTGCATTGGAGAACTTGGCAGCAGCGATCGAAGCTAAGCAAGACTTCGTCTTTTTCTGCTACACGCCACATTACATGTTTGCCGTTCACGACTTGGTGGTCCTTCAAGAGCCAGAGCATGACCCAGCAAAATGGATCATTGTTCCTGCTTCCCCTACTCCGGGATGGTTGGAAAAGTCGAATGCGGACGTGGCCTGGGACACGGCGACACTACATGTCAGCTATGCGGCGTCTTTGGAGACATCGCAGCCCGAAGCGGCAGCAATGCTGGCCAAGGTGTCTTTCTCCACGGATGCTTTGTCAGAAATGACATTCGCTCTCGAGGTTGAGAACCAAGACCCAGCGAAATTTGCCGAAAAGTGGGTTGAAGAAAACGCAGCGACCGTAGACGGCTGGTTTCAATAACCTTACGTGAAAGGCCGGACCTAGCACTTTTTCGGCGGACTTGTTCATCGCCAAAAGCCTACTTGAACCGGGGCGGATCAGTCCGTCGGTGAAGAAAAAGCATTCAGCCGACAACGCTTGGTTCACGACGCAGTAGACGCCAAGGACACGCACGACGTTCAATCGCATCAACGTTCAGTCTTGACCGTTGTGTAGAACCGCACCGCCAAATCGGCGTCTATTAGCGCTGTAAATCTTGTGTCTAGGTTTTTGATCGATGGCCCAAGACCATCGACGCAGGTGTTGAAATCAACGCAGGAACAGCCTGTCTGAATAGTTGAGGCCCAACATGCGCGACCTATCAACGGCAAGAACCGTTGCGCCCGTCTGTCCAAGATACGCGCAAAGCGTGGTCCGGCACTCAGGGTCCAAATACTCGGCAATGGAATCAAGCATGATCAGGCCAGGTTCGCCCAGGGCGGCACGGACAAGTGCCACGCGCACCCTTTGTCCGTCCGATAGATCTCGTCCGGCTTCGGCAATTTTTGCGTCCAACCCACCCCTGTTGTTAACAAGCTCACCCAATCCAAATCTATCCGCTGCGTTCAGGATGTCTTGATCGGATGGGCGCTTTTCCAGACCAAGCGTCAACGCACGGCGCAAACTGCCCTTCAGGATGGGAGGGGTCACAGTGACAAGGGCGACTGACTGTCGCAGTCGACCCGGCTTGATATCTTCGATCACTTGGCCAGAGAGACGGATCGTCCCTGCTTCCGTGGTGTCAAACCCAGCAAGTATGTTGAGTATCAGCGACTTACCTGAACCCGTTTTTCCTTCGACCGATACAATGTTCCCGGCGGAAACGGTTTGCGAGAGCGAAGCAATTGGCCCCGCGAAAACGTCCTCAAGACGAATTGAGACAGGGCCAGCCTTCAGATCAGATGTACAAAGGTCAGCACCGCGCCTGGGCCTCGCAAGCGCTGCGGCGCATTTGGCCCGCGCAACCTTGAAAGCTGACAGGTGGTTCCAGACCGTTGCCAAATCGCGTGTTGGCGCCAAGGCAATCCCGATGGCCGCAAGCCCGGCCGCGATGTTGGCCGTGCTCGTTCCCGTTTGAACGCCGCTCCAGATCACGATCAGTGCCAAAACGCCTGCAAGTAGGTCGGGAACGGCCTTGAGCGTCTCGGAAAGGCGCGTCCGGTCAAGCGCCGCGTCAATCATTTCTTTTGACCTTTGGACAATACGATCCTTTTCAGTGGCGTGCCTGCCAAATGCATAGAGCAGCGGAGCGATTGGCATCCGTTCTGCCATGTCCGCAGCGATACGACCACGACGCAGACGCAAGCGTTTGTGGCGGTCCGACAGGCGCAATCCACCCAATGTGATCGCGATGAGTCCGACCATCAAAACGGGCGCCGTTCCAATCAGAAACTGCGGGTTGAGGGCCCCAAGGACCGCCAATGTTGCCGGTAGTAAAATCGCGGCTGCTGCAAGCCGAGGCAGACCACGGCTGGGCCAATTGCGGATCGCGGTCAGGTCGCCAACAAACCGCAGTGACGTATAGCCCGTGCGACGGATCGCAACGTCGTGCCGTGCCATGGCAGCTTCTTGATCAAAGAGTGCTGTTCGCACATCAAGCGCATAAGACTGGCCAATCAATTCGCCGCGCAGGCGTGCCGAAACACGGGTTAACCCGATGACCGCGCCTGACAGCGCCAGCGATGCCATCGCGATCAACGGCAAGTTGGCACCCGTATGCAGCGCCGAAAATAGATCTCGTGTGGCAAAGGCGGCGACGGCAGCGGCAACGCCCTGGATCAGGATAAGCGCCACCACCGTCGCCAAAAGACGCAGTCTGTACATTGTCCACAAACGGGGCATGATGTCTCTCACTCGGCCGCCAAAGCGCAAGGAACAAAGGCTTTGCGCGCCAGCATCATTGCCTCGGACGGATCGGCCAGGTCAGACTTGTTGACAACTCGGACCCCGGTCGCGGCCCGCGCTTCTGCTGCAGCCATAGGCGAACAGCTTAAGATACCGGTCAAAACATCCGGGCGATAACCAAGGCGCTTTAACTCGGTCACGCCACCGGACGCTGCAACCGCATCTCCGCAGGCAAAGACCAGTCCACCAATGCGGGTGCGAAACCACGTGTCATTCAGCAACTCGGCGGTTTCACGTTGATACAGGCCATCGGCGATCTCCATCACGGCGATATCGCACCCTGCACGCTCGGCAGAGCTCAACAGGGTTTCAACCCCGGTTTTGATCCGGTCCAACGGCTCTTGATACGTTGTGACCATGCCCGCATCGGTGAAGTCCGCCACATAGTGCACGCCCGTGTCGGCGTATTCGTTGTAGTCACCGAACGCCCCTGTCCCGGTGCCTTTCAGCGCCGCGACTTTCAACCCGGCCCGGCGCATTCCATAGGCCAATCTGGCGGTCGCCAGCGTCTTGCCAGAGTTCATCGCCGTGCCAAACACGACAATCACGGGAAGCGCCGTTGGTATTCTGGCTTTCGGTAACGCGTAGCGCTCGAGGTTCAGTGGCGTGCCGTCTTTCGCCATGATCCGGCCCAGCGGCAGAATTTTTGTCGCCGGTCTGATACGTTCGTTGCGAAGGCGCATTTCGCCGATGCAACCACCCCCTGCCAGCATGTCAGCGCCAGCAGGATTGATCTTGGCGACGCCTTCAAACTGATCCGGGGCGTAGCGTGCGCCGCACGCCAGGACCACTAGATCACCGGGATAAAGCAGCGATCTGCGCCCTGATGTAAGCTGGATGTTACGATGCTGGCCAATTTCGGAAACGCGCCCGAGGATGAGGTCGCCGGCCTGAGCATTTTCAAACTGATCATTCATTCTGACAGCGTCCATCCGGTTCACACGACGTGTCGAAAACGCCCATTTGGCTGTTTTGAACATGTCGACGGGGGGGTGCATGATGGCTTTCATAAGAAAACTCCCTTTCTAAGAAATTTGGCGTCGTCAGTTGAGTTTTTCGGCGGCAGGCCGCGCCGCGAAAGCGGTGAGGCCACCGTTTTCCGCGCAATCTGCAAAGTCATGCGAGCATCCGGGCAACTCATGCAGAGCACAGGTAGCGGGCACGCCGTTTTTCAGTTGTAAGTCACGGATGGCCTCGGCATAGCGGCGCGCACGTACCAATCGTGTCGTCCCTTGTGCCATGTCCAACTCTGGCTTGCGGCGCAGCGCCGGATCATTGGGGTCGTCGTCCAGCCCGCCAACATACAAGACAATCCGTCGGTCGAGATACGCCGCAAGTCCACTAGCCATGCGGCGACCCCAACGATCATCGCCACGCGTTGATGGCCCCAAACCCATTGGATAAGGCATTGAAGCATCGGGTAACGTGTACCACCCTGCCGCCCCAAGATGCAGGTCGGCGACATGTTCAGGGTGCAGCATGGCAAAGCGGTGCGCCAATTGCGCTCCGCCTGAGAAACCAAAGAGATCGAAAGCTTCGGACGTGATCACGTTGCGCAGGCGCAGATCGGCGACAAGTGCCAGCAAGGCACGGTCTGGCCGATGCCGATGAGTGATACGCTGAAAAACAGGCCAATGTTTGCGCGCAAACCGTGGCACGATGATAACGCGGCCGGCCGCGTCTGCCTCGGGGGCAAAGTGATCTGCCAGCGCACGCGCATCACGTGAAATCCCATGCAGAGCGACCAAAGGCCGATTGCGCACAGGTCCCGAGGGATACAAAAGCGTTGCCGTCAGCTTCTGGTCCTGTTCGACAGAAACGACTTTCGTTCCTACTGCACAGGTGTTGAGGGATACGCTGTTAAACATGATGGTCTCCATTCTTTTTTGCCTGTGTCAGGCGGCTATGAATGAAAAACGGGCCGGGCGTTGGTTTATTCCAAGAATTTGAGGGAAACTATTAAGTAATTGAATTACGTAAATTTTAATTCGAAAGCTGTTTCAGAGCTTCGATTTCCGCCTCTGCCTCCATGGGCGCGCTGGCCTGCGTCGCGGACAAGTAGGCGTCAAGCGTTTCCAACGAAGACGCGGGCGCATAGCCAGTTTCAGCCACCGGTGCGGCGGCGATGGCGAGACGTACATTCCAACCCGCACTGTCATGACATGCCACAGAGACAATTGCCTGGCGATCCGGGTGATCCAGTTCAAACTCACGGCAAATCTCACCGTCAGCATTGGTGAACGACGCAATAAGGGCAACCTCTCCACCGTCTGTGGTTGGTTGTCGAGCACCGGACGGCAAGCCGTTTAAGGCAGATTTAACGCTCGGGTGGTTCAAACCTGCCACCTGCAGGTCGGCCGTGTTGGTCCCGATCGCTGGTTGCAGCACAAAATATGTTCCGGCAACTCCGATCGCTAGGAAGAGGCTGGCCGCCAGTGGCATCTGATACCAGCTTGGTCGTGATTGCGCACGCATTTGTGCGAACTCCACGACTTTGGTGTCATTCTCGGCATCCGACGCCATGGCCATTTCCCGCACTTTCGCCTCAAGCGCTTCCGGCACATCTACAATCCGTGCCGCAGCCAGTTCTGACAAATGCACCGTGGTTTGGCGGAACATGTCAACACGCCCCGCCAAAGCTGCGTCATTGGCCACTGCGGCTTCTATCGCCGCAGTGTCCTGCGGGTCGGCCAAGCCGTCGGCGAACGCCATCAATTGTTCGTCCGTGAACTGCTTTTCCGTCATGGCTCATCCCCTTCTGTCTGTAACGTAAACGGACAGGTCATGAGTTTATTCCAAGTTTTTCGGCCAAGGCGACACGCGCCCGCGATAGGCGGCTCATTACAGTGCCGGTTGGAACCTCAAGAATGTTCGCGGTTTCTTTATAGGTCATCTCTTCCATGCAAACGAGAATGATCACCTCGCGCTGTTCTTCCACAAGCGTTTGCAAGGCCGCGTTGGTCTGGTCTAGCATCAAGCGCGCCTCGATATCGCGCACCCCGTCAACCGATGGCATATCCAGGGCGTCTGTCGGCTCTATCTCGATACCACGGGTCTTGTTTCGCCGGACCATGTCGATCCAAGCATTTCGCAAGATACGAAACAACCACGCCTCCAAACGGGTGCTCGGATCAAACTTACTACGGGACTGGAATGCCCGTTCCGCAGTGATCTGCACCAGATCATCCGCGACATCCTGCCGTTGGCACAATGACATCGCGAAGCGCTTGAGGTTGGGCAATAGCGCTATCAAACTATCGCTGAATGTGTCGGGCATATTCGTTTGTGGTCCTCGCGCCCCGGTCGAAGCACGGGAATAATTGTCAATTTGGTCCGTTTGCAAAATGAAGGGCTCGAGCCCGGTCACCTAACGAAGGGATACTACCGTGCGACATTTTCCATTCAACCTGCTTACGATCAGTCTCTTGGTGTTCAGCGTATCGGCGCCAATCGGCCCGAATGGCACTGCCTTCCTGTTATCATCCGCCTTTGCAGATGATGGCGGTGACGGTGGGGATAGCGATGGCGGGGATGACGGAGGCGACAATGACGATGGCGATGATCGGGATGACCGGGACGATGACGACCGCAGCGGCGGTCAGTCCCCCGGCGCACGAGACGGCAATGTTCCGAACTTTTTGCGCAACATCTTTCGACCGCGTACGCAACAGGCCCGACGCTCGCCGCAAAGAGCACCTGCACCGCCCCCTCCGTCATTCGCTGACGATGAGATCGTGAGCACCGGTCTGACGGACAACGATCTGAGCCAACTGCAAACAGAAGG
>JBCBTE010000132.1:0-7534 GCA_039818805.1 Pseudomonadota bacterium
AGCCGATCACCGAAGGCTTCGTTTCGCTTCTGGAACCACTGATCGACACGGTTGTCATCTGCACGATGACGGCTCTTGTGATCATCATCTCGCAACAGCTGATCATCGATCCGCAAACAGGCAACTACATGCTGAACGAGGCTGGTACGGCCATCGCGACCGTGGATGGAAACTCTGGCGTGTCCTTGACCTCCGCCGCGTTCGCGTCGGGCATCAGCTGGTTCCCCTATGTGCTGGCCATTGCCGTCGTACTGTTCGCCTTCTCGACGATGATCTCGTGGAGCTATTACGGCCTGAAGGCTTGGACTTACCTGTTCGGCGAAGGCAAGACCGCGGAACTGGTGTTCAAGATCATTTTCTGCGTCTTCGTCGTGATCGGTGCGGCAGCCTCGCTTGGTCCTGTCATCGACTTCTCGGATGCAGCGATTTTCGCCATGGCCGTGGTGAACATCTTCTGCCTCTACTTCCTGATGAAGCTGGTCAAGAAAGAGCTCAACTCGTACGCGTCGCGTCTCGACAGCGGCGAGATCAAGAAGTTCTCGCACTAAGCAACTTGCCCCGACGCCCGCAAACGGCGTCGGGGTACACGTCCAACGAACGTGCAAGCACCCGAACGATGCGTGCCGCCACGTCTCGGATCAGATGCCCCGATCTAGAATGATCCGAACGTTGTGCCCAAGACAATCACGGCCACCAACGCCACCAACGGAATGGCAACGGCAACAACCGCGATATCAGCATAGCTTTCGCGATGGGTCAGACCGCATATCGACAACAGCGTGACAACTGCTCCGTTATGGGGCAGCGCATCAAGGCCACCGGTTGCCAACGTGGTGACACGGTGCAGAAGGTCCGGCGCGACTCCCAGCGCCAGCGCGTCTTCCAGATACCGCGCGCCAACCGCTTCCAGGGCGATGCTCATTCCACCGGACGCAGAGCCGGTCAACCCGGCAAGCAAACCCGTCGAGATGGCCAGCGAAACGATCGGCCCACCGCCGGTGTTTTCGACCGCAATGCGCAACGTCTCAAAGGCCGGAAGTGCCGCAACCACCGCACCAAATCCAACAAGGCTGGCCGTATTGAAGATCGGCAGCACGGACGCCGCCGCGCCAGTGTTCAGTGCCGCCGCGGGCGCAAGAATTCGTTTTTTGTTCAGCAGCAACAGCAAAAGGATGGCGACGCTCAGCGCGGCGATAATGGCCCAGATACCTCGGACTTGCGCGATGGTGGTCGTGCCGAAACGGGGTTGGGACAAATACGCTGTATCAAGCGCTGGAAACACATGGACCGAAAGGATGTAGTTAAGCGTGATCACCGCCGCAATGGGCATCATCGCAGTCGAAAAACCGGGCAGGTTTGCAACGCTTGCCGACTCGCTTTCGACAACGCTCCGGGGTTCGTTGGCATGGCCGTACCCTTCACCGCGAACGGACGCGCGGCGTCTGCGGTATCGCAACCATGCAAGACCGCCGCCCGCCAGAATCAGGCCCGCGATGATACCAAGACCCGGTGCCGCGAAGGGCGTCGTGCCGAAATAGGGCATCGGAATCGCGTTCTGAATCGCGGGCGTCCCGGGCAGGGCGGACATCGTGAACGTGAACGCGCCGAGGGCAATCGTGGCGGGCAACAACCGCTTCGGAATGTCTGCGGCGCGGAACAGTTCCACCGCAATCGGATAAACCGCGAAGGCCACCACGAAAAGCGACACCCCGCCGTAGGTCAACACGGCGCATGCGCCGACAACAGCCGGGATCGCCTGCGTCTTTCCAAGACGCCTCACAACTCCGTTGGAAATCGCCGTGGCCGAGCCGGACACCTCCATGAAACGGCCAAAGATCGCGCCCAGCAGAAAAAGCGGAAAGTAAGCCACCGCAAAGCCACCCATGGCGGGCATGAAGATCTGCGTGTAAGTGGCCAACCCCGGCTGCAGCGAAAACGCCGCCGCCACAAGGGCCATTACCGGCCCAAGGACCAAGACGCTTACCCCGCGATACGCGAGGTAGATCAGCAGGAACAATGCCAGCAGAACACCCAAAAGGCCCGTCATGTTGTGGTTTCCGCACCCTGTTCGTCGTTTCAATCAGATTTGCTGGATAGGCCGCGATCCGGACCTTTGCGTGCTCGTGCCTTGCCGGTCCTCGGACCGAACGGAACCCGCACCGGCCCGTCGATCAATGCACGATCGTCACCGGGCACGCGGATTTCCTGAGAACTTCTTGCGAGGTCGAGCCAAGCAGGAACGCCTTGAACCCACCCTTTCCAGACGCCCCCATTATGATCAGATCGGCATCGTTTTCGATCGCGACATCAACAATCTTGAACGACGTGTCGCGCGATTTCTCGACCATGACCTTGGCATTGGTCACACCTGAGGCAAGCGCGACCTCCTTTGCCTTCTCGGCGATGCTCTCAACCTCGTCACTTCTGGTGGCGGCGTAAACGCCTTTGCGGCCCACAACGATAAGACGCACGATCAATATCGTAAGCTCCGCACCCAGTTTCTGTGACAACTCCGCCGCATGGGCCAATGCGCGATAAGCCGCCTCGGACCCGTCAACAGCCGCCAGTATGTGTTTCATCCAGTGCACTCCAGATTTTTGCACGTTTTAGGCCACGCGTGCGGCCGACGGTTTGACCTTGGTCAAATTCACTGGCTTACGCCGGGTCAGCCATAAGATGTGCTGAAATTGCACGAAACAGCTCGATCGTTTCGTGGTCGCGGATATCAAAATCATAGTCCGCGCTTGTCTTCACGATCACAACGCCATTGGCGCGATCGACATAGACGTACTGACCCCATATCCCAATGGCGACGAACTCGTTCTTCGGGTTTTCGGGAACCCACCAGTGATAGCCATACCCGAACGTCCAAAACGAGGCCGGATTGTCGCCGGGTTCCAGCCGTGGCGCCGTAGGCCGGGTTGACACAGCCACCCAATCCCTTGGCACAATCTGTGTCTCACCCCGAACGCCCCCTGCCAGAAACAGGCGACCAAAGCGCGCGTAATCCCTAAGCGTGGCGTTCAGACAGCAGAACGGCAAAACCGGCCCGGCGCGTCCGGTGCTCCAGAAGGCCGGGCTTTCGGCCCCCATTGGTTGCCACAGGCGCGTCGCAAGATAATCCTCGCTCGGCATGCCCGTCGCGGCTTCAAGAACAAGGCCAAGCGCGATCGAATCCGAACTGATGTAATCATTGTACGTGCCCGGTTCGCGCACGCGTTCGAGCATGGCAAGCGTCTCAACAAGTGGGGTCCCGGCGGCCAGCGCGTAGAACAGACGGTTCACGTCCGACCAAGGGGTGTCATAGTCCTCGTCAAAGGCAACGCCCGACGACATGGTCAAAGCGTCTTCGATTGTCACTCCCTCGTATCCAGACCCGCCAAGATTCGGAACGTAATCCGTGATCAGCGCATCAGGACTCTCAATATGGCCTTCTTCGATTGCAATCCCGATCAGCGCCGAAAGCACCGATTTCGCAACGGACCATGAGGTGAACTTTGACGTTTCATCCGCACCAAGCCGATAGTCTTCGTGCACGATTGTTCCGTCGTGAACCACAAGCAGGCCGGTTGTGGTTGTATCGTCCAGAAAACCGGTCACCGAGCGCCGCGCGTTATCGAAAACGAAGGTGTCTGGCAGCGCACGCGGCGCAGTCTCGAACGCCCACACATTGCCACCGGCAGGCACGTCTCGCGCCGGAAACACCCGGTCCATTGCCCGAAAGTTCTCAACGCGGTTGGCCTCGGAAAACAGGGTGATGCCCGCCCAGTAGGGCGAATTGCGCAGCCACACATATCCGCCCGCACCGGACAAAAGCAGAATGACCAGAAGTCCCAGTCCGATTTTCATTATTTTTTTCACGCGTTCTCCATTTGCATCAGGTGCATGTCCAGACCGCTGACACCTTCTTGGAGGGCAGCAAATGGCTGTAAATGTGTGCCGGTCAGGACATTCGGGCCCCGCAGCGCGGCGCAACCCACCACGCCACATGTGTCACAGGTTCGGTGCAAGTATTTTGATCTGGCTCAAAACCCGACCATCAAGGGCCACGTTTCAGGTGATAGCCCATCGGCAAACCTCGCCATCGACCTTGGGGTTTGTGCAGGATGCCCGGGGGCGGTCCTAAAAACCGCCCCCGGGCGCAATACTCAAAGGCCCGAGCGTTTGGGCAGACCCACATACATCTGCACATGCGTAACCGTCGAAAACGTGCCAGTTAGAGGGCCATATGTCTGCCCATCCGAATGCCATGCGATGGCAAGATCGGCCGCCAGATGTTCGCCGGTCAGTTGCAGGCAGGGCGATACCGTTCGAACAAAGCGCGCCGACCCGTCTTGTGCGGCTTTGAACGTATTCTCGGACCCGTCGCGCGCGCCGAATGGCAAATCATATGTGCCAATGAACGGGTCAGTCGGTGGCCAGACCATGAAATCGTGCCACATCGTGTAAATGCCATTTGGCACAAGGTTTTCGAAATTTAAGGCAACGGTGCCGACGCCATTTTCGCAAGTGTAAGTGCCTGCGCCCTTGGCCGCGAACCATTCCCCCAAGGTTATGCCAAGTGGTCGGCCCCTGGGGTACGGCCCGGTATCGGTCACGTCGAGAAAATTGTGAGGCACGGGGGTTGCGGGCGCATACAGCGGCGCATCCATGTCCCGCGTCGCCGCCGTCGGGCGAAACACTTTGCCCGATCCGGGAATCTTCTCGTAAAAGACGTCCTGCTCCGCCATGCCATCGTCGATATGAAAGATGAAATTGAGTGTCATCTGTTCGACGGGGTCATAAGCGGCCGAAACGACCGACGCGGTGCTGACCGACGCGGCAGAACCGATCGGTGCGGCCTTGTTGTGACGATTTTCATCGTATGATTGTGAAAATGCCATGGTGCCAAGCGCCAGTATCGCCGCGCTGGTCAGAAGGGTTGGTTTCATAATTCGATCCTTTTCAAAGGTTACTGGCACATGTGCCGGTTGGGTTAACGCGAGGTTGGTTTGCAAAATGACGCGAGGTGCGGCCATTGGGCGAGGACGCGATTTGCCTCCTCTCAAGGATCGCGGGCCGAATGTCAGAAAACGGTCCGCGACGTCTTGTGTGGTACCCGCGCGGCCGGGCCGCGCTGGTCTCATCTCATCGGTGCTTGGACTGGCAAAACGGACGGCTGAGGGCTCAGACCGGACGGCACCGACCTTGGAACAAGATACCGGCGATCCACCGCCGTCGGATCGGTCAGACTTTCAAGGAACGCCAGCAGCGCATTGACATCGTCGTCGCCAAGCATTTGCGCGGGCAGGTCATTTGCATCGGCTATCCTTCGGCGCAGCCGATCAGATCGCTGAACCCACGTGTCCCGCAAATCGAAAGCATCCCGGCGGCTCGGGTTGAGCGGCGGAAAACTCAGGGTTGATCCCTGTCCGACAGGCTCGATCACGTTGCTCAGCCGCGGAAGCTCAACAGACGCAGGATCATAGGCGCCCAGCGACGCGACACTATCGAGGTGATGACGCACCATCGCCTCCAAGTCGTCAAAGGCACCGGTATGTCCCCACGGTCCGGTCAGCGCGACATTGCGCAACGACGGCGTGCGGAACGCGAACAGATCGTCGTTCTCGAAAGTCACGCGATACCGTCCCTCGTCTTCCAACCGATCCTTGAACCCCGACGCGCGCCAATATGTCGTGTCGGCGCCATGGCCCTTGCCCGGACCGATCTGCGGCACCGCAATCGCGTGAAATTCATGGTCCGACAACAACGCGCCAGAATGACAAGAGGCACAGCCTGCCTTTCCGAAAAACACCGCAAGCCCGGCCCGGGCCTCCGCATCCAAGGCCAAGATGTCGCCCGCAAGAAACCGGTCGAACGGGCTATCATCCGACCGAAAGGCCACCGTCTGGAACGCGGAAAGCGCCTCCGCAACCTCGACATAAGAAATCTGTGCACGGCCCGCGGCATCCGGAAACGCCGCGTTGAACAGCGCGACATAGTCGGGAATGGCGGTCAGGCGGGCGGCAAGCAGGTCCCAAGCATCGCCCAGCCGGTCTTCGACAACCGCCGTCGCGACCGGGTTCTCGCCTTTCTGCCCCGCCATTTCCGATGGTGACAGGACGGGGAACATCGCCTGCGCGGCCAAAAGACTGTTCAGACCCGCGGGCAGGTCCTCGCGCGCCGGGCTCCAGAACCCGCTTTCGAACGTCTTGGCCGGATCGATTTGCAGCCGCCCGTCATGGAACATCGTGCGATACTCCAGCGCGCCGATATTCCACAGCGCCTGCGCATTGCGCGGAATCCGGGACGTGACACCGTCCTGCGTCCGGCGGGCAGGTCCAAAACCCACTCCGCCTTCGCCGATTGACAGCGCGACACCGTCGCTTGTGCCATGCGCGGGATCATGGCAGGTGCCGCAGGATATGTTCCGGTTCCCCGACAGGATGGGGTCGAAGAACAGCATTTGACCCAGCTCGAAAAGCGCCTCTGAAGGTGTACCATTGTATAAAAAATCCGCATCGGACATCGCCTTTGGCAGCGTGTCGCGGGGACTCGCATCTGTCCCGCCCAGCAGAAATACGCCCAGGGCAATCATGGACACTCCGGCAAGCAAACGCTGGCGTTTCGGACGTGTTCGCATCCCATCGGGGACGCGTTTAGCTTTCTTGAACATGATGATGATCCAATTCTAGGAAGTGTGCCGAACAGGGCCCGCAGATCACAGCCTTCTGGCGCTACACCTGCCGACATCCGTGCAAATCCAAAGTGGATCCGCGACAGCGGCTAAAAGCGTGATGGCTGTCATGTCTCGGCCCCGACAGAGGGTGCGACCCGCGTCGCATCCGGATCGGTTCTGGCGATCACCGGGCGTGACTTTCTTTGGCTTGACCCGGGCGGCGCAGAGACCGGCAGGGTGCGGGCTATGTCTGTTGCGATCCGCTGCGCGGTGACGCCCGCGGCGTGAAAGAACCCCGTCAGGCATGGCGTGTACCCGGCAAACCAAAGCCCCGGATGGTCCGGATCAGCCTGTCCCATGGGAAAATGCGGGCGACCGTTGCCGTCCAACACGCCAAGGTCCCCGAACACAGGCTCAAGGCCTGTTTTGTATCCCGTGGCGCAGATTACGACGTCGGGTTCGATTCGTCGCCCATCGGCAAGCTCGACCCGGGTTTCGTCAAAGCCCACGGTTTCGGCCACGGCCTTGAACCGGCCCGACTTCAAGGCGCGAACGAACCCGTCATCCAGTGCGAAGGTCACCCCTTCTCGGTGCATGCGCGTGCTTCCACCCAAGGGATGACGACGCAGGCCAAAGCGTCGAAGATTGCCGAAGGCCAACCATTGCAGGGCCGCGAATGACGGGTCCAACGACCACTTTGGCAAACGTGTGAAAAATGCCGCCAGACGGTGCAACGGGTACCCGAACACCAGCTTCGGCAGGATCGACGGGCCATGCCGGACAGACACCCAGACCTTGGCCGGATTGCTCTGCGCAAGGTGGTTCAGAATGTCCGTGCCCGAGTTTCCCGCCCCGATGACCAACACCTTGCGCCCT
>JBCBTE010000133.1:0-7524 GCA_039818805.1 Pseudomonadota bacterium
CACCGAAGCGGACGCCATGATCGAAGAAGGCCGCAAGCTGGCCAAGAGCGCCTGATTTGCCGAAAAGCACAGCGTGACGTTGACCATGTTGCCTTCGTTCGACAGCACATTGCACGCCTTCAGCCCCGCCCAAGTCAGCGGCACTTTGACGGCAATGTTGTCGGCGATCTTGGCCAGCTTGCGGCCTTCTTCGATCATGGCGTCCGCTTCGGTGGCCACGACCTCGGCGCTGACGGGGCCATCGACCATGTCGGTGATTTCCTTGGTCACTTCCAGGATATCGCGCCCTGATTTCATGATCAGCGATGGGTTGGTGGTGACACCATCGACCATACCCAACTCATTGAGCTCGGCGATCGCGTCCACTTCGGCGGTATCTACGAAAAATTTCATCTGGGCAGCCCTTCTGACACGGGTTGGGGTTTCATGTTCCTGCGTTTACCTCATAGAGTACGCGCCCGAAACCCTTTCCTCTTGGAGCCTGCCAACGTGTCCGTTTCCGGTGCAAGTTTTTTTGACACGGGCGAGCTTGTGGGGGTGCTGACAACGCAGCCGTTGGGGCGGGTGCTGGACTACAAGGCACCCGAAGGTGGCTGCCATCTGGGTGCTTTCGTCGAGGTTCCGCTGGGGCCGCGCAAAGTGCTGGGTGTGGTTTGGGGGCCGGGCAAGGGCGACTATGAACTCAGCAAGGTGCGGGCGGTGATCCGCGTATTGGACGCGGCCCCGATGCGCGAGGAACTGCAGGCATTCGTCGCCCGTGCGGCGGACTACACCTTGACACCCTTGCCCGCGATGTTGCGGCTGGCCACGCGCGCTCCGGGGTTGGGCGATCCTCCGTCGATGCGAAAGGTCTACCGGCGTGGTGATGGCAGGCCGGACCGGGAAACCGATGCACGCCGCCGTGTGCTGGAGGCATTGCAGGACTACGGCGAATTGGCGTTCACGCTGAAAGAGCTCAGCGATCTTGCGGGCGTGACGTCCTCGGTTGTGAAGGGGCTTGTGAAACAGGGTGTCGTGCTGGAAGAGGACACGCCGCGCGACACGCCGTTCCCGCGCCTGGATCCGAGCCGACCGCATGCCGATCTGACCGCCGATCAGCAGACCGCGGCACAATCGCTGATCAATGGCGTTCAGTCTGGTGGTTTTGGCACCACGCTTTTGCGCGGGGTCACTGGGTCCGGCAAGACCGAGGTGTATCTTGAGGCGGTGGCGGAGGTTTTGCAGCACGGGCGGCAGGCGCTGGTGCTTTTGCCTGAAATTGCATTGACGGTAGAGTTCCTGACCCGGGTTGAGGCGCGGTTTGGCGCCAAGCCTGCCGAGTGGCATTCCGGCGTGACGATGACCGAACGCCGTCGCATCTGGAAAATGGTCGGGCAGGGCGGTTGCCAGTTGGTGGTCGGCGCGCGCTCGGCGTTGTTCCTGCCCTTCCAAAATCTTGGCCTGATCGTGGTCGATGAAGAGCATGACACGTCGTACAAGCAGGAAGACGGGGTTCTATACAATGCCCGCGACATGGCCGTGCTGCGCGGCAGTCTGTGCAGTGCTCAGGTGGTGCTGGCTTCGGCCACACCCAGCCTGGAGACCTGGGCCAATGCGGAGGCAGGAAAGTATCTTCGGCTTGATCTGACCACGCGGTTCGGACCTGCGGTGATGCCGAACCTCAAGTCCATCGACATGCGCGCCGAGCAGCTGCCGGCCAGCCGGTGGATTTCCCCCACGTTGCAGCACGCGGTCGAGGCACGACTGGCGGCAGGAGAGCAGTCGTTGCTGTTTCTCAACCGGCGCGGCTATGCGCCGGTGACACTCTGCCGGGCCTGTGGGCATCAGATCGGCTGTGACCACTGCGACGCGCGGATGGTCGAGCATCGGTTCCTCAAGCGCCTGATGTGTCATCAATGCGGGGAAACCAAGCCAATGCCGCAGGTCTGCCCGGCCTGCGGGGCCGAGGACAAGCTGGCCGCCGTTGGTCCCGGTGTAGAGCGGATGACGGAAGAGGCCACAGCGCTTTTTCCCGACGCGCGGATTGCTACGCTTAGCTCGGACATGTTCGGTTCGGCCCGTGCGTTGAAGGCGCAGATTGCCGAGATTGCCGAGGGAGGGGCAGACGTTGTCATCGGCACGCAACTGGTGGCCAAGGGGCACAACTTTCCCAATCTCACGCTGGTGGGCGTGATCGATGCCGATCTGGGCTTGCAGGGCTCGGACTTGCGCGCGGCGGAACGCACGTTTCAGCTGATGCGGCAGGTGGCGGGACGCGCGGGACGAGCAGAAAAACCCGGCACGGCGCTGTTGCAGACCTTTCAGCCCGAGCATCCGGTGATCCGCGCGATCCTTTCAGGGGATGAGGAAGGGTTCTGGCGCGCCGAGGCATCCGAGCGTCAGCATGCGGGCGTGCCACCATTCGGGCGGATGGCGGGGATTATCCTGTCGTCCACGGACATGCAGGAGGTGTTTGATATCGGTGCCCTGCTGGCCCGCAATGACGGACCCATTCGCGCAGCGGGGGGGCAGGTCTTTGGCCCGGCACCCGCCCCCATCGCGAGGGTGCGGGGGCGGCACCGCGTGCGCCTACTGGTCAAGGCACCCAAGGGTGTTGCATTACAAGGGGCGTTGGCCCGCTGGGTGGCGCCGGTGAAGGGATCAAGCCAATTCAGGCTGGCGGTGGATATCGATCCGCAGAGTTTTTACTGATCAGGGGCGTCAGGTACGCGGGACGAAGCTTTCGTTAACGGTGGTCTCGTCAATGTCTGCTTTGCTTTGCTCTGCACTGTCTTCGTCAAATCCGTCTTTCATGAGAGCATCCAGCATCGGACACGCCGCAGTCCCGTCATCACAACTCGCGGACAGGCTTAGAAGCGCTTTGCGGAGCCTTGTGAGGGTCCCTATCTTGGTGTCGATTTCATCCAGATGGTTTTCGGCCAACGCCTTCACCTCACCGCAAGTACGCTCATCCTGTTCCGTCAGCGACAGAAATGTCTGGATGATCGAGATTGGAAAACCCAAGTCTCGACAACGCCTCACAAACCTCAGTTTCGCAATTTCATCGGGTGCATAGAGCCTGCGCCCCCCGGCCGACCGCCCCGGCTTTGGAACAATGCCGATCCGTTCATAATAGCGGATCGTTTCGATGTTCACGCCGCTTTGTTCTGATGCCTTGCCAATCGTGAACATTCTGCTTGCTCCTGTAGCCACTACAGGAGTTAGAACTGCAGAATGGACCTGAACGCAAATCAACAAACAGAGACTGAACCCGGCGTAGCTGCGCGGCTGGTCATGCCACTCGCTGCAATTCTGGCATTGTTGTCAGCCTCATGTTGTGTGTTGCCAATCGGGCTGTCTATCCTCGGTCTTGGCGGCGCATGGCTCACCATGCTCGGACCTTTCATTGTTTATCGGGGGTTCATCCTTTTTGCTGTCGCCGTTGCGCTCATCTGGGCATGGTATCGGGTGATATGGCCCAAGGCGTGCACAAGGCGTAGGCGATCCACTATCCTCTGGGCAACCCTCGCCACCATTGCCTTCTTCATTGCGCTGTCATCCCCATATTGGGAAGCCTCAGCACAACGGGTTATGTGGGATTTGTGGAGATCGACCCGATGAAGAACAAATTACTTGTGCTTGGATTGGGTGGTACACTCTTGGCTGTCCTGTGCTGTTTCACGCCGTTGCTGCCGGTTGTGCTGACAGCGCTTGGCCTGACTGGATTGCTTGGAATTCTCTACAACGATGCTGTTTTGCTGCCGTTTTTGGCGGGTTTTCTCATACTGACGGTGTACGCGCTATGGCGACAGAAGCAACAAAAGTAGTCTTGGACTCCACGCTGACCTGCCCATCTTGCGGGCATGTCGAAACTGAAACCATGCCTACCGATGCCTGCCAGTGGTTCTATGAATGCAAGTCATGCCAAACGGTCTTGAAGCCGCTCGAAGGGGATTGTTGCGTGTACTGTTCCTATGCGACCGTGCCCTGTCCACCGATCCAAGAAGGCAAGTCTTGTTGCGTATAGCGGTCTCTCGACACACCGCAGCAAGTCGGAAGATCTGGGCTTGAAGCGGGTATCGGACAGATTTGCCCATGACTTCTGCATTCTGCGCACAGCTGCTCTGCGTTCGGGGCCATAGCAATGGGGCGTGAACGCGCGTAAAGCTGATCCATGGCGAGGACGATCCCCCTTGATGACGCGCGGCATCTGCCGGTGTGGCGCAGACCCGTGGCGCTGCTGTTTCTGATGGCGGCGGCGATGCCGCTGGCCTTTGCCACGTGGTCGGCACTTCTGAACAATTTCGTCATCGAGGCGGCGGGTTTTGACGGGTCGGACATCGGCTGGCTGCACACGGTGCGGGAGATCCCGGGTTTTCTGGCCATCGGGGTGATCGCAATCATCATTTTCGTGCGCGAGCAGACGCTTGCGCTGGTCTCACTGGTCCTGCTGGGTGTGGCCACGGCGATGACAGCATGGTTTCCATCGCTGGGCGGTATCCTGATGATCACCATGCTCAGTTCGATCGGGTTTCACTATTACGAAACGGTCAACCAGTCGCTGCAACTGCAATGGCTGCCCAAGGATCGCGCGCCACAGGTTCTGGGCTGGCTGTTGTCTGCCGGATCGGCGGCAACGCTGGTGGCCTACGTGTTGATTGTGTTGACATGGGAGACGCTCGATCTGAGCTACAACTCCGTTTACATGCTGGGTGGCGGGGCGACTGTTTTGATCGCGCTTTATTGCATGTTTGCCTTCCCACAGTTCGAGGCACCCAATCCGCAGGTCAAGAAGATGATTTTGCGCCGTCGCTATTGGCTGTACTACGCGCTGCAATTCATGGCCGGGGCACGACGGCAGATCTTCATTGTCTTCGCGGGCTTCATGATGGTTGAAAAATTCGGCTTTGAGGTGCACGAGGTCACCGCGCTTTACATGATCAACCTGATCGCCAACATGATCTTTGCGCCGCTGATGGGCCGGGCCGTTCATATGTTCGGCGAGCGGGCGACGTTGCTGTTTGAATATGCCGGGCTGGCGATTGTCTTCCTGCTCTATGGCGGGCTCTATTTCTTTGGTTGGGGCGTTATCCTTGCCGCAGTACTTTACGTGGTGGACCACCTGCTTTTCGCCCTTGCGCTGGCACTGAAGACCTATTTCCAGAAAATCGCGGATCCCGGTGACATTGCGCCAACGGCTGCGGTGGCCTTTACCATCAACCATATTGCGGCTGTTTTCCTGCCTGCGGCGTTGGGATATCTGTGGCTGGTGTCGCCCGCGTCTGTGTTCGTGTTGGCGGCGTGCATGGCGGGCGTGTCATTTTTGCTTGCGATGCTTATTCCCCGCCATCCCGAACCGGGCTATGAGACGATCCTGACGCGCCGGGCGGCTGCCGCGGCGGAGTGATCTGTTTCAGGGACAAAGAGGCTTTTCCATGCCCACATTCACCGCTTTGACGACATTGTCGGGCAAAACCGAGGCAGAGGCGTTGGGCGAGGCTTTGGAGACTTTGACGCCAACCCCGACCGGCGTGGGGGTGTTCGCGCTGGAGGACGGATCGGGCTTGTGGGAAGTTGGCGGCTACTTTGAAGCGGCGCCCGATGCGGCCGGCCTGGCCTTGTTGGCGGCTCTTCATGGCGCGAAGGACTTTGCTGTTTCGGAGTTACCCGAGGTCGATTGGGTGGCCAAGGTCAAACGCGAATTGACACCGGTCGTGGCCGGCCGGTTCTTTGTCTATGGCAGTCATGATGCCGACAAGGTGCCCGAGAACGCCGAGCCGCTGCTGATCGAGGCGTCGATGGCATTTGGGACCGGGCACCATGGCACGACACAGGGGTGTTTGCAGGCACTCGACAGCCTGGCCCAAAGCGAAACGGTCCCAAGCGCGGTTCTGGATCTGGGCTGTGGCACCGCCGTGCTGGCCATGGGGGCCGCGCGGCTTTGGCCCGGGGCCACAGTTCTGGCAAGCGATATTGACGGGGTCGCGGTCGAGGTGGCGCAAGCCAATGTCAAAGCCAACGGCCTCTTGGGCCAAGTCACTTGTCTTGAGGCTGATGGGCTTGATGATCCGCGAATCGCAAACGCTGCTCCTTTTGATCTGGTCTTCGCAAATATTCTCAAAGGTCCGTTGATCGCGCTGGCACCGGGGATCACGGCCGCATTGGCGCCACACGGCAAAGTGATTCTATCTGGCATTCTGAACGAACAGGCAGACGAAGTTTCGCGGGTTTATGCACAGGCCGGAAACAGTGTGGTCTATCGGCAAGAGATTGGCGACTGGACGACGATAATCACCTCTAAAAGTGTCTGAAAAAGTGTTTAAAAACAGCCCGATTAAGGCATGAGCCCCAATTTTGCCACATTTCAAACCTAGCTTGGTCAGGAAGGGATTGGGGACGAGTTAGGACGCGACGATGACCAATACATTTGAAGGGTTTGATGCCCGACTAAAGAAGATTGACCGCAATCGCACCCGCCTGGCCAATGGCTATTCGGCGAAGGTGACGAAAGACGGTCTTATTGTATTCCGTCCCAAGCGCCGCTCAAGCACATTTTCGGTCCGCGGTCTGGTCTTTCTGGCCGTCGGCTTTTTTGTATTCAAAGCGATGATCCTCGCCCATCTGGGCAATACCGTTTATGACCAGCGCGTGATCGCGCTGCAGCAGGGTACAGCCGTTGAACTGGCGGGTGCATACGTGATGCAAAAAGATCCTGTTACGGTGTTTATCGCTCAAAAACTGCGCCCGTTTCTGAATTAAGTTCTTAACGTTTCTCCGGTCTCTCCACCTCCAAAGACGCGTCTCGAGTAAAATTAAAGCCCTGCACGTTGGTCCACGTGCAGGGCTATTTCTTTGTATTATCCACAGCGTGCCGCGCATGGTGCATGCGCAAGGCGCATCAGAGATCAGCGCGTAACGCGGTCAATGTCCGAGCGGCTAAGCCCGATATCGTCCAGCTCGCGGTCGCTAAGCTTGCTGAGTGCGTTGCGGGTAATGCGCGCATCGTTCCACGCGGCAAATGCTGCCACAATGGATTGCAAAGAGTAACGCAGCGGGGCGCGGTTGGCGCGCGGCGTGCGAAGTGTGTCGATGACTGCCATCTTTGTATTCCTTGTTCTTGTCAGCCAGTAATTTGGTTCCTGGATGCGATTTAGGAGTGCCGCCGCAGCCAGACAAGCCGCGTTTCTGCATAGTCAATATGCAGCTATTGCATAGGTCCGAATTTGGGTTAACGGGTTGTAATAAATGTAGTTATTCTGCGTTGTTTTTAAGCAGTGATACGTGGTTTTGCCTTGTGTACAACGGGCTGGTGGCCAACGAATTTCTACGCATCTGGTGCATTCCGCTTGGTGTTTGTTCCCGTTTCGTGCTAGGGCTTGAAAAAAGGCAAAGGGCGGGCAGTAAACATGCGGGTCATCGGCATTGATCCCGGATTACGCAACCTCGGTTGGGGCGTGATCGATATGGCAGGCAGCCGCTTGACACACGTGGCGAACGGGGTCTGCCAAAGCAAGGGGCAATCTCTGGCAAGTCGGCTTTTGTCAT
>JBCBTE010000134.1:0-7454 GCA_039818805.1 Pseudomonadota bacterium
ATCCCGGAACAGGCGGACAAGTATCCCGGCCAGTTGTCGGGCGGTCAGCAACAGCGCGTGGCAATCGCGCGTTCGCTTTGCATGAAACCTCGGATCATGCTGTTTGACGAACCCACCTCGGCGCTGGACCCCGAGATGATCAAAGAGGTGCTCGACACCATGGTCAGCCTGGCCGAGGAAGGCATGACCATGCTTTGCGTGACCCACGAGATGGGCTTTGCCCGTCAGGTCGCCAACCGCGTGATCTTCATGGACCAGGGCCAGATCGTCGAACAGAACGAGCCCGAAGAGTTCTTCAACAACCCCAAATCCGAGCGCACCAAGCTGTTCCTCAGCCAGATCCTCGGACACTGATCTTCACGTCCCGGACCTGTTCCGGCGTCTCAACGCCCCGCCCACCCGGCGGGGCGTCTTCAATTGCACCACGCCACGTCTGACTTGTGCGGCTAAACCCAAACCCTCTGGCGTGCGCGCAACGCCTTGACCCTGTTTCGTACCTCGTCCCTGATCGCCCCGTTGCGCGGGGCGTCCCGTATCGTCTCGACAAGGTATTCCGCCCGTTCGCCCCGCTGCCGGGTCCAGCTCAGCGCGGTCAGAACGGCTCGTGCCCGCTCTGGCAACCGGTCTGGTATCTCGTGGCCGTTCAGCGTGGCCCATACCCCTGTCCACAGCCGCCCGACGCTCCACGGATTGTACCCGCCACCGCCCAGCACCAGCAGGCGCGGGGTCATGACCATCAGGGCCGCCACCACGCGCCAGTGGCTATTGTTCGACAAGGCCAGCCGCGCCAACGGGTCCTCTGCCACCGCATCTGCCCCGCATTGCAGCACCACGGCCTCTGGCCGCATGGCTTGCACCGCCGGCAGGATCACCTCCTCGACCGCCAGCATGAACTCCGTGTCCTGTGTCCCGCGTGGCAGCGGCAGGTTGATCGCTTGCCCGCCCGCCCGATCCTTCAGGTCGCCGGTAAACGGCCACCGGCGTTCCTCGTGGGTCGAGATCATCAAGACACGGTCTTCGCCGTGAAACGCCGCCGCCACCCCGTCACAGTGATGCGCGTCGATATCGACATAGGCCACCCGCGTCAGGCCTTGCCGCAGGAAGCTCTTGATCGCCAACACGGGATCGTTGAGGTAACAAAACCCCGCCGCATGGTCCGCCATACCGTGATGAGTGCCGCCGCCGGGATTGTAGATGACACCGCCGCGCGCCAAAAGATCCGCGGCCAGTAGCGACCCACCCGCAGCCGTGGCCGGCCGGCGATAGATCTCGGGAAAGATCGGGTTGGTCAGCGTCCCGATCTGATGCCGTGCGCGGATGTCGGTCTGCACCTCGCCGGTCCGCTCTGCCGCTTGTAGTGCCGCGATGTAGTCCTGGGTGTGAAACGCGGCCAACGCCGCCGGCTTGGCGCGGGGGCTGACACGGTATTGCGCGGCAGGCAGCCACCCCATCGCCCGGCTCAGGTCGATGACCGTCGGCACCCGCGGAATGCTTAGCGGATGCTTCACGCCGTAGCTTGATCCGCGATAGATGTCCGATCCGATGAAAAGCGGGTTTTGCATTTGATTTCGACGCTGCCCGATCTGACTTGGAAAAACGTACGTTTTCCGCCCGAAAATGTACGTAACGTACGTTTTTACTCTGTCAATTCGCGGGGGATGACGAAGGCGTCGACCTGTCCCTGGCCCGGTTTCACGTCGCGCCATGCGTCGATGTCAAACGTGGCAACCAATGTGGCACAGGTCGGATAGTCATGAAATCTGGGATGATCCGGGACCGTTGCCACAACATCTTGTGCAAACCAGGCGATTCCGGGATTATGGCCCAGCATCAGCACGGTTTGCCCGACCGCGCCTTTCAAAACATCCATCATGTCATCCGGCCCCGCGTGATACAGCCGGTCCAAATAGGTACGATCGCACTCGATTTTCAAACGCCGGAATGTTTCTCGCGTTCGTTCCGAGGATGACACAAGCGCTTGGTCTACAAAGATATTTTTCTTGCGCAGCCAGTCGCCAAGCGCCTTTGCAGATCGTTTTCCACGACCGTTCAGCGGGCGATCATGGTCTTCCATCCTGGGGTCATCCCAGCTGGATTTCGCATGTCGCATCAGCACCAGTCGTCTCATTTGAACGCCCTCATGTGGAACGCGGACTGTGCTTCTGTCCGAGCGTAGGTTTGACTAACCGGGCACACCCGACGCACGGCACAACCCTTTGACATACAATCATTTTCTGCGCGGTCTAGGTCGGCTTTGCACTTGGGTACATCATATCCGTTTGGGCCGAACGCGTCCACCGGACAGGCGGTCTTGCAGGGTTGTTTTTTGCAGGAAAGACAGGGGCTTGGGCCGGTTTTCGGGGACTCGATCTTTTCCGCAAACCCCAAGGCTCCGCGATACGACACCATCAATCCCGCCACGTCATGGACCAGCAGACCAACCGGGGACAGGTGCGCCCGCCCACTGGCCTGCGCCCACTGAATGAATGGTTGGTATGGCGGCCCGCCAAAGGGAAAAAATGGCTTCGCAATCAAAGACTTGGCAAGGTCTTCGATGACGCGTGCCGACCACCTATCCAATGGGTCAGCGCGCCCATCCCGAAACTCGGGCGTCGCGGTGAGCATCGCCCAGAATCCCGGTTCCCGCGGCCCCAGAAGCACAAGGGTCGCCACACCGTCCGGGGTATCCTCGTCCACTGTGCCAAATACCGTCAGATGCTCTTTTTGGGCAGCGAATTCAATCTCTTCCAAGGTCATTTCCGAAAGAACGGCAGGCCCAGCGACCACCCCAGTCTTGAAGGTCGGTCATCTTGCCATTGCAGGCCAACCGTCATGTCGTCATGGCCCTTTTCCGGCTGCGCAATGTAGGTGCCGAACATCTGGTCCCAAATCGACAGGGCAAATCCATAGTTGCTGTCATGTTCATGTCGCTTGTCCGAATGATGCACACGGTGCATGTCCGGCGTTACCAGGATTTTGCGCATCGCGGCGTCCAGCCACAGTGGTAATTTTATGTTGGCATGGTTGAACATAGCCGTTCCGTTCAGAATGATCTCAAACAAGACAATGCCCAGGGCCGGCGGCCCCAGAAGATAGACCAAGCCGATTTTCAGCAACATCGACAACGCAATTTCCACTGGATGGAAACGGATGGCCGTCGTGACATCAATATCGACATCCGCGTGATGCACGCGGTGAAACCGCCACAACACCGGGATCTTGTGAGTGACAAGATGTTGCGCCCAGATCGCGAAGTCGAAAATCAGGATCGTTGCTATGACGCTGATCCACAAAGGAGTGTCCCAGACGTTCATAAGTCCCCAGCCTTGGGATTGTGCGTCAATCGCGGCTCCTACCGCCAACAAGGGCAGGGCCAATGCCAATGCGCGCAAGGTCAGCGTGTCGATGATGATGATCGCCCAATTGGTCGTCCACCGGGTGCTGCGCGGCTGTCGCCGTTCGCGACGCGGCGCCAGCGTCTCGATCAGCGCAAGCAGCGCAAACAGGCCGATGAACACGCCAAGGCGTATGGTTGCTTCGTTTTCCATGTGCTGAACCTACTGCAAATCGTCGCCCACGCAAGCGGACGAACGGTCACAATCGGGTCACATGCGCAGCAAGGTCAACCGGCGCGGATCAGCGACCCGGATCCATGTTCGGTGTATAGTTCCAGCAAGACCACGTTGGCGATACGTCCGTCGAGAATGACAACACCGCGTACGCCGTGCGCCAAGGCAGCAAGCGCGGTTTCGGTTTTTGGAATCATGCCACCCGCGATGATGCCTTGTGTCGTCAGTTCTTTGATCTGAGAGGTTGTAAGCTCTGTCAGAACCTTACCGTCTGCTCCGCGCACGCCGTCCACATCCGTCAGCAGAAGCAGCCGGTCCGCCGTCAGGGCGGACGCCACGGCGCCCGCGGCGGTGTCTCCATTTATGTTGAACGTTTCGCCGTTATGACCCGCGCCGAGTGGTGCAATTACCGGAATTGCATCATCGCGAAACAGCGTGTGAAGAATGGAAGGATCAACCTTTTCCGGCTCACCCACCAGACCAAGCGCCGGATCCGATGGGACGCATGTAATCAGGTTGGCATCTTTGCCCGACAGGCCCACCGCCTTGCCGCCCTGAGCGTTGATGGCTTGCACGATGCGTTTGTTCACTTGGCCAGACAAGACCATTTCGACCACTTCCATGGTGGCCTCATCCGTCACGCGTTTGCCATTCACGAATTCGGATTTGATGTCCAGCTTGTCCAGCAAGCGGTTGATCATGGGTCCGCCGCCATGCACGATCACCGGGTTCACACCGACTTGGCGCATCAAGACCACATCCCGGGCAAAGTTTTCCATACCAGCGTCACTGCCCATCGCGTGGCCACCCAGTTTGATCACCACGATGGCGTCATCGTAGCGCTGAAGAAAGGGCAGTGCTTCGCTCAGTGTGCGGGCAGTGGCGATATTGTCGCGCGTCATGTCTGGGGTCTTCATTGGCCGGTCCTTGTTCCGCGCGGTTATCCCCGTAAGTGCGCTTGCGCGCAAGGCATTACCTGACCCCCTCCCTGACCCTCCCATGGGGGGAGGGAAGCCTGTCGCAGCCCGACCCCGTCAATCGAGTGTGGCGATGGTGGAACGCAAGGTGGCGATGCCGTCACCTTTTTCGGACGAGGTGAGGATCAGCTCGGGATACGCGGCCGGATGGGCGGCCAGCCGTTGGCGCACTTGGTGCAGAACGCGTTCGCGGTCCTGACTTTTGACCTTGTCCGCTTTGGTCAGAACGCATTGAAAAGTAACGGCAGAACTATCGAGGAGTGCCATAATCTCTTCATCCACTGGCTTAACACCATGCCGACAATCAACCAGCACGAAGGCGCGGCGCAGGGTGGAGCGGCCCGACAGGTACTGTTTCAAGAGCGCTTGCCACTTTTCCACCTTGGCCAAGGGCGCGTTGGCATAGCCATAGCCGGGAAGGTCAACAAGATAGGTCTGCCCGCCGAGATCGAAGAAGTTTATCTCTTGCGTACGTCCGGGTGTGTTCGAGGCGCGAGCCAGTGATTTGCGACCCGTCAGCGCATTAATCAGAGACGATTTTCCGACATTTGATCGTCCGGCAAAGCAGACCTCTGGACGGTCGGCTGTCGGCAGGCCGGACATCGCAACCACGCCTTTGACAAAATCAACCTCGCCGGCGAAAAGCTTGCGCCCAATCTCCTGGGTCGCTTGGTCTGGATCAGGGGTCACGGGAAAGGGTAGCGTCATTGCGCCAGAACCTCGACTTTGTCACCGACACGGACATCACCGGATTGTGTCACCTTGGCGTAGACGCCGAAATTCTGATGGCCGTAATGGGTGTTGAGGGCCTGCAACGTGTCGGCATCTTGGATGCCTGTTGCCGGATCGGCCGTGGTTGCCTTGCAGCGCAGGATGGGTTCTTGAACCTCCAGCACGGCCCCGCCAATGCGAAGTGTTTTGCCAAGCCAAGTGGATTCGGTCCAAGCTGCGAACCCGGACACATGCACGTTGCACCGCCAGCGCAAGACGGACAGTGTCTGTTGCATCTTTTCGGACACATCATCGTTGGATGCCACGTTCAAAAGACTGATGGAGGCATAATCCGTGTCTGTCATTCCGCGGCCTTCGACCCGGACGATACGCACCGACTGGGCTCGGTTTGCGGGCATCAGAGGGCGCACCCAGCGTAGGAATTCGTCCTGGTCTTTATCGGGATCGAAGGTCAGGTCGGGCAGTTCCGGGTGGCTCAGTGTCACGGTCCCGCTCGCAGGGTCACAGCTGGCATTGATGGCCATCAATGCACCGTTCTTTGACCCACGCGAGAAGTTGGCACTGGCCACCCAAGCGGAGCCGTCGGCCTCTGCCAACTCGTGTGCGACGGCCCATCGTCGATCCCATGGCATGGTTTCACCGATGGTCAATTTGACGGTCTCAACGCTCTCTCGCCCGTGTCCCTTGATCGGGTGGCGCCAGAGGGCAGAGACCTGCGCCATCACTTGTCCTCCGGCTTCGGCTTTTTCTTGAAGCTGGACATTATGTTGCCGAAGACGTCGGGTTTGTAACCCTGACTGCGCATGATGATGTATTGCTGGGCGAAAGTTATGGTGTTGTTGGCGATCCAGTACAGCACTAGACCGGATGCGAAGCTGCCGAGCATGAACATGAAGACCCATGGCATCCAGGCAAAGATCATCTGTTGTGTGGGGTCCGTCGGGGCCGGGTTCAGCTTTTGCTGCAACCACATTGAAATACCCAACAGCAATGGCATGATCCCGATGAAGATAAGTGCCAGGATCGAGCCGGGTTCCGGCCCGGCCCAAGGGAAAATCCCCCACAGATTGTAGATCGAGGAGGGGTCGGGCGCCGACAGATCCTTGATCCAACCAACCCAGGGTGCGTGGCGAAGTTCCAGCGTGACGAAGATCACTTTGTAGAGCGAGAAGAAGATCGGGATTTGCAGAAGGATTGGCAAACAGCCCGAAGCCGGGTTCACCTTTTCTTTCTTGTAAAGCGCCATCATTTCCTGCTGGAGCTTCTGGCGGTCGTCGCCAGCCGATTCCTTGATCTTCTCCATCTGCGGCTGCAGTTCTTTCATTTTTGCCATGGAGACGTAGGATTTGTATGCCAGCGGCAGCAAAATGGCCTTGATGATCAAGGTCAGCGCGATGATGGCCCATCCCATATTGCCCAGAAGTACGTTAAGCCAATGGAGCAGGGCGAAAATAGGCTTGGTCAGGAAAAAGAACCAACCCCAGTCGATGGAGTCGAGGAACTTCGCAACGCCATCTTCGTTTTGGTAGGCGCGAATGGCGTCCCATTCCTTGGCCCCTGCGAAGAGGCGGGTATCGACGCTTACTTCTTGCCCAGGGGCAAGGGTTTGGGTTCGCTGTTTGACGGTGGTTTGATAGATGTTGCGCTGTGGGTCGCGGAACGTGCTGAATTTGGAATTTTCGGCCTGTCCCGGGATCAAGGCGGTCATCCAGTAATGGTCAGTAAACCCTGTCCAGCCGCTTTCTTCGATTGCCACATCAGTGTGGGCGCGAGCCGCTTCGAAATCATCGTAGTCGGTTTCCGTAAGCTCGCCGTCCGTGATGCTGATGGCCCCCTCATGCAAGATGAAAAAATTCTTCAGATCCTGAGGTTCGCCGTGCCGGGCCAAGATGCCGTAGGGCGCAAGCGTTGCGGTGTCATTGCCTGTGTTTTCGACGGTTTGCGTCACGGTAAACATGGAATTTTCGTCAACACGCATTTCGCGCCGGAACGTCAGGCCTGCACCGTTGTTCCATGACAAGACCAAGGGCGTTTCAGGTGTCAGGGGGACGTCCCCCTGGGCCTGCCACACGGTATTGGCGCCGGGCACCTGATCGGGGTCAAGGTTGCCACCGGGCGTCCAGCCGCTTTCTTCGATTGCCACATCAGTGTGGGCGCGAGCCGCTTCGAAATCATC
>JBCBTE010000135.1:0-7282 GCA_039818805.1 Pseudomonadota bacterium
GGCGTGACCGGGGCAGTCCACATGCGCGTAGTGCCGGCTCTCGGTCTCGTATTCCACATGCGCCGTCGAGATCGTGATCCCGCGCGCCTTCTCCTCGGGCGCGCCGTCAATCTCGTCATACGCCTTGAAATCGCCAAACTGCTTCGTGATCGCCGCCGTCAACGTCGTCTTGCCGTGATCAACGTGACCAATCGTGCCAATGTTCACATGCGGCTTGCTGCGGTCAAACTTTTCCTTTGCCATGTCGTTAGGCGCCCTATCCAGTTGGGGGGCCGACACCGGCCCGAATTGCTACTCCGCGCGCATTTATGGGGTCATGACAGGAAAATCAAGCGCTTCGTCAGCAAGGCACCCCTGATCGCGTCGGCTTTGCTATTCCGGTCGACCGAAAAGCCGTATCGCGATTGCCTGCGCCGCTCGGCTTGCCACCAATCTGACCTCGTCGGCCGGCGATTTGATTGCCGCGACGCCGATCAGGGTCGGGCGAGGCGGTGTGGTGGCAATGTTCGTCGCCGTCCGGCCCACCTGCTGACCAGTGTCCGCGTAATAGAGCGTGGTCCGAAATGCGGCCAAAGACCCTTTCGTTCCGACCAGAAGCCCGGCGGCGACATTTGCAAAGTTGAATCGCGATACTTCAACCAAGGCATTGACGGGAACCCGTCCGTTCGCGTTTGCGGCAATCAGGCCCGCAGGAATTTCGTCACGCATCTGTTCAAGAATGAAAGCGTCCGTGACGCTGTTGTGGGGTGCGGTACGCGTGAAATCCGGCGCGAACCTGACTTCTGCCCAAGCGATGCGAAGGTCTTGGGTATCTTCAGGCAACAGCGCCTTGTCCATGTCCGGTTCCGCACGAGGTTGCCGTGCAGGCGAAATCGTGTCATCCAGACCCGCCGAACCATCGGTCGCACCGGTGTCCGGGGTCGGTCCCAACGCCCCGGTTGTTGTTTCACATCCCGTCAACACACCTGCGCACCCAGCGAAAACAAAAAAACGTCGATCAATCATAACACCTCTGCCCGTGTGCTAGATGGTCCGACCGGGCCCTATGATCCAGGCCGGTTCGAGTTGAAAACTGTTGGCCGCAGGGGCTTGTTGGATCGCCGCCTGCCCGACGTGGTTCCTGTTCACAATTGCGATCGCACGGGGCATTCGTCAAACCCTCTTTTTCATTGCAAACGCTCTTTGGCGGTTATTGCTCCGTCGACAGCACCAAAGGTTCGACAAGACTGTTAGCCGTGGCTGCTTGCTGGGCATCCATCGCACGCATCACAACCGGCACCACACCGGTTGCATCGACAAGCACCGGCTGCGGCCCGCCTTGTTGCGGCAACACTTCGGGGTCCGCCGCAGCCGTCGCCGTCGCTGCTTCGGCCGCCCGCTGCGCGTCGGATTTCTGTGCTTCTTCGGCCACCAGTGCGGCCTGCGCGACGCGCCCGCGTGGCTTTTCGCGGGCCGGAACGCCGTCATCTTCGAACCAGCCTTCAAGATTGTTCTGCTGAACCAGCCAGTTCTGGATCAGTTTCGACGCGTTCTTCGACAGGTTTTCAAGCTGCTTTTCCTTGGACTGCGTCAGACCGGAGCTGATCACCGTGTTGCCCGACAGGCTTTCCAGCACGGTGATCGTCTCAGGCTTTTCATTCAGCTTTGTACCCTTCGCATCGTCCCATGCCGTGACCTTGAATATCAGCGCCGATTTCGGCGACGCGACAATCGGAATCCCCGGAATGGCCAGAACATATCCTTCGATGCTGATGCCCAGATGATACAACCGCGTGCCATTGTACCGGGTGAACCGGTCACCAACGGCCTTCTTCATGGCCGTGATCCATTCTTCCCGGGACGCCTCACGCGATACCGGTCCTTTGGTCAGGTTGGGGGCAACGACGACGTTATGCCCTAAATGGAAGTTCCCAAGATATGCCGGCGCTTCATCCAGATCATTTGGATTGGTGCAGGCCGCCAGCACCAGACCGGCCAGCCCAAGCATCACGCGTCGCAGCATAAAAATCCCCCGTCTCCACCCATCACCGATAGCCCACCGGGCGGCTTTGTGCAAACTCTGCAGTGGTCGTAATCGCCGCAGGCGCCGCCACGTCATTTGCCCCGACCCCTGTCACATCTTATATGTGGATGAGATGCAACAGGAGGTGTTATGTCTCACCCTGCAACCCCCGTGAAAGTGCCGCTCACGACCCAACCCATGGGCATCCTCGGCAGCCTGAATGCGGCACGCAGAAATGTTCTAAGCATCATCCCCGAGATCGCGACACGGCAACCGATGGTGTCAGGGCGTACCGCCAAGCGCTGGCACATGGTCATGGATCCTGGCGCAATCCGCGAGATGCTTTTGGAACGGCTGGACAATTATCCCAAATCGCTTGTGACCAAGAACCTGTTGAAACCGGCCATCGGTGAATCGCTTTTCATCGCCGAAGGCGCGCATTGGCGCTGGCAGCGGCGCACGGCGGCTCCGGTCTTTTCTCACCGCAATGTGATGAACCTTGCCCCCATCATGACGGCCGCGGCCGAGCGGAGCGCCGATCGGGTGGCCCAGGCCGGGCCACGAGCAATCGACATGGCGGCCGATATGGTGCGCACCACCTTCGACGTGATCGCGGACGTAACATTTTCCGGCGACGGCATGTTTGACGCCGACGCGGTGCACCGCGGCATCGATGCCTACATTTCCGAGGCGGGCAAAATTTCCCTTCTCGACGTTTTGGGCGCACCAGATTGGGTGCCTCGCCCGGGCCGGCTGCTGTTTTCGCGCAACGCAGTTGGTGACATGCGCAAAGTGGCGGACCAGGCGATCGACGCCCGGCGCAAACGAGGTGCCGATGGTGTGCCCGACCTGTTGGATCTGCTGCTCGAGGGTGAGGACCCCGAGACGAAGCGCCAGATGAACACCGCCGAGTTGCGCGACAACCTGCTGACGTTCATCGTTGCGGGGCATGAAACCACGGCGCTGACCCTGGGGTGGTCGCTTTACCTTTGTGCCTTTGACCAAGGCGTGCAGGATCGTGCCCGTGCCGAGGTGCATGCCGTGTGCGGCGACCGCGCCGTGACCGGCGAAGACGTGGCAAAGCTGCCGTTTGTGCGACAGATCATCGACGAAGCGCTCCGGCTTTACCCGCCTGCGGGAATGGTGTCGCGCACCGCGCTGGCGAATGACACGCTGTGCGGACGCGAAATCCGTCCCGGAGATACGGTCATGATCCCGATCTACGCGCTGCACCGCCACCACATGCTGTGGGACGACCCCGATGCGTTCCGACCTGACCGCTTTGCAGACCGCAAAGCGATTCCGCGCTACGCGTACCTGCCTTTTGGCGATGGGCCTCGTATCTGCATCGGAGCCAGCTTTGCTTTGCAAGAGGCCGTGATCATCCTGGGAACACTTCTGGGGCGGTTTCGGTTCAAGCCGGTGGCGGGACGCGATCCGGATCCGATCATGATCCTGACCCTACGCCCCGAGGGCGGTGTCTGGCTGGAAACAGACCCTGTTTCGGGTCCGGCACACCCATCTCGCGCGGTCACAGCCGCTTGAAACATCACACGAAGACACCCTCTCGCGATGCCAATTAGGTGAATCGATTGTCCCTCGGAAACCCGCGCGGCGCCATCCGACCTGCACCGGCACGCTTTGCGGTCCATTCGGCCAGTTCGGTTTCCGTGCGCGTGCGCCCGGCGGGATCAAGCCAGCTTAAACCCTCGGTCAAGGTGAAGGTGGTGGCATCCGACAGCCCGCCATCCTTGTATTTCTGCAAGCGCACGCCTTTGCCACGGCCCATTTCGGGCAACTCGTCCAGCGGGAAGATCAGCACCTTGCGGTTTTCACCGACGCAGGCCACATGATCACCCGCAACGCCGCGGCAGACCTGCGCCGCCACACCGTCACGCACGTTCAAAACCTGTTTGCCCGAACGGGTTTGCGCCAGCACGTCATCCTCGGGCACGATGAACCCGTCGCCGGCACTGGATGCAACCAACAGTTTGCGGCCCGGAACGTGGATCATGATATCCACGATATCGGCCTCGTTGGGAAGGTCGACCATCAGTCGCAACGGCTCTCCCATACCGCGACCGCCGGGCAGGTTGGCGGCGCTCAACGTATAGAAGCGTCCATTCGTCCCAAACACCAGCAGCCGGTCCGTGGTTTCGGCATGGAACACAAAGCGCCCTTCGTCGCCATCCTTGAACTTCAGCTCACGATCAAGGTCGATATGGCCAGACATTGCCCGGATCCAACCCATTTTTGAACAGACCACGGTAATGGGCTCGCGGTCGATCATTGCCTCTAGTGGCACGTCCTCGACTTCACCCGCCTCGGCAAATGCAGTTCGGCGCGCGCCACCCTCATAGTCTTTGCCGAATTTCTTTTTCACCTCTTTCAGCTGGTCGGAAATGGCGCTCCACTGAAGCGATTCATCTTCGAGTAAATCCTCAAGCTCTGCGCGCTCTTCCATCAAAGCGTCACGTTCCTTGACCAGTTCTATCTCTTCCAGCTTGCGCAACGACCGCAGCCGCATGTTCAGGATCGCCTCGGCTTGCACCTCGGTCAGACCGTCCTCTCCTCCGGGGGCCGGGGGCACATAATCGGCCTCATCCCGGGCACGGACAAAGTCCCGCCCCCAATCCTCGCGCTTCAGCGCATCCTTGGGATCTTCGTCATATCGGATGATGTCGATCACTCGATCAAGGTTCAGGAAAGCAACGATCAGCCCTTCCAGAACCTCCAGCCGGTGGTCAATCTTCTCCATCCGGTGGATCGACCTGCGCTGCAACACCTCCCGCCGGAAATCCAAGAAAGCCCGCAGCACTTCCTTCATGCTGCACACCTTGGGCGTCACCCCGTCGATCAGCACGTTCATGTTCAAACTGAACCGAACCTCGAGATCGGAGTTGCGATAAAGCATCCCCATCAACACCTCGGGGTCCACGTTCTTGGATCGCGGTTCCAGAATGACCCGGATGTCATCGGCACTTTCATCGCGCACATCGGCCAGAATGGGCACCTTCTTGGTCTGGATGACCTCGGCCAGCTTCTCGATCAGCTTGGACTTCTGCACCTGATAAGGAATTTCCGTGACCACGATCTGCCATTGACCGCGGCCCAAATCCTCAACCTCGTATTTACACCGCAGGCGAAAGCCGCCCTTGCCAGTCCGGTAGGCCTGTGCAATCGCCTCGGGCGGCTCGACGATAATGCCACCGGTTGGGAAATCGGGCCCCGGCACGTAGTTCATCAACGTGTCGTCCCGCGCGTCTGGCGTCTTGATCAGATGCAGGCAGGCATCAACCAGCTCTACGATGTTGTGCGGTGGAATATTCGTGGCCATGCCCACGGCAATGCCACTTGACCCGTTAGCCAGCAGATTGGGAAATTCGGCCGGCAGAACCGCAGGCTCGGTCAGGCGGCCATCGTAATTGTCCCGGAAATCAACGGCGTTCTCTTCCAGACCCTGCAACAGAGCCTCGGCAACGAATGTCATCCGCGCCTCGGTGTAGCGGCTTGCAGCGGGATTGTCGCCGTCGATATTGCCGAAATTTCCCTGCCCGTCGACCAGCGGATAACGCACGTTGAAATCCTGCGCGAGCCGCGCCATCGCATCATAGATCGCGGCATCACCGTGCGGGTGGAAATCGCCCATAGTGTCACCGGAGATCTTGGCGGACTTCAAAAACTTGCCATTTGAAGCAAGCCGCAACCGGTTCATCGCGTACAGAATCCGCCGGTGCACGGGTTTCAATCCGTCCCGCGCGTCCGGCAATGCGCGGTGCATAATTGTCGACAAGGCATAGGTCAGATAGCGCTCGCCAATTGCGCGGCGAAGCGGTTCAGCCACAGCCTCGGGGGTGCCATCGGGGCCTATATTGGGGTCGTCGACCAAATCAGACATAGATGATGTGATACAATCGCCAAACCGGGCCGTAAAGCACAGCTTGGGAAATATCCCCAGCTTTTCCCATGAAGCAGGGAACCGAATCGTGTAAGTTGTGTTGGCATGTAGACGGTGAGTACCGCCGCGAAGGGGGATGCGCGATGTGGCGCTTTATTCTGATTACATTTGGTTTTTTGGGCTTCGCCTTCTGGGAACTCAGTGGCGGCGCCAATTACGCACCGCGTGACAACTCTTTGCAAGCGCAGGCAAACCGGTCTGCGCAAGTTACCGTTGCGCAGGTGCAAAATACGACCACCACTTCGCAGTCAACATCCCAACAGCCACAAAACGGTGCCGAATTGAGCACGCTGCAAGACACAACCGGCGACCGTTTTGAAATCACGCTTGCCTCAGTGCAAGCCGATCTGCGCAAAAATGATGCTTTGCCAGAAGGCGCAAACAAGGTGTCTGTCCTGACGGAACCTAAAACGGCAGAAGACGCGGCCGTTGTTGCCGCATTGGAAGAGGCACAGGAAGACGTGCGCGAGGTTTGGCCCGGCGCGATCGAGCTTTTCGAACAGCAAACCGCACGGCAGGAGTTGCGCAAAGAGGCAGAAGCGGCCGCGCGCGCGGCGATGGATGTCCGGTACATCACCGGCACCGTGGTGAACATGCGCGGTGGTCCGGGCACGGAATACCAGAAAGTCACCAGCCTTACCGAGGGTACGGAAGTGGCCGTGCTGCAATCGCCCGGCAATGGCTGGCTTGAACTACAAGTCGTGGACACCGGCGAAACCGGCTGGATGGCCGATTGGCTTGTCAGCGCCGCGGCAAACTGATTGCATCGCACACGGCACGACGCCAAAGTGCCGCGTATGACCCAAAGAACCATTCTCATTACAGGCTGCTCGTCCGGCATCGGATATGATGGCGCCCACGGACTGAAAGCGCGCGGTTGGCGCGTTTTCGCGTCTTGCCGAAAGCCCGACGACTGTGATCGGCTGCGCGCTGAAGGGTTTGAAAGCCCGCTGATCGACTACCAGGACCCCGCCACCATCAAAAGCGGTCTGCAAGAGGTGTTGGATGCTACCGGCGGCACGCTTGACGCTCTCTTCAACAATGGTGCGTTCGTTTGCCCTGGCGCGGTCGAGGATCTGCCGACGGATGCGCTTCGGTCCATTTTCGAGGCAAATTTTTTCGGCTGGCACGAATTGACGTGCCAAATCCTGCCGATCATGCGGGCCCAGGGTCACGGGCGCATTGTGCAAAATTCTTCCGTTCTAGGGTTCGCGACCCTGCGGATGCGCGGCGCTTACAATTCGACCAAGCATGCGCTTGAGGGTCTGACCAGCACGATGCGTATCGAAATGCGCCCGTGACCCTGGGCCCGCATGATCGGC
>JBCBTE010000136.1:0-7261 GCA_039818805.1 Pseudomonadota bacterium
CCGGTTGCGAACATTTTGCGTGATTTCGGTTTCCCCGATGCATTTCGCCACTTCTTCCAGCACCACTTCAAAGGTTTTTTCGCCGTAGGTCTGAAGGCGCTCGTCATCAAGTCGGTCGGTAAATCCGCCAAATTTAAGACGGAATACGCCGGGTTCTTGCAGGGCAAAGGTGATGTATTCCTTGCCCAAAGCCTTGAGCCGCATGGGCGAGCCTTCCGGGATGTCCGTGATGGAGGCCAACATGTTGTACCGGTGTCGCGCCATGCCTTCCAGAACCATCGCGACCAGCATTTCATTCTTGTCTTTGAAGTGCTTATACGGTGCGGCCGTTGAAACACCGGCCAAGCGGCACGCGTCCGATACCGAAAAGCCATCTGGTCCTTTTTCCTCGACCAGGCGGCGTGTCGCCTCGATCAGACCGGCGCGCAGATCGCCGTGATGATAGCTTGCCTTACGCAAGGGCTCGGCCTGCGCATTGTCGGTCTTGGGTGCCGTTATCGTGACAGGTTTTTTCATGATCCAATCCATCGCAAATAACGTAATACTTGTCAAAGTAAGTGGTTCTAACATATGTAAGGGAAGCTAACTTTGCGAGGATCCGGACATGACGAAGCATCCTGAGGCAACAAGCAAAACCCGAGTGCGCAAGATGATGGAGCGCGGCGCGCTTGCACTTGGCCGGTTCGGAGTAACACTTGCAGTGATCGCCGGTGCGGTGTTTGCGGTGCAGATCGGAGCCTCGGAACTCGAGCGCCGGGCTGATGCGGCACCGACCCCCGCTGCGGCACCGACCATACCGGTCTCGACGTCACCCGTTGTTATTGAGCAAGGATATACGGTGCAACGCGCCTTCATAGGGCAGGTTGAACCACAAAAGACCGCGGCGATTTCGTTCGAGCTGCCCGGCCGTCTGGACGAGATCATTGTAGATGAGGGCGACTGGGTTTCCGCGGGCCAGCTTCTGGCGCGGCAGGATACTTCGCTTTTACGATCGGAACAGGATCAGTTGAACGCATCGAAGACCGCAACACAGGCGCAACTTCGGTTCGCCGGGCAAACAGTGGATCGCGCAAGCAAGCTCACGGAACGCGGATTCACCAGCCAGGCCGGTCTTGACGAAGCGATGGCGCGTCAGGATGAGTTGCGCGCACGTATCGCCGAAATCGAGGCCGGCCTGAGCAGCGTCGCGATCCGAATTCAGAAGTCAGAGATCAAAGCGCCATTTGATGGCCGTGTGACAGCTCGGCTTGTGGACGGAGGGGAGACGCTTGGCGCGGGGCAGCAAGTGCTGGGCTTGGTTGAACTGCGCAAGCCCCAGGTTCGGATCGGCGTGCCGCTTGACGTGACAGAGGCCAAGTTGAAGGACGCCAAAATAGACATCGACGGCACGGCCCATGAGGCGACACTGGTCACCCTGCGCCCCGATATCAATCCGGTGACGCGTACCCGCACGGCAATTTTTGAAATCGATACGGTAGATCAACCGGCCTTTGGGCAGACGGCACGCCTGATTGTTGCGCAAAACGTGGCGGTCAAAGGGCTTTGGGTATCGACCACCAGCCTGAAAGAAGGCGTGCGTGGGCAATGGACGCTGCTGGCGGTTGACGCAGAAGACACGGTACGTGCCGCAACCGTTGAAATCCTGCACGCCGAAAGTGACCGCGTCTTTGTGCGCGGCGCCTTTCCCGATGGTGCGCGCCTGATTGAAGAGGGCCCGCAAAGGGTCACCGTGGGTCAACGCGTGACCACCACGCACGTCGAGTAAGAGGGTCCACGCCATGGAAACCCTGACCTTCCGCCAACCGCGCCTGGTAGCCCTGATCATCCTGGTGCTGGTGTCGGCCGGCTTTTCATCCTTCCTGTCCCTTGGGCGTCAGGAGGACCCGACGATCACCAATCTGTTTGCCACGATCACCACGCAGTTTCCCGGTGCGGATCCAGAGCGGGTGGAATCCTTGGTCACTGCAGAGATCGAAGAAGAATTGCGCTCGATTGCCGAGATCGACGAGGTGTCCTCGGTGTCGCGCTCGGGCGTGTCTGTGGTGTCGGTCGAATTGCTGGAAACACTGGACGAGGCCACGATTGAACAGGTCTGGTCCGAGGCACGCGATGCAGTGGAAGACGCGCGTCGCAATTTTCCCGACGGCGTTCTGACGCCGGATTTTGATGCCGAAGGAATTTCGGCTTATTCGGCGGTTATTTCGGTTACGGCCAGTGAGCCGGACATGCCGCTTACTTTGCTGTCTCGTCATGCAGAAGCTTTGGGTGATCGTCTGCGGTCAATCCCGTCAACCCGCGCGGTGGATTACTTCGGCGTGCCGGAAGAAGAAGTGCTGATCAGCGTCGATCCGGTAAAGGCTGCTGCGCTGGGTCTGACAGCGTCCGAAATTTCCGGTCGGATTTCCCAGGCGGATGGCAAGGTGCAGTCCGGCCGGCTGCAGGGCGATGTTGATCTGACGATCAGCGTCACCGGCGAGATCGAAACGCTGGACAGGGTTCGGCAAGTGGTGCTGCGGGAAAATGCCGAGGGCGGGACCGTCACCTTGGGAGACACCGCGCAGATCGACAGGGGCGCGCGCGATCCGGCATCTGAACTGGCCTATGCCAACGGCAAACCAGCGGTGCTGGTAGGCGTGTTGGCGCAAGACGGCGTACAGATTGATCGCTGGATGGCCTTCGTGCGCGACGAGCTGGCGTCAGGTGCAGCGCTGGTTCCTTTGGGAATAGAAGAAACGCTGTTGTTCGATCAAAGCACTTACACGCTGGATCGTCTGGCGGATGTGGGCACAAACATGGCGATCGGCGTCGCGCTGGTGGTCGCAGTACTGCTTGTGACGCTGGGGGTCCGGGCGGCGGGCATCGTGGCGTTGGTGCTGCCGGTGGTCTCGCTTGCGACTCTGGCCACGATGAACATGATCGGTTTGCCCATTCACCAGATGTCGGTGACCGGCTTGATCGTTGCGCTGGGATTGTTGGTCGACGCGGCCATCGTCATGTCGGACGAAGTGCGCCGCAGGCTGCAGGATGGGATGGAGCGCGTCGAAGCCGTGGGCGATGCGGTTAAACGGTTGGCCGCGCCGTTGTTGGCCTCAACCGTCACGACGGCATTGGCTTTCACGCCGATGATCCTTCTGCCCGGCCCGGCGGGTGATTTCGTGGGCTCGATTGCCATTGCCGTTGTGTTGATGCTGATCTGGTCTTTGCTGGTGGCCTTGACGGTGACACCCGCGCTGGCCGGTTGGATTCTGCCCGCGGCGCGCAAGGGCACCATGCTGAGCCGTGGCGTATCCATTCCGCCCATGGCGCGAGCTTTCGAGGCCTCGATCCGGATGGCGGTCAGGAACCCGGTAAGGTCCATTGCCGTGGCATTGATCCTGCCGGTCCTCGGGTTCGCGGCCTTTCCCACGCTGACAGCGCAGTTCTTTCCAGGGGTTGAGCGGAATCAGTTCTACATCGAGATTGATATGTCTTCGGGCTCGGCCATCACCGAGACGGCGCGCAAGGCCCGTGAAATGGACGATGTCATACGCGCTGATGATGGCGTGCAAAGCGTGTATTGGACGGTAGGAGAATCCGGTCCTGCTTTCTATTACAACATTGTTGGCAACCGCAGCCAGGAGCCGGGTTTTGCCCAGGCTATGGTAACCACGGACACCGACGCAGATGCCGCACGCCTGGTAAGCGACTTGCAAGGTCGCTTCGACGCGCAGTTTCCGGATGCGCAGGTGATTGTCCGGGGTCTGGTGCAGGGTCCGCCCGTGGACGCACCCGTGGAAATCAAAATCAAGGGACAGGACATTGCGACCCTGCGCCGCTTGGGCGACGAGGTACGTGCGATCATGGCCGATCTTGATCTGGTGACCCAGGCACGGGCCGGCGTGAATGGCGGTGCGCCGGAAGTGCAGTTTGAAATTGACGAGGTCAAGGCACGGCTTTTGGGACTGGACGTGGCGGATATTGCCGCGCAGTTGAACACGGCGCTTGTGGGTTTGACCGGTGGCTCACTGGTGGAAGGAACCGAGCAGTTGCCGGTGCGCGTGCGCATGGGCAACGGGCTGCGGACGGACATACAGGCCATCGCGGATATGCCGATCCTGCTGCCGAATGCTGCGTCCGTGTCGGCAACGGGGGCTTTCCCTGCAGTGCCTTTGTCGGAACTGGCGACGCCGGTGATCAAACCGTCGGAAAGCGTGATATCGCGCACCGACGGCATTCGCGAAAACACTGTACAAGCCTTCATCGTACCCGGCGTCTTGCCCGAAGAGGCGCTGCAAGACGTGCTGACCGCGCTAGATGCGCGTGGTTTTGAATTGCCAAGCGGTTACACGATGGAACTAGGAGGTGACAGTGATGCGCGGTCCAATACAGTGGGCAACCTCATGGCGTCCGTCGGACTGATCGTGACACTGACTATCGCTACCATTGCGCTGACCTTCAATTCGTTCCGACTTACGGTCGTGGCGTTGGTTGTTTGCGTATTGTCAGCAGGCCTGTCCATGTTGTCGTTGGCGATCATGCAATACCCGTTTGGGATCCAGGCGATCATCGGCGTGATTGGATCTATCGGCGTTTCGATCAATGCGGCGATCATTATTCTGACTGCGTTGCAGCAAGATCCGGACGCGCGGCGCGGCGATCACGATGCAATGGCGCGAGTTGTGACCGGGTCCAGCCGCCACATCGTGTCGACAACCATCACCACTTTTGGCGGGTTTCTGCCGTTGATCCTGGAAGGTGGGGCTTTCTGGCCGCCCTTCGCCGTGGCCATTGCGGGAGGAGTTCTGTTCTCAACCGTGGTGTCTTTCTATTTCACGCCGCCGTTGTTCAGCCTGATCCATCGCAGGGACAAGACTGTTACGGACAAGGCCGTGACGGCATACCCGACAGATTGCCCAAAACCGGTGGCATTGGTGGCCGAATAAACACGCAAAAACGGTCGTTCGTGGCGACGAGCGGCTTTGCTGGAAAGCGGCATCTGACAGCCGAGGCAGGGTCTTTTGCCCCCCGGCTGAAACCGGCGTGTCGTTCTTTGAAGGTCTGAGCGCTGTTGCAACACGTGTCGCATCCGGTATTACAAAAAAGATGCCCCGCGTACCCGTGCCCTAGAAATCAAACCGCAGTCTTGCGTCGTTCAAGGCAAATCCTCCATGATCCGCTCTTTGTCTTCCGATGCGCTGGTGCTTGAAACCAAGCGCTTGCGGTTGCGCCCGTTTTGCGACCAGGACTTGGATATCGCGCAGGCCATATTGTGTGATCCTAAGGTTATGCATTACGTGGCGGACGCCATGACACCGGACGCGGTTGAGCGACATATGAAGGACGCGGTCAAACGTGGCGCGGGCGGCCGCATCGGGATTTGGTCCATCCAACGCAAGGACACCGGGCAGAAGATCGGCGATGGTGTTCTGACACCTGTTCCGATCGACGACGATGACATCGACTGGACCCAAGTGGTGCCGGATGCCTATCCACGCGATCAGATCGAGGTCGGCTATATGTTGTTGCCCGACGCGTGGGGGCAGGGGTTTGCGACCGAAGCCTGTGCGCGGCTTTTGAAATTCGCATTTGAGATGACGACGCTGTCCGAAGTGGTGGCAACGACCGATCCCGACAACGCCAAGTCACAACATGTTCTGCAGAAATGCGGCATGCGGCCCATCGGAACAAAGCGCGCCTACGGGTATGACGACGTTTCCTGGTTCGAGATGACACGGGCGGATTGGCAGGCTCAGGCGTCGAACCAGTGACCGTCGGGGTCACCGGGATAGACACCCAGATAAGGACCATGGGACTGGTACCCCATGAGGCGCTGCACAGCGTCCGGATACGTTGCGGCGACGTCGCGGGGGACGGAAAGATATTGGTTTTCCTCCTGCCGCAACCACCCCAGGGAATAGGTTGTGATCAGACCCAACCGTGCCGCATTGGATTGGTTGGCGCCGCCGGCATGGACCGTGGCGCCGAGATAGAACAGGACAGAGCCGCGGGTCATGGCAGCTTGGGTAATCTGATCATCGGTGATGAAATCAATGGGGCGCAGATCCTGAGAGCCGGGGACGACACGGGTCGCCCCGTTTTCAGGTGTGAAATCGGTGAGCGCCCACATGGCCGACATCTGGAATTCTACACCGGGGATACGCATTGGGTAGAAATCATCGTCACGGTGCAGTTGCTGCGCCTTTTCTCCGGGATGAATCTCGATCGCGGTGGAAGATCCAATGCGGTAGGTTTCGCAATGCCGCTTCAGCACGTGATCGGCCACGCCTGTGACCAGCGGATGGCCAATGATGTCGGCGGCAGCGCGGCTGAGGCCAAGGACACCGCCAAGACGTAGGGTTTTGTAGCCGTTGAAATCATTCGCGAACTTATGGCCCTGCTCGGTGAAGGGGCCGCGCAGATCAGTTGCGATCTGATCAAGTACGGATGGTGTCACCGCGTTTTCAACAATGACACCGCCATCGCTCAGCAGGGTTTCCGCTACGTCCTGGACATTGTCTTTAAGGCGTTTGATCTCAACCATTGTACTGTGCCTCAAGCTTGGTCAATCCGGCTTCCATGATGTCGAACATCTCGTCAATTTCGGCCATCGACATCACCAATGGCGGCGAGAACACGGCCATGTTTCCAAACGGGCGCAACAGCAGACCCATTTCTTCACACGCGGCATCAAGTTGCGCCCCAAACTGAAGATGGGCGGCATAGCTTTCATCGCTGAGGTCCGGCCGGCATTCGATACAACCAAGCAGGCCCATGCCGCGGGCGTCGCCGACGATATCGAAACGCTGGGCGATCTGGTGCATTCGGCCTTGGAAATGTGGCGCGACGCGCTGAACATGACCAAGGACGTCTTCACTTTCCATGATCTCGATGTTTTTCAGGGCTGCGGCGCAGGCCACCGGATGACCGGAATAAGTATAACCGTTGTAGAAAACGTCATCGCCGTCAGCGCCGGACATACGTTCCATAAAGGCGTCCGAAAAGATGCATGCGCCCAGCGGTAAGTATCCGGAGGTCAATCCCTTCGCACAGGTAATGATGTCAGGCGTGATGCCAAATACATCCTGACTGGCAAACCAGTGTCCCAAGCGACCAAACCCGGTGACGACTTCATCCGAGATGTAAAGGATGTCATGCGCGCGGCAGATGTCATGCGTGCGCTGATGGTAGCCGGGAGGCGGGACAATCACACCGCCGGAGGACAAGATGGGTTCGGCGATGAAAGCCCCGATACGGTCGGCCCCGATCTGGGCAATCGCCGCCT
>JBCBTE010000137.1:0-7201 GCA_039818805.1 Pseudomonadota bacterium
CTGATGACCGGACTGGGGGCGCAGATCGAGCGGGCCTGAGTGCTGGTTGCAGGATGACGCGGGTTTGCCGGATTATGCCGGTTGCGGCCTTTCGGTTGCGTGCGAAACAGCTATGGTGCCAGCCAAACAAATCCTTTCGACCAAAGGTTTGCTGCAATGAGTGAAACCGATCCTCTTGTTGTCTTCACCCCGTCCGGCAAACGCGGACGGTTTCCCGTGGGCACGCCGGTACTGACGGCGGCCCGGCAGTTGGGCGTGGATCTTGATTCGGTCTGCGGCGGACGCGGGATTTGTTCCAAGTGCCAGATAACGCCGGGTTACGGAGAGTTTTCCAAACATGGTGTGACGGTGCAAGACGATGCGTTGTCAGAGTGGAACAGCGTCGAGGAACGGTATGACCAAAAGCGTGGCCTGAAAAAGGGGCGCCGCCTTGGCTGTCAGGCGCAGGTCATGGGCGACGTCGTTATTGACGTGCCCGCCGAAAGCCAGGTGCACAAGCAGGTGGTGCGCAAGCGCGCTGAGGTGCGCGACATCATCATGAACCCCTCGGTGCGGCTTTACTATGTCGAGGTCGAGCAGCCTGACATGCACGAGCCGTCAGGCGACCTGGAACGGCTGGTCAAGGCGTTGAACGAGCAATGGCAGATCAAGGGCGCGTCGGCCGATCTGGACGTGCTGCACACGCTTCAGCCTGTTTTGCGCAAAGGCGACTGGAAAGTCACCGTTGCCGTGCAGCAGGGCAATGACGGCCAGCCGCCGCAGATCATGCAGGTCTGGCCGGGGTTTTACGAGGGTAAGATCTACGGGCTGGCGGTTGACCTTGGATCCACCACGATTGCCGCGCATCTGTGCGATCTGGCCAGCGGCGAGGTTGTGGCCTCGTCCGGTATCATGAACCCGCAGATCCGCTTTGGCGAGGACCTGATGAGTCGGGTCAGCTACTCGATGATGAACGACGGCGGTGCGGCCGAAATGACGGCGGCCGTGCGCGAGGGGATGAATGCGCTGTTTGACCAGATCGCCGAAGAGGCGGACATCGACAAGCGGCTGATCGTGGATGCGGTGTTCGTGTGCAATCCGGTGATGCATCACCTGTTTCTGGGGATTGATCCGTTCGAGCTGGGCCAGGCGCCCTTTGCGTTGGGCACCTCTTCGGCGATGAACCTGCGCGCAACGCAGCTAGATCTGGAAATCCATCCGCGGGCACGGATCTATATCCTGCCTTGCATCGCGGGGCATGTGGGCGCGGATGCGGCAGCCGTAGCTTTGTCCGAGGCGCCGGACAAATCCAAAGACCTCGTGCTTGTTGTCGACGTCGGCACGAATGCCGAAATCTTGTTGGGCAACAAAGAAAAAGTGTTGGCCTGTTCGTCGCCCACAGGTCCTGCGTTCGAGGGCGCACAGATCAGTTCCGGGCAACGGGCCGCGCCGGGCGCAATTGAGCGGGTCGAGATCGACGCTCAGACCAAGGACGTGCGGTTCAAGGTCATCGGATGTGACCTGTGGTCCGACGAAGATGGCTTTGCAGAGGCGACGGCGGCCACCGGCATCACCGGCATTTGCGGGTCCGGCATTATCGAGATGGTGGCCGAGATGCGCATTCATGGCATTCTAGATGGTCCCGGCCTGATCGGTTCACCTGAGCAGACCGGCACTGCGCGGTGTTTTCTGGATGGGCGGACCTTTTCCTACATGGTCTGGGATGGCAGCGCCGATGGCGGTCCGGTGATCACCGTGACCAACCGCGACATTCGCGAGATCCAGATGGCCAAAGCGGCGCTTTATTCGGGGGCGCGGTTGCTGATGGACAAGTTTGGTGTCGACCAAGTGGATCGCGTCGTGCTGGCGGGCGCATTCGGTGCGCATATCAGTCCGAAACACGCGATGGTTCTGGGCATGATCCCCGATGCGCCACTGGAAAAGGTGACAAGCGCGGGCAACGCCGCGGGCACCGGCGCGCGGATCGCGCTTTTGAACACAAAGGCGCGCACCGAGATCGAAGAAACCGTGCACCAGATTCACAAGATCGAAACCGCGATCGAGCCGCGATTCCAAGAACACTTCGTAAATGCCTCGAACATCCCCAATGCGGTGGAGCCGTTCCCGATTCTGAAGTCCATCGTCGACTTGCCGGACGTGAACTTTAACACCGGCGGTGATACGGGCGGCGAAGGCGGACGGCGGCGGCGCAGGCGGGCCTAGGCGGGAACACCGAAAAGCTCGCGCCGTTTGGAGCGATAGTTCTCGGCGCGGAAATGGCCCGCCACCCATGCGTCGTCTTCCGCCAGAAAGCGGATGTCGGGATCGGACGTGCCATCCTGCGCCTTGCGGTTGGCGACCTGCCGGAAATAGAAATGGTTCAACAGGCGGAAGAACTCGGTCAGGTACACATCTGACACCCGCGTGTCGCCACGAATGAGCAGCATGTTTTCGTCGTTGCTTGTCAGGGACCCCGGAGAGAAATTGGCCGAACCGGTGAATATCAACGGATCGTCGGTCAGCACGTCCACGCCCATGTACTTGGTGTGCACGAAGAACACGTGCCCCGACGAGCGAAAGTGGTGTTCGCGCCACATCCAGTGTTCCAGATTGAACCCTGGAATTTTGCGCCAGTTGCCCATCGACCCAGTATAGCCCAGCCCCTGACCGAAGACGATCCGGGTGTCGCGGTCACGCTCGATCATGTCCTGGGCGCCCGCGCCGCGGCTGCGCCGTTCCATCAGGATGTAGCGCAGGTAGTCCCGGTCGTTATCGAAGTAATGTGCAAGTCGTGTGGTGACGCCGAAGGCGGATGTCAGAATGACGGTCTGCTGCGCCTCTTCGATGCGGCGGCCGTACCAATCCAGCTCGGTTGATCCTACGCGGGGCGAAAACAGCGGGGTGATCGACCCCGGTGGAAGTTGCTCTGGCGGGGGTGGTGTGTGAGTCTCACAAAAGGCCTTGAGTTCTTCGCGTTGCGGGTCGGTGGCGAGCAGGTCAAAATAGGCCGCGTAGGACTGTGCCACGGCCTGATCGCGCACGATATGGCCAGTGTTTGATTGCCCACAGAACCCCGAGGGCGTGATGTTTGTGGATCCCGTCCAGACCTGTGCGGGGTGGCCATTCTCCTTGAGCAACATGAACTTGTTGTGGGTGATCGAGATGAAGTGGATGCGCTCGTGGAAATGCAGGTTGGGGCGGCCCAGGAACGGGGCGATGGCGGCACGGTTCATCGTGCCGTATTTCGTTTCGACCCGGCTGTTTTCGCTGCGCTTGAACCAGTCGGCCTCGAACATGATTTCCACCCGCGCGCCGCGCGCGGCGGCATCGGCCAACGCGTGCAGGATGGGCGGGTAGGTCAATTCATAGAACCCGCAATGCAGGGAAAACCGGCTGTCGGCTGCTTGCGCGATAAAGGCCAGCGCCCCCTCCAGCAACCCGCGCGACAGCCACTTGGTACGTGGCGCGTCAGGATCGTTCAATTCGGCGGCCAGTTCGGTTTCGTCAAGCGTGTCGTCATTGCCGAAACGTTCGGCATAGGCCTGACTAACGATGGCGCCGCGGTTGAAGAAGACCGAATGTCGCCCGTCATCTTCTGCTTCGGTGCGCACCGTCAATTCCATATCCGTGCCGGCGCGCAGCGCGGAGAGGTCAGCATTTTGCGGACGAAAGAGCGGACGGATGACATATGTGTAGTCAGTGTCGGGCGTGGCCCAATAGTGCCCCCAGTAGAAGCCCTGCACCGGGTGTTCGGCAGTGCTGAACCGCTCCGCACGCTTGGGGTCAGGTTTGACCGAGCGGAAGCATTTGAAGCCGTTCAGCCATTTGACCGCATTGTCGGGATTTTGACGAATACCGACGCCGAATCCCAAAAAATCAACCGTCGCATCGCGCCTGGCATTCATGGCCAGCATGACCGCCCGCGTGCCGGAAATGGCGCGCACGGAAAATCCATCGGCCTGCGTCGTGACTCGCATTTTCAAATCCCCCAATTGTAAGTGCTGCCTGAAATGACTTTCGCGCGATCCTAGCACGTTTTGATCGCGCTTTGGTTGCCAAAAGGGCTGAGTGGGGGGCCTTGACCGGTCTCGTGTAACCGCATACCTGTGCGTCGGTCAGGCGGGTATGATGTAATGGTAGCCTGTCAGCTTCCCAAGCTGAACGCGCGGGTTCGATTCCCGCTACCCGCTCCAGTTTGAGCTGTGGAATTCATGTAGTTTTGAGACCGGATTCATCGCGGCGTGGCGGCGTGCAGAGTGTTGATGACGGTCTCTTCGGGGACGTTCAGAAAAAGATGCGCCGAGGCGACCAAGATCATCAACAGCATGCCCTCGACCAGCGGCAAACCCGAAAGCGCACCGTCCGCCCATGTCTGACGCAGCTTTCGACCCCACCGGCATCTGATCGGCGGGTCGAGCTTCAAGGCTGTCACGTCCACGTCGTTCCAAGACTTGTCTGTCATCTGGCTACACCATCATTTTTTGCGGCTTCGATCCTGTCTTGACCAAAGGTCTGTCAGCCAATCGCGACAGGAATGGGGCAGCCATTTGCCCGGTGCGAAAATCAGCGAAATTCTGCGCAAAGCTTGGCAAAGTCCCGCGCATAGGGTGTAAGTTTCGTGGCTGGCACGGAATTCAAACACGTGGCGGGACGTGCGCCGATGTCTTGGATTGAGGCGTGCGATAGCTTGGATTAAGTCGGGGACGACATGGCATTTACGGTGGCAATTGATGGACCCGCGGCAGCGGGCAAGGGTACGGTCGCGCGCGCGGTTGCGGCGCGGTTTGGGTTTGGGCACCTTGATACCGGGTTGCTTTATCGCGCCACCGGGCGCCGCACACTGGATGGGACCGATCCGGTTGCTGCGGCGCTGGCATTGCAACCCGAAGATCTTGCTGCGGATGACTTGCGCACACCCGAAGTTGCGCAAGCAGCCAGCCGCGTGGCCGCCCTGCCGGACGTGCGTGCAGCGCTGGTGGATTTTCAGCGCGCCTTTGCCGGCAGGGCCGGGGGTGCGGTGCTGGACGGGCGCGATATCGGCACGGTGATCTGCCCCCAGGCGGACGTGAAGCTGTATGTCACGGCCACGGATGATGTGCGGGCCCAACGACGGCTGGACGAGCTGTTGGCAAAGGATCACGACACGGATTTTGAAACCGTGCTGGAGGATTTGCAGGCCCGCGATGCGCGTGACAGTGCGCGGGCAACAGCCCCCTTGAAACCGGCCGAGGACGCCATTTTACTGGATACGACGACCATGTCGATCGATGAGGCAGTTGCAGCAGCCTGCGCTGAAGTCATCCGCATACAAGGCGGTCTATGAGCGCGCGGATTATCTTTCATCGCGGAGGTGGCTGGACCGACATGTACCGCGCCTACAAGCTGAGCGTTAGCGGGCGTGAGGTGGCCAAGATCAAACGCAACAGCAGTGTGACGGTCGAGGTGGAGGCCACGCAACATATGCTGACAGCCAGCATTGATTGGTGTTCCAGCAACATCCTGTTTGTGGATCTTGCCCAGGGCGGCACCTTGGCCGTCGACGTCGTCAACCCGCATGGGCCATGGAAAGGGCAAAAGGTGATTTACCGCGCGCCGGACACCTATCTGCAACTTGGGTTGCGGGACGAATGAAGGACGTGCCGGCAAACCTGCACCTTTGATAGGTTGGTGCATCAAAGGTCGAAAGTTAAGGCATCATCCCTCCGTTTGCCGGAATACCTTGGTGGCGCAAGGCCCGTGCGACCGATGCTGTTGGACAGGCGTTCGCCGAGGGGACAGCCGGCGCGTTCGATCTACGTCCGCAGGTCGGGTTGAAAGCCGCGCAAGCTTTCTTCCCGGTGCAGCCCATCGCAAATGCCTGTATCCAATTGTGTGTTAAAACATTCAAGGTGACGGTGCGTGTATCACCGGATGGCCCTTGATTATCAGGACGACGCACGCTATAGCGCCACCGTCGACAAGGCGGAATCGCCGCGAAGCATTTGAGATCGAGCAGGGTCGGGTCAACCGGCCCTCTTTGTTTTGCATGATGCGTGGGCCGTCTGACCAACGAAACGCTAAGACCGGCGGAAACAACCGCGCGGCCGGAAAAATCGAAACGAAAAGGTTAAAACGCCACATGGCTCAAAACACATCTATGGAGGAGTTCGAGGCCCTTCTGAACGAAAGTCTCGAAATGGACACGCCCCAAGAGGGAAGCGTTGTCAAAGGTAAGGTCATCGCGATTGAAGCGGGCCAAGCCATCATCGACGTCGGTTACAAGATGGAAGGCCGCGTTGATCTGAAGGAATTCGCAAATCCCGGTGAAGCCCCCGAAACCGCCGTTGGCGACGAGGTGGAAGTGTTCCTGCGCGCCGCAGAGAATGCCCGTGGCGAAGCTGTCATTTCGCGTGAAATGGCCCGCCGCGAGGAAGCCTGGGATCGTCTGGAAAAAGCCTATGCTGATGATGCGCGCGTCGAAGGCGCGATCTTTGGCCGTGTCAAAGGTGGCTTTACCGTTGATCTGGGGGGTGCCGTAGCCTTCTTGCCCGGCTCGCAGGTTGATGTGCGCCCCGTGCGCGACGCGGGCCCGCTGATGGGTCTCAAGCAACCGTTCCAGATTCTGAAAATGGACCGCCGCCGGGGCAACATCGTTGTGTCGCGTCGTGCCATCCTGGAAGAAAGCCGTGCCGAGCAGCGCGCCGAAGTGATCGGCAAGCTGGCCGAGGGCGACAGCGTCGATGGTGTTGTGAAAAATATCACCGAATACGGGGCCTTTGTGGATCTGGGCGGTGTGGACGGTCTGTTGCACGTCACCGACATGGCCTGGCGCCGGGTCAACCACCCGTCGGAAATCCTGTCGATCGGTGAAACCGTCAAGGTGCAGGTCATCAAGATCAACAAGGAAACCCACCGCATTTCCTTGGGCATGAAGCAGCTGCAGGAAGATCCGTGGGATCTGGTGGCCGCCAAGTACCCGCTGGAAAGCACCCACACGGGCCGCGTGACCAACATCACCGATTACGGTGCGTTTGTTGAGCTGGAACCGGGTGTCGAAGGCCTGGTGCACGTGTCGGAAATGTCCTGGACCAAGAAGAACGTGCATCCCGGCAAGATCGTCTCGACCAGCCAGGAAGTTGAAGTCATGGTTCTGGAAATCGACGGTGCCAAGCGCCGCGTTTCCAGAACCATGACTTCAACTTCCTGGCTGGTCGAGACGATCTTGCCGGGATGCACGTTCTTC
>JBCBTE010000138.1:0-7112 GCA_039818805.1 Pseudomonadota bacterium
CGCAGCAACAAAAGTGCAAAACAGCCCAGCATGATCCATGTGATCACTCCGAACAGAATCGACTTGTCCTTTTCCACCTGACCGGCTGCGACCAGCCCTGTCGAAAGGATCAGCGGCAACGCAAATGCGTCGGGCAGGAAATAGGTCCCTGTCAGGACCACGGCGGCCATCACACCCAGGGCAATGGCCAAACGAGCGCCAAACATCCGCGCCGCCTCCCACACCATCAGGCCGCAGACCGCACAGACCAGTTCAAGAAAAAGAAACCCGCCGTTCCAGACGGCGATCAAACCAACGATTGCCATCAATGCAGCGGACAACACCCGTGCCTTGAGATCAGACCATGGCGCGTCTGCGCTCATCCGATGACAGCCCCAAACCGCCGGTCGCGCATGTCATAACCCTTGAGCAATTCGCCGAAGACTTCCTTGGTGAAGTCCGGCCACAACGTGTCGATAAACTCATATTCCGAATACGCCGATTGCCACAAAAGAAAGTTCGAAATTCGGGCTTCACCCGAGGTACGAATGACCAAATCCGGATCCGGTAAAACGTAAGTATCCAAATATTTTGGAAGCGTTTCTTCATCCACGTCCTCAGGCTTTAGCCGGCCCTCGGCCACGTCGCAGGCCAGCCGTTTCGTGGCGCGCGTCACCTCGTCTCGACCACCGTAATTCAACGCGATTGTCAGGTTGGTTCCGGTGCAATGACGCGTCATCGCCTCGGCCTCATCCATCAGACCGCGCAATTTGGCATCAAGCCGCGGTCGATCGCCGATAAACCGCACGCGTACGTTTTCCTTCACGAAATCCTGCATTTCCTTCATGATGTAGCGCCGAAAAAGGCTCATCAATCCGGCAACTTCCGTCTGAGTGCGCTTCCAGTTCTCGGTGGAAAACGCAAAGATAGTCACGTATTTCACGCCAAAATCAGGACAGGCCGTCACGATCTCACGCACCCGCCGCGCGCCGGCATGATGCCCGAACAGCCGCGGACGCCCGCGCGCCTGGGCCCAACGCCCATTGCCATCCATGATGATCGCGACATGGCGCGGACCCGTCTTGGGGACTTGTTCTTCCATATCGCGTGCGCCTGGCATCTAGACCTGCATAATTTCGGATTGTTTGGTCTCCAACGCCTCATCGACCGATTTGATGAAACGGTCCGTCATTTCCTGGACCTCGGTTTCCCAGAACTTCTGGTCATCTTCCGAAAGACCATCAGCCTTTGCCTTCTTGATCTGGTCCATTCCGTCCCGCCGGATGTTGCGAACCGCCACGCGGGCATTCTCGGCGTATTGTGCCGCGACCCGGGTCAGTTCCTTGCGCCGTTCCTCGTTCAGTTCCGGGATCGGCAGCATGATAATCGTGCCATTCAACTGCGGATTGATGCCCAGACCGCTTTCCCGAATAGCCTTTTCGACGGCACCCACCATGCTTTTGTCCCAGACATTGACGGTGACCATGCGCGGCTCTGGTACGTTGACAGTGCCCACCTGATTCACCGGCGTACGTTGACCATAAGCTTCAACCATCACCGGTTCCAGCATCGAGGCACTGGCCCGTCCTGTGCGCAGCGACGCAAATTCGGTGCGCAACGCGCCCATCGCGCCATCCATGCGCCGCTCCAGGTCCCCGGTATCCAGTTCAAAATCGTCTGACATGCCCTGTTGTCCTTCTTTTTGTTAGGCGTCTGCGCTGTTCTAGCCTCAGCCATGCACCCTTGTATAGGTGCCGGTGCCGTCCAGAATGGCGCGGAAACCTCCCGGCTCGTCCAGGCTGAAAACGATGATCGGCAGGTTGTTGTCGCGCGCAAGCGCAATGGCGCTGGCATCCATTACGCCCAGATGCTTGGCCAGAACCTCGTCATAGGTGACGGTCTCAAACCGTTTGGCGTCATCATGCTTTTCAGGGTCCTTGTCGTAAACCCCGTCTACCTTCGTCCCCTTGAAGATCGCCTGACAGGCCATTTCATTGGCACGCAGCGTTGCCGCTGTATCTGTCGTGAAATAAGGATTGCCGGTGCCCGCCGCAAAGATGCAAACCCGCTTTTTCTCAAGGTGGCGTACCGCACGGCGACGAATGTAGGGCTCGGCCACTTCATCCATCCGTATGGCCGTGATCACCCGGCAAAAAACACCGATCTTCTCTAGCGAGCTTTGAACCGCCAATGCGTTCATCACCGTGGCCAGCATTCCCATGTAATCGGCCGTCGTGCGTTCCATCCCCTGCGCGCTGCCCTGCAGGCCGCGAAAAATGTTTCCGCCACCGATCACCATGCAAATCTCGACGCCCAGATCATGGACTGACTTCACTTCACGTGCGATCCGTTCGACGGTCGGCGGGTGCAGTCCATACCCTTGGTCCCCCATAAGCGCTTCACCGGAAATCTTTAAAAGCACGCGATTAAACTTCGTCTCGGTCGGGGCGGTGTCGGGCATTGGGCAGCTCCTTGGTCGAGGTCTCGCGTTGCGGCGCAAAATGTCCGAAAAGAGGATTGGGTTCAATCATCAAACCTCGCTCTGCTTTCAAACTCTGCGGAAAATGCGGGGAATCTCCTTCTTCCCGTGCCAAAACTGGCATAAACCCGCGACCATGCTGGGCCTGCCTGACATATCTGCCGAACAGCCTGTCCTGATTGCAGGGCCTACCGCCTCTGGCAAATCTGCCCTCGCACTGGATTTGGCGCACCGCGCTGGTGGGCAGATCATCAACGCCGATGCGCTTCAGGTGTTTGCCAATTGGCGCATCTTGACCGCCCGCCCGTCACCGGAAGAAGAAGCCCGCGCACCGCACGCTCTTTATGGTCACGTGCCGGGCGACGCCGATTATTCCGTCGGGCATTGGCTACGTGAGGTGGCGCCCTTGCTGAACGGCGGACCAAGGCCGATTATCGTGGGCGGGACCGGGCTATACTTCACGGCGCTAACGGAAGGTTTGGCCGAAATCCCGCCAACCCCGGACAACATTCGCCGCGAGGCGACCGCACGCTTGGCTCAAGACGGGCTTGACGCGCTGCTGGCCGAGGTCGACCCCAAGACCGCCTCACGCCTTGATACGCAAAATCCGATGCGGGTGCAGCGCGCCTGGGAGGTACAGCGCAGCACCGGGCGGGCACTTGCGGATTGGCAGGATGAAACGCCGGCACCGCTGTTGCCACTGGCGGAGTGTGCCGCATTTGTCGTGGACGCACCCAAAGTGTGGCTGACGCCTAGAATTGAACGGCGCTTTGACATGATGCTCGAGGCCGGCGCGTTGGATGAGGTGCGGGACAACCTGAACGATTGGGACCCGGCCCGCCTGTCGTCCAAGGCCATCGGAGCCTCGGATCTTGTCGCTTATCTGAATGGCGCGGTTTCACGCGAGGAGGCACGCAACGCCGCCATCGTCGCAACGCGACAATACGCCAAGCGACAACGCAGTTGGTTCCGCGCCCGCATGAAGACATGGCAAACACTGGCGACTGATACACATTAGCGTCATTCCGCTGATCTTTCAGTTATCAGACATTTTCAGGCTGTTTTCGCTCAAATTCCCTGCGATACTGACGAAAACCTGATAGTTTGTGCAAAGGCCACCGTTTGCCTAATCATCCCCGACTTATGACTTTGGCGCAGTGGACAGGTGCCGCCCCATGGCGTGCCACCCTGCCCCACAGCTGTGACGATCATGTGCTTTTGTGGATGACACGCGGCCAGGGGCGTTGCCTGATCGGAGGGCGCCGGCGTGGGATAAGTGTGCACACTGCACTGGTCCTTCCGGCAAAGGCACTGTTCACCATTGATCCCGGCGCCCAAAGCTTTGGCTTGGCCTGCCTGATCCCGGCGCGCAGCGGTTTGTTGATGCCGGATGAACCGGTGTTGCTGCGCGTCCGCGACCCGCGCGCGCAGGCCGACCTTTCAAACCTTCTGGAAACCATGCAGCGCGAGCAAAACGAGGCGCGCGCCTTTATGGACGAAGCGCTGACGGCGCAGGCCAGCCTGATCACGGTTTGGTTGCGCCGGGCAATGATCGACCTGGAAGAAGAAGCGCCATACCCCACCGCGGCGCAAAGACTGGTCGAGGCTTATGCATCTCTGGTTGAACGCGATTTCGCCACCGGACTTGCCATGCAGGATTATGCCCGTGCCTTGGGTGTGACACCAACGCATCTGACACGAATTTGCAAATCCACGGCGGGCATGACCGCCTCGCATATCCTGACGGGGCGTGCTCTTCATGCCGCGCGCGATCTGTTGGAAACCACGTCCCTGCCCGCCAATCAGATCGCGGCACGGCTTGGGTTTCGAAGCGCTGCCTATTTCTCGCGGTTTATTCTGCGGCATACTGGCAAATCACCATCTGCGTTGCGCAAATCGGTGATCCGTACCTGACCCCTCTCGACATCGTGTGGGCCTGCGGCATCCCAGACCTTGATTTTCGGCACTGCAGCATGGCAAGAGAACCATGTTATCATCAATCGTATGTCATTTCCTGTCAGCAAGGCGCCCATGTCCAATTTTCGCCGCACGCCCGCTTCCCTTCATCCAGCCTTGCCCGGGCTTGCCAAGGACTTTCGACGCGCCGCATTGGATCGACGCGAATTCCTGGCCCGCGCCTGTGCCCTGGGGTTGGCAGCGCCCACAGCACTTGGGCTGATCGGTTCGACAGGTCCGGCAAACGCGCAGCCAACGATGCAACAAGGCGGCACATTGCGCATCCAGCAAAGCGTCAAGGGTCTAAAGGATCCGCGCAGCTACGACTGGAGCGAAATGGGCAATCAGACCCGCGGGTTCCTTGAGTACCTGGTGCAATACGACGCCGATGGCACGTTTCAAGGCATTTTGCTGGAAAGCTGGGAAGCCAACGATGACGCCACGCAATACCGCTTCAACATTCGCAAGGGTGTGACGTGGAACAATGGAGATGCGTTCACCGCACGCGACGTGGCGCGCAATCTTACGCGCTGGTGTGACAGTGCCGCGCCCGGCAATTCCATGGCATCGCGCCTAAGCAGTTTGTCGAATCCCGCCACGGGCCAGTTGCGTGACGAGGCGGTGGTGATCGAGGATGATCATACGCTGATCCTGTCGTTGTCCTCACCGGATATTGCTTTGATTGCGAACCTGTCTGACTATCCTGCCGCTGTCCTTCACGAAAGCTATGACGGCGGTGATCCTTTTGCGCATGGCATTGGCACCGGCCCGTTCCGCCCGGTTGAAATGGCCGTTGGTCAGCGCTGTGTGCTGGAACGACATCCCGACCACACATGGTGGGGTACAGACGTGTTCGGCGGGCCGCATCTGGATCGGGTGGAATTCATTGACTACGGCACCGACCCGTCAAGCTGGATTGCCGCCGCTGACGCCGGCGAGGTGGACCTTCTTTACGAATCCGTCGGCGATTTCATTGAAGTTCTGGATGCGCTTGGCTGGACCCGGACGGAAACTGATACCGCAGCCACGATGGTCGTCCGCACCAATGCCACCGCCGAGGTCGACGGCCGCACACCCTATGCCGATGCCAAGCTGCGCCGTGCCCTGGCACTGGCCGTGGATAACGAAATCTGCCTGGAGCTTGGCTATGCAGGCCGTGGGCAGGTTGCAAACAACGACCACGTCAGCCCGATCCACCCCGGTTATGCAGAACTGGGTCCGGCACCCTACGACCCCGGCCAGGCCCGTGCCGACATCGCCGCCGCCGGTTTCTCGGGGTTCGAGCACGAACTGGTGACCATCGACGACGAATGGCAACGCAACACCGGTGATGCCGTGGCCGCGCAGCTTCGTGATGCAGGCCTGACGGTGCGGCGGACCATTCAACCGGGCAGCACCTACTGGCAGAACTGGCAGAAATATCCGTTTTCCGCCACGCAATGGAATCACCGCCCCTTGGGCGTTCAGATACTCGGGCTGGCTTATCGATCCGGGGCTGTCTGGAACGAAACCGGATTTGCCTCGGAAGAATTCGATCGTCTTCTGGACCAGGCCATGTCTGTGTCCGACGCGGATACGCGTCGCGAAACGATGGCCCGCTTGCAATCGATTCTGCGCGATGAAGGCGTGATCATTCAGCCCTACTGGCGATCGCTATACAATCACCACAACGGTCGGCTGGTGGGCGCGGAAAAGCATCCGTCGAACGAAATCCATCTCTACAAGATCGGTTTCGCGACTTGAGATCCGGGCCTAGCTGCCCCAAATGATGCGAACGTAATTCTTGGTTTCTTTGTAGGGCGGCACGCCTTTGTATTTCTGTACCGCCGCCGGGCCCGCGTTGTAGGCAGCCAGCGCAAGGCGCCAGGATTTGAACGTGCGGTACTGTTCTGCCAGGTACCGCGCCCCACCGTCCAGATTTTGATAGGGATCGTTCGCGTTCACGCCCAGATAAGCCGCCGTGCCGGGCATGAGTTGTGCCAGCCCGATGGCACCTTTGTGCGACTTGGCCCGGGGATTCCAACCCGATTCCTGCTGCACCAGCCGCAAAAACAAATCCTCGGGAACGCCATAACGACGCGCCGCATCTTTTGCCACATTCAGGTAACGGCCTTTGTATTTGCCGCGATACGCTTTGGACGGCGTGTCGTCCCATTTGCTGGGTGTATGCACCTTTTGAGGCTGCAACCGCACTGAGGCCTTGTATTGATCCTTGGCGCGTGTGTCCAAGACCCGCGTTTGCGACTTGAACAGTTTGTTTTTGCCCTTGGTGGAAAAGATATCCGCCGATGCCGAGATCGGCCAGGCCAGCGCCACACACGTGACCGCAACCACAAGTTTCTGCATACGCGTCTTAGCCCCATACTGTCCTGCGCTGCAATATATCGCCTCGTTCGGAAATTGCCAGATGTTCCGACACCCAAACAGCCTTGCCGGTTTGTGTCGAATTTTAGGGGTTTGTTCATCCCTCTTGGGTGATGTAACGAGAGTGTTAACTGAACTATTCGCAGCAGGAGGACGCAATGGCCGGTTCCGTCAACAAGGTAATTCTCATTGGCAATCTGGGTCGCGACCCCGAAGTACGTACCTTCCAAAACGGAGGTAAGGTGTGCAACCTGCGCATCGCAACATCCGAGAACTGGAAAGATCGCAACACCGGTGAACGGCGCGAACGGACCGAGTGGCACAGCGTCGCGAT
>JBCBTE010000139.1:0-6941 GCA_039818805.1 Pseudomonadota bacterium
ACAACTACGAATTTATTGAGTCGTTGATTGACACATTTCCAACGTTCGGGTTGGGATTTGATCCTTGGCGTCCAAGTTGTACCGCAATGTCCAGATCAATTTTCTTGGAGTTAATTTCAGGATTTTGTAACGCGTTGTCGATTTCGTCAACCATAGCAGCAAAGACGTCGCCAAATTGTGACGCCAAATCATCTGGTAGAACAGAATAGGGATTTCCCTCATCATCTGACGTGTACTTCTGCCAAACCTTGGTGGAGTAGTATTCGCTTCCAATCTCTAAAGTTAGGTGTTCGGGAAGCTTTCCAAATTCTCCTGCTAGAAGCTTGGCGACGAAGTCTTTTGTTTCGGAACGCGCCTCGCTTATCCCCTGCTCAATCCCGTTTTCTCGAATGGACTCCACATAGCGGGAAGTTGGTATCACAATTGACAGAGAAACATTGTTGCTGACTGCGAAATCCAACATCTCGCGAATACCTTCGCGAGGAGTGCCGTTCAACCGATACCAAACGACGTAGTTGTCCGCAGTAAGATCAAACACCTGCTCCCGCGAGCCATCAGAGCTTCCATCGACATTAATGCCATCTTCGACCGGTATACCACCCGGCCACCGTACGTGATGAAAACCTACTTCTTCAAAACGACTTTCAAAGTTCTGAAAAAATTCCCATCCAAGAAATTCAGCGCCAAACGCACTTTCCTCGGCAACTTCTTGTGGATTTGCGAATTGGGATTCTTGCAGTTCGATGGATACAATATTGTTTTTCATGCTTTTTTCCCAAACCGATGTGATCAGTTTAGGAAAACAAAATTAGTAAAATGCTAAGCTTAGAATCTTACTTGTAGTTATTTGGCACTCAATGAAACTGAATGCGACAAGACTGGCGGCGTTTACTCCTTTAGTTCTCTCACTGATTGACGCCAGCCAGCGAAAAGTTTTGATCCGTTAAAAACCAATAAATCTGTTCCTATTCTCTTGCTGTAGCGGAAGTTTTCAATGGGCGACGAGCGCTCCCATCCGTTCCGGCGCCTCGATAACGTAAGCACTTTGGCAAAAATATTTACTCTGCATTAACCAAGCGCACCCAATGATCTCAGAAAGTTCAAATCAAAAAAATGGGACTGAACGATGCTGGATAACGCTTGGGTTTATGAGGTCATTCTGGACGTGAAAAGCTACGCGGAGAAAAATCAGATGCCTGAGACCGCTAGAGCGTTGGCACTAGTCTGTCCAGAGATTCTCAAAGAAACATATTCTGAAAGACGAGCAAACTCACTGATAGACAAAAGGCGAGCCTTGATAAAATTGGCGACATTGCGTTGAACGGACACTAAGCGGCTTTGCAAACATGCTTGGGAATTATGTTTTGGTTTCACACTCACTTTGCGATTATAGCCTATTAGCTTCGTGGTTTGTTTCAATAACTTGTCTGACGTCAGCACCAATGGAACGGTTTAGGGCAGGATCATGACCTTAAAAGCTTTCAATTCCATGTAGTACCTTTGTAGCGCTCTTGCACATGACAACAACAACGCAAACCTCGCACTTGGCCAATGAGATAACTAACGATTGTACCGGGGTGTGAATTACCCGCAGAGCAGAAGTCTTCCGGAAGGACCCGCAGTGACGTAGGGAAGCTTAGAGCAATTTGCCGTTGGTTAGAGATCTAGCAGACTGGCTGCGGTTTGCTTGACTGCCTGTTTCACTGTCATTTTCCCTGAAGCCAAAGCCAACACTACCTCCTGCAGATCTTCGGTCTGCAAACCTAGCACTGCTTCATAACCAATTCCCTGCCTTTCCAATGCTTCTATCAGCGTGTTTTCTACATGTTGCAGTTTGCGCCTCTTGGCATTCTTTTCTTTTTCCTTTTCTTTTTCCTTTTTGGGTGCGACGGACTGCGCATGCGTGGTGCGCTCTAGTGCACCCCCCCGTGCAGCCCACTGCGCTTGCTTCTTTTCGCAGATGGAGATCGTGGCCCCCATTTTTGACCCAAACCTTTGCCAGAGCTCAGGGGAGGCCAACCTGTAGGAATTGGAGCGACCGGGAGTTCTTTGCACCCTAATCAAATTCGCTCCCGTAAGTGACATTACAGCGTCCTGGACCGTGCGCCTTCCAAGACCAAGAACCGCGCAAAGTCGGCTGTGTGACGGGTTACAGCGGCCCGTGCGGGGGTTTTGGTGTTGCGCAAGCTGTGTCAGAACTGCGATTTCGGAGCGATGTAATTTTGGAGCGTTCATCTGAACGGCCAGCGCGAGCAGCTGGATCTTCTGAGCCGCATCAAGCGGTTTGGCAGAAAAGGGGCTCATGGCGAAGCACTTTCCGACGTCGAATGCACTTCGTGCGCAGCGATCCAAGCCACAATGTCAGATGTCCGGTAGCGGACGCGGCGGCCGATTTTGATCATCGTTGGTCCTCCACCGTTCAGAGCGGCAAGTTCGAGATAGCGTTTGGTTATGCCAAACTTCTCTTCAACTTCTGCCCTTGTAAGCAGGCGATCGTATTCCGCAAGTGTCATGGCATTCTCCTCAGGGGCGTCATGCACTCAGAAAGCCACGAGAGGTAAGTTTGAAAAACTCGTCTAAAAAACGGACTCCCTATGTGTTTTTGATTTCGTTCAGAGCGTCACGCAGTGCTTGTGCTGATATTTTGCTACCGAGCTTTGGGCGGCTTTGCCTCTTCCATTCGCCGATGTTGGCGTTCGGCCACACGCGGGTGCGTGCAGCTGTCCGGCTGATCTCGAACACCTCGGCGATGACTAAGACCATGGTTTCTTTTGTGAGTTTCCGATCAACGAACTGTTCCAAAGTGTAAAGACGCTCCAAGGCATCTTTCGCCCGCGCCTCGCTGTCAATCTCGTATGGTGGAACAACTCCGCGGCGCGCAACAACCAGCTCCTTGGGCAATTCGCAGACCAGAACAAAGCTGAGCTCCGCATCAAAGAGCTTTGTTCCCTCAGTTACCCAAAGCTTTTGGGGGACCAATTGGGCGCCAGAAGCTCTTGTTAAAAAGGCGAGGGCCCGACCCGAAATCAGGCAGTCCGAGGGCAGGCAATCAAGCATGCGGTTGACTTGGACTTCCAGCCGACGAACTTCAGCCCAATCCTCACCAATGTCCCAATAGCGCTGTTGGAGAGACGGGCATTGATCATCGATGCGCACATGCCCAGCAACGCGACTAAAAACGTATCGGAACCTGCTCTGCGTAGGAGGCCGACCCAGGAATGCAGGTCCTGTCGCCGTGACAGATTTTATCTTGTTTCTGACTTCTCGCTTTGCACGCCTCGCGATATCAGGAACAGCTGATCCGACCTGTACGAGCCGGGATAAAGCCGCTTCCTCCAATTGCTTGGGAGTGAAGTACCAGGTGATCTGCGCATCACTGTAAACGTCTTTCAGGCCACCGTTTGGCGCTTTCAAGTTTGAGAGAAGGCGTGCCATGAAATCACCGTCGGAACATGCAGGGCCGAGTCCGGGAAAAGTCTCTAAATCGGCGATCGCCCTTCTTAACTCCCGGACGAGGTTATTTGTATTGCTACGCTCAGGCGCACCTGTCATCGAAGCGGCTCTACAACCACACCCGCGCGCTTAATCTGAGATACCTCCCTATTCAACAATGCTTCCACTTCTGACGCTATTCTGTCGGAAGCGGAGCGCACAGGATCATCTCTCAGATGAGCGTAGCGATGCGTCGTCGCGATATCGCGATGCCCCAAAAGCGCGCCGATAAGCGGAAGGCTCATTCCTTGCATTGCACCAACACTCGCGAAACAATGACGTAAGTCATGCACTCGCACATCTTCCAGCCCAGCAACACGTCGGATAGTGTCCCAGGAGTTCTTTAAATTCGTCAGATGCGTTGCGGGATACTTGCCCTTGATGACATACACGTCATCGGGACCTTGCTGCTGCAGTTCGGACAAAACTGCGATTGCAGGAGCAGGCAAATAGACGAACTTCTGACCGGTCTTGGAGTCTGGTAATTCGGCGCGTCCCTTGCGCCAGTTTATCCAAGCCCATTTCATACTCAAAACTTCGCCAGCTCTTGCGCCCGTAAACAAAAGGAGGCGCAGGGCGGCGACGGCGGCTGGATTGATCAGTTTTTCCTCTCCGTCGACGTCACGTATCGGTCCCAAGTTTGCGCTTCGCAAGACGGATCCTAGCTTCGCCAGCTCCTGTTCGGACAACAAACGTTCCCTGCGGTGTTCGCGGTAGCGCTTGATATGTCGACACGGATTTGAGCCATCGGTTCGCAAACCCCAAATTTCCGCGAGGTTGCACACTTTGCTCATCAGTGCCAGCGTTCGATTGGCTTCGTATGGCGTATCCTTCAATTTGCCATGCAATTTCCCGATGTCCTGTCTTGAGAAATCGCGTATTTTAAGCTTCCCAAATTCCGGAATGAGAGTGTTTTCAATAATACGTTTGTCATTGCGAATACTAGACGGCTTCTTGTGTGGTTCAGCGTGCTCTTTCAGATAGCGCTTCAACACGTCTCCAATGCTTGGTGCCTTCCGGGATGCCTCGCGCTCAGCAGCTGGGTCCAGTCCAAGAGCTACATCTCTCAACCATTCCTGAGCCACCTTGCGCGCCTGATCCGGTGTAAGAGCGCCATGTTGACCAATGACAGGTTCACGGCGCCGCCCTTGTCGACCCCCTCCAACCCGGTATTTCAGGACATAGGTTTTTCTTCCGGTCGGATGCACCTTCAAGCCAAATCCAGAAAGCTCGAGATCCCAAATCACATACGATTCAGATCTTGGATCAGCAGCATCCACCACGCGCTTCGAAAGTCGTTCTCGCTCTGTCATGCGCAAAGACTAGCGACCACATAGCGACCACACAACTCGAAAAACACGGAAACTTGCCGAAAGAGAGATCCGTATTAATTTACTGAAATAAGGCGAGAATTGTAGAAAAATGCGCTCCACAGAAACTCATGGTAACTTACAATAAAGAGACTTTTAATCAGTGGGTCGCAGGTTCGAATCCTGCACGGCTCACCACTGTTTTCAACGACTTAGTACTTTTGGAATTTGATTTGTGGCCTTGTCCGAGGCCACGTTGCCACCATTCTTGTACTGTCATTTCACAGAAGAAGCGCGCGTTACGGACGGCTGCGTCCTCTGGGGAAGTCTGATCGCTCACCTGACCCAGAATTCAAAGCGACCAGCCCGACGTGTCGTACTGTTGTTTAAAGCACAAATCGGCGGATCGCCACGGAACAGCATCCTCCGGTCAATTCTCGGACAACGCTTGAGGGATCGACAGGGGCCAATGAACGGTCATCAAATGCAAATGCGACCAAAACGCCAGAGGCCGGCATTCCGGCGGATTAGAAAACACGTGCTTTTCCGCGTCTCAGTCAATCCGCGGTAGCTGGAAAAGCGGGTATTGGCCCACAGCGTTGGCGACGAAAAAGCAAACCTGGCTCGCTCTACCGACAGAGAGCACAAATTTCCGCGTTTTACCAAATAGGAGCCTTATTGCCGTCACAAAAATCAACCACTCTTGCAACTCAGTCGGTTGGAGATGGATCTCATGTATCTTTCTGTGGTGGTTCCGTGCATGAACGAAGCGTTGTCCATTCGTGGTCTGGCGACCCGTTTGGCGAAGGCGGTAGAGCCTTACGGGGATCGGGTAGAAATCATCCTTGTGGATGATGGTTCCACAGATCGCACATGGGAAATTATCAATGAATTGAAGTCCGAATTCCCTGAAATCAGGGGCTTGCGGATGTCGGCCAACCGAGGGCATCAGATTGCACTTTCGGCCGGTCTGGAAGCTGCCCGTGGCTCCCGGATCTTCATGCTTGATGCCGATTTGCAAGATCCGCCTGAACTGCTACAGGATATGATGGTGTTGATGGACCGTGGCTATGACGTTGTGTTTGGCCGTCGGAGTGGGCGCAAAGGCGAGACCATCTTCAAGAAAGCCTCGGCGCATCTGTTCTACCGCATCCTGAACGTGATGTCAGATGTGCCGATACCGAAGGATACCGGCGATTTCCGGCTGGTGAACCGCAAAGCATTGGATGCTGTACTTGCCATGCCGGAAAAGGCGCGGTTCATGCGCGGCATGTTCGCCTGGGTCGGCTTCCGTCAAATCGGGATCGATTATCACCGCGACCCGCGCGAATTGGGTGAAACGAAATATCCGTTGCGCAAGATGCTCCATTTCGCAACTGACGCTCTTACTGCGTTTTCGACGAAGCCGCTCAAACTGGCAACGCGCCTGTCATTTGTCAGCCTCGGGATCTCATTGCTGATGGTGATCTACGTGGCTCGTTCGCTGATCCTGTATCAAACAGCGCCCGGATGGGCGTCGGTTGTTCTGGCGATCAGCTTTTTTTCCGGGGTTCAGCTTTTGACGCTGGGTATCATGGGTGAATACATTGGGCGTCTCTACACAGAAGCGAAAAACCGACCGCTCTACTTTGTCGCGGAGGACACAAAGACGATGTCCACGGTAGCTTTGAAAAAGCGCGCCTGATGAAACTTTCGGGTGGAGAATTTCGGCGCTTTGCGCTGGTCGGCCTAATCGTAGCTGGCCTTTATGTGGTCTTGTATCTTTTGCTACTCGACTTGGGCATGGGCAAACCGCTGGCCAACACGGTCGCGTTTTTGATCGCGGTGACGGTGCAATATGTGGGGCAAGCCGCATTTACCTTTGAGGCCCGGCTGAAAGACAGTCATCAAATCCTGAGATTCATGGCGATGATTGGCCTCGGCCTTTTTACATCGACGGCAATAACCGCGCTCGTGGGTCCAATGTTAGGTCTTGCTGACTGGATAGCTGCGATAACGGTAACGGTCGTATTACCGCTGCAAAACTATGTTTTGATGAGGCACTGGGTTTTTAACCCAGTGCGAAAGGAGACGAGGCTACCCTGATGACACATGTGTATAGCAACACCTTCTTCGACTATATCGACCAGGGCGCCCGCA
>JBCBTE010000140.1:0-6884 GCA_039818805.1 Pseudomonadota bacterium
GTATGACGGCCCGGTCGAAGACGAGGCGTTGCAGTCCGTGGTCTATGCGGTTGGTCGAGATCGGTTCGAGCCGTCATACGCTGCCAATTGATCGCGCAGTTCGGTCAGCGCCTCGCGCTCTACGTCTGTGGGCGCGCGATACGTCTTGGTGGGCGCAACAAAGTCTTCGTAATACTTCACTGCAAACGCAGCCGCGGCATCAAGGTCGGGATGCGTCTCGGCACTCGCATCCGGCGCATAGCGGCGAATAAATCCCCACAACGTGTCCTTGTCCTTCGCTGCCGAAACCGATGCCAGGTTCAGAAGCATGGCAAATGGCACCACCATCTTGCTTTCCGGCACATCGCCATTGTGAATATGGTGCACCGGGTTCGCCACACGCTGCGCTGTGTCCTGGCCAGGATAGGCGCGCAGCTGCTGATGATACTCGTCCACCGCGCGCGGGATCACGTCAAAGAACAACCGCTTGGCCGTCTTGGGTTTTTGGTACATGAAGTATGACAGGCTTTCGGTGCTGGCATAGCTGAGCCATTCATCGATGCTGATCCCGTTGCCGGATGATTTCGAAATCTTCTGCCCCTGGTCATCGAGGAAAAGCTCATAGCTGAAATGCTCAGGCGGGCGCGCGCCCAAGGTTCGGCAAATCGCATCATAGATCTTTTCGTTGGTCGCATGTTCCTTGCCATACATCTCGAAATCGACACCAAGCGCGGCCCAGCGTGCGCCGAAATCAGGCTTCCATTGCAGTTTTACGTTCCCGCCGGTCACCGGCACGGTCCACTCCTTGCCGGTTTCATCGTCAAACGTGACAGTCCCTTCGCGGGAGTCCACATGTTTCATCGGGACGTACATCACCCGCCGGCTCTCCGGGTGCAGAGGCAGGAAAATCGAATAGCTCTGCTGCCGCTCTTCGCGCAGGGATTTCAGCATGATCTTCATCAAGTCTTCGTACCGTTCAGCACAGCGAAGCAGGATCTCGTCGAACTGGCCCGACCGATAAAACTCGCGCGCGGAAATGAACTCGTAGTCAAAGCCGAACGTATCCAGGAACCGCCGCAGCATCGCATTGTTGTAGTGGCCAAAACTCTCGTATTCCCCAAACGGGTCAGGCACGTCGGTCAGCGGACGCTGCAGGTGCTGTTGCAGCAACTCGGGGTTCGGGACGTTCCCGGGTACCTTACGCAAGCCGTCCAGATCATCGGAAAAGCAAATCAGCTTGGTCGGAATGTCGCTGATCTGTTCAAAGGCATGGCGCACCATCGTCGTCCTCAACACCTCTCCAAAAGTGCCGATATGTGGCAAGCCACTGGGCCCGTAGCCGGTTTCAAAAAGCACATAACCCTTTTCGGGCGGTGCCTTTTCATAGCGTTTGAGCACGCGGCGCGCTTCTTCAAAAGGCCAGGCTTTCGAGCTCATCGCGGCGTCGCGTAGATCAGACATTTCGTTCTCCGGGTTGTGCGCCCATAAGCGTATGCAGGGCCGATCGCTTCCTATTGCTCAGGGGCGGGACAGTCAATATTCTGCACCGCAACAAGGCTTATCAAAGGACACGCCATGACCGAGCAGCAACCCCATCCGCTTAGCCCGCAAGACTGTCTTGTGGCGGTGATGATCGCCGTGTCCGCTTCGGATGAAGAAATCCGCACCGCGGAACTGGTCAAGATCGAGTCCGCCGTAAACAATCTGCCGGTCTTCGCCGCGTATGACGCTGACCGGATCAAGGTCATGGCGCAAACGGTGTTTGACCTCTTCAGCGTCGAAGACGGGTTGGACGCGCTTTTTGGCTTGGTGCGTGACAACCTTCCAGACCGGCTTTGGGAAACAGCCTATGCGCTGGCCTGCGATGTCGCCGCCGCAGACGGCACGCTAGATGACACCGAACTTCGGTTGCTGGAAGAAATCCGCTACGAGCTTAACATCGACCGTCTGCATGCCGCCGCAATTGAACGCGGCTCGCGCGCCCGCCACATGCGCGAGTGACCCATTTCCTCGTTTCCTTTGACGGGCCTTTGCGGTTTAGTGAGGGCTGACAAGAAAAGGAGGTCGGGTCATGCGCCCTGTTTTCGTGAACATCCGCTGTCGTCCCGGCACGTCTTACCAGGTGGCCGAGGAAATCGCGCTGCGCGAAATCCATTCCGAGCTTTATTCGACGTCCGGGCCGTTCGACCTTCTGCTCAAGCTTTATGTCGATGACGACGATGACGTCGGCAAATTCATCAATGAAAAACTGCTGACGATAGACAATATCGAACGCACCGAGACAACGCTGACCTTCAAGGCGTTTTGAGACTTCTAGGGGAGGAAAAAAATGAAATTGAAATCCATTCTGGCCGCCACCGCGCTGACGGCACTTGGCGCGATGGCCTATGCCGGCGCACATCAGTCCGACGTCAAGGTGGGCATGATCACGACACTGTCGGGCGGAGGTGCGGGACTGGGCATTGACGTGCGGGACGGCTTCCTGCTGGCGGTCAGGATGTCTGGCAATGATCACATCGAGGTCGTTGTCGAAGATGATCAGCGCAAGCCCGACATCGCCGTGCAACTGGCCGACAAGATGATCCAATCGGAAAAGGTCGACGTGCTGACCGGCATCATCTGGTCCAACCTCGCGATGGCCGTTGTGCCAGCGGCGACCGCGCAGGGCAAGTTTTACCTGTCGCCGAATGCCGGACCTTCGGCCCTTGCCGGCAAAGGGTGCCATCAGAATTACTTCAACGTGGCATGGCAGAACGACAATTTGCACGAAGCCGCGGGCGGGTACGCCAACTCGGCTGGCTTCAACAACAGCTTTATCCTGGCACCAAATTATCCGGCGGGTCAGGACGCGCTGACCGGGTACAAACGCGTCTACGAGGGTGAACTCGCCGGCGAGGTCTTCACCCAGTTGGGCCAGACAGATTACGCCGCCGAAATCGCGCAGATCCGCGCCTCGGGCGCTGACAGCGTGTTCTTCTTCCTGCCCGGGGGGATGGGAATATCCTTTCTCAAGCAATATGCCGACAGCGGCGTTGACCTGCCCATCGTCGGCCCCGCGTTCAGCTTTGATCAGGGCATCCTGCAAGCTGTGGGTGACGCGGCCATGGGCGTGAAAAACACCAGCCAGTGGAACAAGGACCTTGAGAACGAGGCCAACGCCGCCTTCGTCGAAGCGTTTCAGGCCGAATACGGTCGCCTGCCGTCGCTTTACGCCTCTCAAGGCTATGACACCGCAAACCTTCTGCTGTCGGCCATGGGCAAGGCGGATATCAACGATCCCGACGCATTCCGCGCAGCCCTGAAAGAGGCGGACTTTGCGTCGACCCGCGGCAAATTTGCTTTCGACAGCAACCACCATCCAATCCAGAACATCTATGTCCGCGAAGTGATCAAGGAAGGTGAGGTGTTCACCAACAAGATCATCGGCACAGCGCTGGAGGATCACTCAAATGTCTATGTAGGTGACTGCAAGATGTAGTCTCTGCCGCATTGGAAACGGAAAAGCCGCCCCGACCGGGGCGGCTTTTTCATGACTGCCTTCCAGGGTTTGTCGGTTCATTCAACCCTGCCGGGCAACGCGTTCGCAACGGGCAATCCGGGCAGAACGGCGCGCCATGCAGGCAAATGGTTTGGCCAAGCCGCTTCATCAGGCTGTGATGTTTATCCAGATCACCAGCCTGCCACATCGACGGTAGAAGCGGCATAACATGGTCGTAAGCCCGAGCAATGGTTGCACGATCTGCGATAAATTTCAGCCGGATCAACACGCGCAGGTGATGTGTATCGACAACCAAAGTCCGTTTGCGCAACGTACTGAAGTTTAATGTGGCGGCGGCCACCTTTCGTCCAACTCCGGGAAGGCGTTCCAGCCACTGATGTGCCTCGTAGACGGACATCGGTTCAAGAACGGCCAGCGTCAGCGCGCCCTGTTCGTGGGTAATCATCTGCAAGGCCGTCTTCAGCCGCGGGGCTTTGACATCGGCAAACGTAACCCCGGCGATGCATTCTTCGATTAGCGCAACCGGCCCATCACGCACGGCCTCCCAAGACCTGAACCGCGTCCATAGCCGCATATACGCCGCCAGCGAAACCGCGCCGCGGGTCTTGCCTCCAATAAGGCTCATGACAAGCTGACTGACAGGATCCAGCTGCTGGTGGTCAATTGGACAACCGAAATGGCTTTTCAGCCGATGATGGATTTGCGCCAGAACCCGCGTCCGGTCATCGAGATCCAGAACGAGTTGCATGCTTGAAAAATACACGCGGCGGAAGAACATTTAAAGAACATTCGCCAAATCATAGTGCGCTCGGCGGTTTTATGATGACCCCAGACGCAACGAATGGTCGTCCAGGTTCACAAGGTCATACGCCGCCCGCACCCGTGCACCCATGGGCGTGTCCGGGTAATGCTCAGCTTGCTCAAAAATCGGCAGCACTAGCTCGATCTCGGCGTGTTCGCGGTGCGAAACCTTGGCGCCTAACCCTTTCAGCAAATGTATCATGCCGGTGTTGTTACGATGAACAATGGCAATGAATTCCGTGATGCCGCTGGTCGCGGCCAACCGGGCAAGCACCCCGAACAACAGACTGCCCAAGCCAATGTTCTGATGACTGTCTATGATCGTCACCGCAACTTCGGCGCGGCTGTCGTCTGGCCCGAGTTGTACATATCTGGCAGTGCCCAGGGGAAGCACACCCGCCGCCGATGTCATTACCGCGCCAATGGCCAAATGCTCTTCGTCGCCGGTTGCCGTGAACTCTCTGACCTCCGCGTCCGTCAACGCATTGTGCGGGGAAAGAAATCGAAAATAACGCGACTCGCTGGACAACCGGTCAAACCCAAGCTGCATCAGGTCGCGATCTTCTGGCACGACTTCCCGGATCAGAACGGCGTCACCGTTCCGAAGTGTCGTCTTGATCGGCACAAGCCGGGTGGTGTGTTCGGTCATACGACCTCGCAATGAAATGGGTGTGGCTCTCGGACCGATTTGAGCCGGTGCAACAGATTTAGGGGCTTCGACCCGGTATTTCATCGGACAAACCCCGACATCTCTTCACGCATACCGATCCCTGCTGCAGGGACGCGCACGAAACACTTCAAGATCAGGAAGTTGCGATTTGGTTGCGGGGGTAGGATTTGAACCTACGACCTTCAGGTTATGAGCCTGACGAGCTACCGGGCTGCTCCACCCCGCGCCAATTCGTTTGGCTGATGTACGCCGAGTCGCGCTGGACTGCAAGGGGGCCGCGACCCCCTCGCGTTAGAAAAATGTCATAAAAGACAGACGATCAGTCGAGGATCCCGGCCGACGAGTCGAGCATCGCGTCAATGGCATCGTCACTGGCGTCGGAAACCGCTCCCGGAGGTGCCAAAAAGAAGATCGGCGGGCCTTCCGGAGAGGCCAGAACAGCAGAACCAGGACGGTTCAGATCAACATCGCCATTGGGCGTAGAGAAACTGAACGACCCGGTGTTTGCACCGGTATGCGTCAGCGGCCCCGGCCCCACCAACGCCGAAAAGACAATAGGCTGGTTTGTTTGGTTTTGCGCCAATGCCGGTGCCGCGATCAGCGCGACGGCCCCCAGCGACAGTTTAAAAAGCCTGGTCACGTCACTCTCCTTCAAAAGTCATATCCAATCTTGAACGACACCTGCGTGTCGCCCGCCACGTCCCCCACCCCGCCAGAGGCCTTGAGCGAAAACGTCGTGTCCTTGATCCGGTGCGTCACGCCCAGGCTGACATAATTCGCCTGATCCACCAAATGCGCGGTGAACCGGTCGGTCGAAAAGAGCGCCCGCGCCCCGGCTGTCAGCACGGTTTTCTTGCCCACCTTGTAGCCATAGAGGGTCGACAGCGTGGTCACCTGGCGAAGATCCGTGGTGGGCCCGCCACCAAAATCTTGTTCAAGCGCTGTCACCGCATGGCTGATCGACGCATAAAGATAGGACCGCGGCCCGTAGCCCATCAATCGCTGCAGTCCAAAGCTAAGCGTCTTGGCATCACCATTGCTGACCGCCGGTCCACCGGCATTGAAAACCTCGGCATTGTCGTTATAGGAAAAGGCGACGGTGGCAGTCGTGAAGGCCCCGGTTTGATAAGTCAGCCCCACACCGCCCCCGTTGATATCGGCATCTGACGTGCCGAACGGGTTACGCGCGTCCAGTTCGGAATTCAGCAGGAACACAAACGCCTTTGACCGCTCAGTCAGCAGGCGCGAATACCTCAGGATATGCGTGACCCGCTCTCGCACGCGGTTGTTGGACGAACTGTCCGACGAAGCATAGCGCAGCTCATAAGACAGGGTTTGTGTGTTTTGCTGTTCGGTTTCTTGCGCAGATGCAGATTGCGCACAGATCAGTGCCGCCGCCAGGGCAGAGAAAAGATGTGCTCGCATACCGTCCCCATGTTTTCCGTAAGAAAACAATGGGTTCAACACGCCAAGTCAACCACGCAAAGCGAACGCAAGCGCGATCACTGTGCGGTGTGTCGTTTATGTCTAGAGGAAATCGTCAGAGAGATACTTTCAAGGATTTTACTAGGTTTGGCGGTGACCTACTCTCCCACGTCTTAAGACGCAGTACCATCGGCGCTAAGGCACTTAACGGCCGGGTTCGGGATGGGACCGGGTGTTTTGCTCTTGCTATGACCACCAAACCGAGAAAAATCCTTGAATTCCAAGTCAGTACACATGGTGTGTACGGCTGATGGATCCGACGTAGAAATCTCGCTTCTACTGGATCAAATCAAGCCTATCGGACAATTAGTACCGGTCAACTGAACGCATTACTGCGCTTACATCTCCGGCCTATCGACGTGGTGGTCTACCACGGTCCTCAGGGATTAAAGGCGATCGCCTCTCGCGTCAACACCCTGGCCCAAGAACTGGCCACAGGACTAATAACAA
>JBCBTE010000141.1:0-6854 GCA_039818805.1 Pseudomonadota bacterium
GAAAACAATGCTCGCAATGCCAAGGGCCACAATCGGGGTAAAGACTGGTAGCAGTGCGGTAACATGTACCGGCAGCGCGCGCATTGTTTTCGGCACGACGCCGAAAGCCGCAGAATTGTTGGGCGCTCTGATCATTGCCGCAGGTTTCATGATAAGCCTTGGGCTTTTGCGTCGACAGACGTGGTCAACGTCGCAAACCGGTACACTTTCTTCGTGACCACCCGCTCCAATCCACCGCAAAGACCGGCGATGACACAACAGGACACAGATCAATTCGCGGAGGAGTCCGCGGCCCGCCTGATCCGGGCGGAACAGAAGGGTCTGCGCCTCGCCATCGCGTGCCGGACAATAGTGACGGGACTTGCTTTTGCCTGGTATGTGGGCGCGCCGTTTCTGTTTTCCGATTTTGAACCGCGGCTTACGACAATCATCGTCCTGCTGATCTTCACCGCCGTCGGTGTGGCGCACCTGGCCGTGATTGGCACCCGGTTTGATCGGCGATGGATGAAGTATGCGGTCTACACGCTGGATGTTCTGTCGATCTGCGCGATCTTTGTTTTGATCCCGATCAGCCGGGCTGACGAAGTGCCGCAGATCATCGCGTTTCGCGCCTATGGCATCTACTACTTGTTTCCGCTGATCGCGATATGCTGCCTCAGCCTGTCATGGCGGTTGGTGATCTGGACAGGCGCGATGTGCGTCCTGGGATGGTGGGGTGCATTTCTGTTGGTGGTGTCCGGCATGGAACAAACCCTGTCCTGGGCAGACATACCGCCAAACGCGACACGCAATGACTATGAGCGTGTGTTTCTGTCCATGGATTTCATTGGACGCGGCAACCGGATTGAGGAATCGGCGATGCTGATGTTCGCCACGCTTGCCCTTGCGGTTGCTGTCTATCGCGCGCGCGGCGTGTTCTTTGCCCAAGTTGCCTCTGACCTAGAGTGGCACCGCGAACGCAACGCCCGAGAACATGTGAGCGCCCTGTTCGGCAAATATGTACCCACCGAAATCGCGCAGAAACTGATAGCCAATGACGGCCCTCTGCGCCCGCAACGCACGGCCGGTACGGCACTGGTCATGGACATCGCGGGGTTCACGAAGTTCTCCGCTGCAAACCCGCCCGAACACGTAATCGGCAAGCTTGACGCATTTTTGGCAGACGCGACAGATGTCGTGTCCAATCAGGGCGGAATCGTCATGTCCTATTTGGGCGACGGCTTTCTGGTCACCTTCAATGCACCCATCAGTGTTTCAGATCCGGCATACGCGGCAATTCAGACGGCGCGCACTTTGCTGCAAACGGCCAGAAAGCATGACTTCACTATCCGGGTTGGCATCGCCAGCGGTGACCTGGTGACAGGAACGATCGGCTCTTCCGAGCGGCAGTCTTTTACGGTCTATGGGGATGCAGTGAATCTCGCCGCACGTCTGGAAAACCTGTGTAAGACCATGGAGGTCCCGATCCTTACCGATCAGCAAACGCACGAAGCCTGCAGTGCGCCCGCATTGCTGGAATCTTGTGGAGTCCAGCGGATCGATGGATTGGCAAAAGAAGTCGCCGTGTTCCGCCTGACCGAAACCGCCTGATGAAACCACGCGGGTTTTTAGTGCTTCCCGTCGACTATCAGATGTCTACCTTGGCTATCTCATCGGCTTGACCGGCAGAAAACAGGGTCGATCTGAAAACATCATCCAAATGGTACTCCTTGGGGCAAGCCAACATCAGGGCATTCGCCTCATCGGCAGAATACATGTCCCGCTTGTCCGCATCTTGAATCGGTAGACAGTTCCCGCCCCACGGGGCTGGAACCATGTATTCCATGTCCTTAGCCTTCTCCGTTTTGGAGCCGCCCACGTGGGTAGGAGTTAACCACGGTGGCTATTGCCTAATTCAGATTTTAGGCATGAAATCCAATACTTAGAGTGGGTGGCGGAGACGAAGGGAGACTTTATCTCACCCCATGGACACAGACTAAACCACTGTTACATATGTCAATTTCTTAGACCAATGTGGGTAACATCTTGGTGGTGAACTGTTACCCACAACTGCTCAGCCTGTCGAGTGGCCATTTTGTTGCCGATCACAGTCCCTGTGTCGTCATCTTCTTGTGAGGTGTAGGTGAAGCCGCTCTGACACTATAACGCCGAACAGTTCGAAGAGAGGTAAAGGCCGTTGGCTCGCGTCATCACCAACTCTTCATTTGAAATCCATTCATCAATTGGCAATGGATATCCGTTGTTGTCGCGCCGAATGACACGGTCATCAGCATTGGTTGTCGCTGCCTCATAAACACGTCCAATGATGAAATCATGGTTCGGACCGCTGAGCCGCATGGATAGACCAATTGGGAACTCTTCAAAGGCTTGATCTTTTGATATTGCCCCTGTTCGCAATTCGCTGAGAAGACGCATTCCCGTCTCGTATCCCCTTTCGAAGTGGTTGTTCCGTTCTGTCTCCCGACCGGCAAGTTCAGCGTAATGCGAGCACTCGAACGATGCCCACGTTACAAATCCGTCTCTCACATCTGCTTTGGCAGCGCTGGACAGAAGCAGGGATGCAATGACCGCAACTCTCTTCATGTTGGCTTCACTCCTATTCGGACTTCACGGACAACGTGCAATACTGGAAAAATTGATTGAGGGCAGCATAACCGAGCGTCAATCTTTTCTTCGATTAGGCTGACCCTCATCCTCCCTTTTCCCGGCACGAATTCAAGGCCCCGAAAACTGCAGTGTGTTGGTCGTAACGGCGCGCTTTGGCATTCGCACAGTGTTTAGCCGCCAAAGTCCTCGTGGTTGATGATGGCTTCGAGGCCGGTAGCCATGAGCGCCGCCAAGACCTCGGCCCGTGAGATTTCCTTACCAGTTGCCTTAAGGTGTCGCCTTTGCAGCAGGCTTAGGGTGGCCATCTGGTCGATGCGAACGCGGGTTGTGGTCCAAGTGGGCCGGTCCTGCCAAGGGTATTTGCTAGAGGCCATCCGCTGGCGCTTGATCGCATCCAGTGTGTGGCTCTCCTCGGCGGTCATGAAGTCCACCGGAGAAATCAGTGAGGCAATGCGTTCGCGCAGATGGCGGGACCACCGACGGCGGTTTCTGTCTCCGACTGCCGTGGCCTTGGACCCCGTGGGGCGTTGGTAGATTTCGGTCATGCTGTTTCCTTTTGATCAATGCTCAGGCTGAACATGAAGAAGCCCCCGTCGATTGGTTCGGCAGGGGCGAGGTTTGGTTGTCAGAACCGCGCAATTTGCGTGGTCTATGGTTGCGTGGTTGGGGTGCGCTCAGTTTACCCTCGCGGCTCCCTCTCGGTGTGGCGTTGAGTGGCCGCCCATAAGGTCGTCATCAAGTTCGATGAAGCCTCCTTCGTCGATATCTGGTTCCATCCACCCGGTGTCCCTATCGTCCCCGTCATCACCACCCCCGAGGTAATCCGCGATGGTGGCGAACTGGCGCACTCCTAGGGCTTCCTGTAGCGCGTCCCCGATGATCTCTACGTCGCGAGTTCTTACCTCATTGAGAGCCGCCTTTAGGGCCTGTGAGAGGCTCGCCACCATTGCCTGCCTTGCGGCGTCTGAGGGTGGTTCATAGTCGCTTTTGACAGGGAACCTGCGGTCAATGAGCCAGTTGCCGTCAGGGACTTCCCCTGCCTCGGTGAACTTCTTCATCTGCTGTCGCATGCTGAGGATAGTCCGTTCAGAAACCCCTGAGGCTCTTGCCAAGCGCGGCTTCGAGATACCGTTTCGGTAGGTCCGCACAAGCGTCCACGCGGCGTTAAGGCGCTCCTGCATAGTCAGCGGCAGCGTGTCCTTAGAGTTCGCCACTAGTGCTGCTAGATGGGCTTCCATGCGGGTGCCGGTTAAGATCATCACAGGGATACCCCGTCCTCCGATCTTTCCGGCAGATTGCTCAGCCCGGTAGGCTGCAAGCCGATAGTGACCATCAAGCAGGACCAAGCGACCCGTTGAAGTGCCTTTGGCGTCGGCCTCCCGCCAGACCAGCACAGGGTCGAGCCTTCCGGTGTTCCTGAGGGTCTTCCTAAGCGCGGCCAGATGGGTGCCACTATCGGGGCCTGAGCGGTGTCTGAACGAGGTGTCCGTGGTGATATCTTTTCGGTCGATGTTCGTGAGAGTTTTGTTCTGCATGTCATTGGTCCTTGTTGCATGCTGGGATGGATGTGAGAGGTGATGTGACAACTTGGGAAAGGAATAGATTACATCCCCCGGGACGCTTATGCGCCAACACGTTCCCCTATCGGCAAACGCTAAGATCACCGAAAAGCGGCACGAAAGAATTCGACAACACAGGTGCACTTGAGAGAACGTCCCGTCATCGCATAGCCGCAGCGGCGGGCCATTCCTCAATGCCGCCAGACTGCTACCGCTCAGGGTCGGCTCTCTCTATGCTAGGGGGTGGGTTATTGGTGCCAAGCCCCGTCTCGCATGGCCGCCGCTAGACTTCCATACAGGGTTAAGGTGTGGGTTTCTTATGAGCCGCCACCGTGGTCGCCGCCAAGCAAGGCGTCTGACTGCCCGCCATGACCGCTCTCTTACATCTTGTATTGGTGTTAATTGGTTTCAGACGCCTTGGCTTCGTCGAGGATGCGATAGATGCTGGACTTTCCGATGCCGAGGGTTTCCGCGATCTTTAGAGGCTTCATGCCTTCATCAGCCAACTTAAGGATTTCGTCGGTCTTTGCCTTCGCGGTAGCCTTGCGGCCCGTGTATTTCCCGGCGGCCTTAGCTTTAGCGATGCCCTCGCGCTGCCTCTCCAGCATGATCGACCTTTCGAACTCAGCCACGCTGCCCAACACGGTCAACATGAGCTTCCCCGTGGCTGTGCCCGTGTCGATGCCCATAGAGAGGATGCGAAGGGATGCGCCCTTGGCGGTCACGGCCTCCAAGACCTCCAACAAGTGGGCAACAGAGCGGGCCAGCCGGTCGAGCTTAGTCACGACCAGCGTGTCGCCCTCGCGAATGTAGTCGAGCGCCTCAGCCAACCTCTCGCGCGCCTTGGTGTCCACTGACGACACCTGCTCCGTGAAGACCTTCTCGCATCCAGCGGCCTCAAGGTCTCTCTGCTGTGCCTCCAAGCCTGCCTTCTGGTCTAGGGTCGATGTGCGGGCATATCCGATGATCATAGTCAATCCTTCCAATTGGTTTCTTAGACTATCTGGGAAGCTATTCCCAAAACGTCAAGACCATTCTTTTGGGAAATCATCAGGCACCCCCGCACAGTTCCCATGAGGCCTTGCTCTATTGGGAATGCTTGGTCGCGCGGCGGTAGTTCGTGAAAAGGACGCTGGTGCTAGGCAGATTAATGACGATCTCCCCCGGCCCCTCGCGAGTCACCTTGAAACTGCGGTGATAAGGTTCGCGCTGGGCGAGGATTGAGAAGCGGCCAAGACAGATGTCGAAGATGATCATGAAGGTGTCCTTTCGAGAGAGATGATGATTACAACAACGCAGTGCAGACCCAACATGGTCACCACTCACGATAGCTTCAAGCTATTGATTTTATTTCATTAATGGAGCAACCCCGCAGGTGGACCTAAGTGGCTCGTGGAGGTGCCCCAGCCGGGGGAAACCCGCCAACTCTTCTATGTGTCTCAGGCTGTCAGATTTTTGCGGTGAAACGACTTCAGTCTTTGCCGAGGCCGATTTCGAGAGTGCTGCGGTCCCTCAAATGTCGAACGCCGCCACTCAACCGACTGCGTGGCATCACCATGTGCCCGCACTGAACCGAAAAACTATTGGTCGCTGCATCTAGCTGGGTAGGCCTTTTAAACGTCCCGAAACTCACATCGGCGGCTTCACCTTCCACAGACCAGCAGCCATCTCTCGGGAGTCAATCGGTATCAATTCATCAGCCGAACGCAACAGAAAGCATTTGCATTGCAACATTGGTAGTGATATTTGCAACAAACAGAAAAATTATACACCAATATGTGGGTATCGCGCATGGAGCACTTTCCGATCATTCAGGCCCTCTGCCGGGCAGCCATGGCCGAACCGACGCCCGCCGTTCGCAAGCAGGTCGAGCGTTTGCGTGCCGCATTGATAAAGGAGGGTGACGAAAAACAGGCTGGATCGATTGCCAAAATCCTAACAGCGGCAGAGCGTCTGAAAGACGTTGCGCCAAGCCGCATTGAGCGCTCCAGAGCAAATCTGTCCGGCGAAGTCATCGGGCGAAGCACGCAGGTTCCTGTTGATCGCGAGACTTCAGCGGCTCTGGCTGAAATCATCTTCCCAGACGACATTCATGCGACTGCCCCGCTGTTCAATGCAACAGTCAGTCAGGCAACTGAGAGCATCGTTGGTGAGTGGCGAAATCTTGAGGCGTTATCGACCGTGGACATTATCCCATCGAAAACGTGTCTGATTTACGGGGAGCCGGGCACAGGCAAGACCAGACTGGCCTTGTGGGTCGCACACGAATTACAATTGCCGGTGGTCCTAGTCCGACTGGATGGCCTCGTTTCCTCGTTTCTGGGGACGACCGCCCGCAACATCGGGAACCTTTTCACCTTTGCGAACAGACACCGTTGCATTCTGTTGCTCGACGAATTCGACGCAATTGCAAAGGTCCGCGACGACCCTCAGGAAGTGGGGGAGATCAAGCGGGTGGTGAACACGCTTCTTCAAAATCTAGATGGGCGACAGAGCATCGGCCTCACTATTGGCATCACCAACCACCCCAACCTTCTCGACCCGGCAGTCTGGCGGCGCTTTGAAATCCAACTCGAAATCCCGAAGCCCGACTTTCAGGTCCGCAAGGCAATAGCGGAGCATTTCATGCCACCGGTAGTCGCTCCTGACAGCCACATCCGGTTGATAGCGTGGTTCACAGAAGGCACC
>JBCBTE010000142.1:0-6830 GCA_039818805.1 Pseudomonadota bacterium
GGCACATAAAGCACGATCAAAAAGATCACAGCGTATATCTGCAACGGCCGGTTCGGGCGCTTGATATAGGTTCCGTTGTCGTTCATGCGATCTTTTTCTGCGCTGTGCGCGTCAGCAAAAGGAACACCAGACCAATGGCGGAAATCCAAAGCATCAAGACGATCGAAAGTGTCGCCCCCATGGGCCAATTGTTCACAGCTCCAAATTGTAGCTGGATAAAGTTACCAATCATGGCGCCGTCCGGACCACCCAAAAGCGCGGGTGTGATGTAGTCGCCCGTGGTCGGGATGAAGATCAAGAAACACGCCGCGATCACACCCGGCATCGAAAGCGGAAGCGTTATTCGAAAGAACCGAGCCATGGGTCCATCGCCCAGATCCGTGGCTGCCTCCAACAAGGATTTGTCGATCTTCTCAAGGCTCACGTATAGCGGCAGGATCGCGAAGGCTGCCCAAGCATGGGCCAGCGTGATGATCACCGCTGTCTGGCTATACAGCAAAAACTCCAGCGGCGCCTCGATCCAGCCGATGCTCATCAGGCCTGAATTGATCACACCCTCGTAACCAAGGATCACTTTCCACGCGAAGACCCGCAACAGGTAGCTTGTCCAGAACGGGAGCGTCATCAAGATGATCCACATCATCTTGTTGCGGTGGACGTGAAATGCCACGTAGTAGGCCATCGGATAACACAACGCGACCGTGGCCACCGTTGCCACACCGGATATCCAGAATGACCGGCTCAACAGCGCGCCAAAGATCGGCTCGCTCCACACGCGCTGGTAGTTGGCGGTGGTCAGGGTCGTATCAAAATCAAACCCTTGCCGCGTCCAGAGGCTCATCACCAAGAGAATGAGAAACGGAACAATGATACCAACCGTCATGATCAGCATCGTCGGCGACATCAAAAGATATCCCCGAAGTGTCTCGCTACGATGCAACAGCGCCGAAATACCGCCGCCTCTTCGGGGCGGCGCCTTGGTCTCTGCCGAGGGAATGGAGGTTTCGGCCATCAGTTGCGCGCATCCGTGAATGAATTAAACAAACAACAGGCTCGCCAACACAACGCTGACGAGCCCTTGGGACAGACAATCAGAACCCGGCTTTGATTTGCTCAAAAGTCTCGTTCATTCGGGTTTCCCAATCCTGTGTCTGCGGCTGTTGGAAATGACCCGCTTGCAAAATCTCGATTGGATTCGAGCTTAGTCCAAGGCCCTGAAGAGTCGCTTCATCAAACGCTTCGAACGACTTCTTGTTGGAATGCCCATATCCGTAATCATTGATCATGAACTTGCCGGTATCGACGCTCAGCAAAGAGTCGATCACGTCGTAAGCACGATCAAGGTTGGGCGCATCCTTATGGATCATCAGACCGCAAACCCAAGTCAACGCGCCCTCCTTCGGCTTGGCGAATTTCACAGGCACGCCTTCGGACTGCAGCAACACGGCTGAACTGTTCCATGTCATCGATGCAGCCAATTCGCCCGATGACAACGCCTGTTCCAGCGTCGTTGTGTCGTCGGTGTAAACACGGATGAGCGGACGTTGCTCGCGCATGATGGCACTGATCTTGGTGAACGCGTCCTCCGTGGTGATCTGGTCAAACGGGATCCCGGCCTTGATGGCACCGACCCACCATGCATCTGCCCCGGAGCCGAGCGAGCCAAGTCGGCCGGCATACCGTTCGTCCCACAGCATGTCCCAACTTTCCTCACCCTCCAGCTCAAACAGGTCGGTACGATATGTGACAGACGTTTGGCCCCAGTCAAAAGGCGACATCCATACTGCACCGCCGTCGGCAGCATTGCCCGGCAGGTCCACCAACTCAGGCATCACATCGCCCCAATTGTTAAGCCGTGTCGGATCAATCGGCTGGAACAAACCCGTTTGAACCCAACGCGGCATCGCCTGGTTGCAGGGGTGTGAGACATCCACGACAAATCCGCCGCGCATTTTGGTCAACGCTTCTTCTGACGCGCCGAAAATCGAGAAATTGGGCAATTCGCCATGTTTCTCCTGGTAGGCCCCGAACAGTTCGGGGATGTCATATCCACCCCACGTGAAATAAGTGGCCTGATCTTCGGCCGCGGCCAGTGCGCGCCGCGTTCCGGCCGGTAACGTGGCCATCGCAACTCCGGCGGCCATAAGACCCTTGGTAAATGCGCGTCGGCTTAGCTTGCCTTCCCGGACAGCGCCTAGTTGATCAACAACATCCATGACAGTGTAGACTCCCTTTTGGTAACGCCTTGCCCCACGAAGGCGTTTGCCGTTTTGTTTTTCAAACTGCTCATATCCGCGACCGCTTCAGATTTGGCAGATTGACTTTTTATCGTGTTGCGGTCATTTCACTGAATGATCATTCAATCATTTATCCACCAACAAACCCAAGTCAAGTTTTTCCAAGCGCCACGGCAACCGCAACGGCAGATGCAGTGAAAAAACAGGCAGAATGCGCCTTGGACACCATGCGACGGAGTGAATTTAACGATGTTTTGGCTGCTCCGAATCATCCCGATTGACCTCACGGACACCTACGTTGTGACGCAAACGCGGCTTGCGATGACCGTTTTCGAAGCCAAACCCGAAGGACAAAATGCGCTCGCCCAGCCCGAGAATGCTTCGTCAAGGACCTGCGCCGGCGCCGACCACGCGCTTTCTGCGCACAAGACGTCGGGGACCTGTCTGCGTGACGGCACTTACCTTCCTGCCGTTGCCGATATCTGTCCGGGGCACGCCTGAATGCCCAATGAAACACCATGCCGCATTTTGATCGATCCACTCACCAAGGAGGTTCAACCATGTCACATAACATCGGACGCCGGGCCGTATTGGCCGGTCTTGCAATGACCAGCGCTGCTCCGCTCTTCGCTCAAAACCTGCCGACGAACCCTGATGTTGTGATTGTCGGCGCCGGGGCCGCAGGATTACAGGCCGGGCGCACGCTTGCCCACAAAGGCGTGTCCTTCGTTATCGTGGAAGCGGCGGACCGTGTGGGTGGACGCGCTTATACGGAAAGCGCGACGTTCGGTTCACCTGTCGATCATGGTTGTTCTTGGATTTCGGGAGCGAGCAACAATCCTTTCACCCGCATCGGCAACGAAGGCGGTTTTACACTGGTTGACCACACCAATGCTGGCACGGATCTTTTCGACTTGGATGGCAACCGCGCCGCCGACGACGAATGGGCTGCCCATGATCGGGCTTGGGGCACGATAGAGCGCGCGCTGAACCGCGCCGGTCGCGAAGGCAAGGATGTTGCCGCCGCTTCGGTTGTCCCCGAAACTCCTTATGGTGCCGCCGTGCGTTCCTGGATGGGAGCAATGGATTACGGCGTTGATTTCGATCAGATATCAACCGCCGATTACTGGAACGGAGCATCCAGCCAACCCAGCTTCATCGTAAAGGAAGGTCTTGGCACGATCGTGGCCACGCTGGCCGAAGGGCTGCCGATCTCGCTTGGCACCAAAGTGATGGCGATAGATACCTCCGGTTCAGATGTGAAGGTCGAGACATCCAAGGGCACAATAACCACCAAGGCCTGTATGGTCACTGTGTCCACCGGCGTCCTGAACGCTGAGAAGATAAGGTTCAAGCCGGATTTACCTGACTGGAAGAAACAGGCGGCCTCCGACATTCCGATGGGCCTGTTGATGAAAGTGCCGATGCTTTTTGACGGGGCGCGCCTGGGCTTGGGCGAAAACAATTGGATGACCTACCGTATCCCCGAGGATGAACCAGGACGCGCCTGTTACTTTGTCGCGTGGCCCTGCGGGCACGACTACCTTTTTGGTAATATTGGCGGTCGCTTTGCATGGGAGCTTTATGGCGAAGGTCAGGACGCCGTGGTTGACTTTGCCCTCGAACAATTGGTTCGCACGGTCGGCAGCGATGCGCGCAAGCATTTCGTGCAAGGCTTTGCAACGGATTGGGCTGACAACCCGTTGACACTGGGTGCCTACGGGGCGGTGCGCCCGGGCGCTTACGGGGCACGGGAAAAGCTGGCGCAACCGATTGACGAAAAGCTGTTCTTCGCCGGCGAGGCCACAGGCGGTGCAGTCTCAGCCTTGGTGAACGGCGCCTATTACAGCGGTCATGTCACGGCAAAGACTATCGCCAAAACCGTGACTTAACTTGTGCGCCAGAAGGTGAACACCGGATCATGCACCAGACCGAACACACCGGCATGAAGGCGACCCAACGGTTGTTCACGTGCCTCGATCGCATCCCACGCCAGGTCCGCCTGTGCGCGGTCGGCAAAGGTGATCACGGACATCAATGTGTGCGGGCGATCACCATCGGTGTCATAGCCACTGTCCGGCTGGCGCGAAAAGAGAGGACCGACGGATTGCGCCAGGCCCTCTTGCACAAGATAGGCGGCAAACGCGGCCCAGGCCGTATCAAACCGCGACTGCTCCACGCCGGATTTGAGGTCAAACTGGTTCAAAAGCTGATGTGTCATCATTCGCTCTCCGCAAACTATGGGTACGCTATTTCCAACCCAAGACAAACCGCAAGAGCCCTACCATGATTCCAAACGAACGCCCCGTCATCGCCAACAGCCTTTGGACGGCTACCGCTAACCGGGTGCCAGATTACCCCGCCTTGGACGGCGCACATCAAACGGATGTGGTCGTGATCGGTGGTGGCTTCACCGGCCTGTCAGCTGCGCTGCACCTTTCAGAGGCGGGCACAAACGTGACCCTTTTGGAGGCACAGCAACCCGGCTGGGGCGCTTCGGGTCGCAACGGCGGGCAAATCAACGTCGGCCTCAAGGATGCGCCGTCTGTCATCAAGGCCAAGTTCGGTACAGAGCAAGGCCAGCGCATGATCGAGATGTCCGGCAGCGCCGGCGACCTCGTCTTCGAACTGATCGAAAAATACAAGATCGCGTGTGACGCCATTCGCCCGGGCTGGATTCGTGCGGCTCATACGCCCAAGACATTGGCCAACCATCACGCGCTTGCCGAAGAATGGCAGGACCTTGGCGAAAATGTTCAAAAGCTCGACCGCGACGGCATTGCCCGCCTGACGGGTACAGACGCTTACCTTGGGGGTCTCATCGACTATCGCGGCGGTAACCTGCAACCATTGAACTATGCGTTGGGTTTGGCCGAGGCCGCGGTTCGAAATGGGGCTGTTCTGCACGGCCTGTCTGCGGTCACAAAGATCGATCGTGCGGGTACTGGCTATGTCGTGCATGCTGCGAATGGCACTGTTGCCGCGCCCGAAGTGCTGATTTGCACAAATGCCTATTCGGGTGATTTGCACAAACCGCTGTCGAAATCAGTGCTGCCTGTACGCTCTGTTCAGGTGGCCACGGCACCGTTGTCGGACAATATCCGCGCCTCGATCCTACCCGGTCTGCACGCGCTTTCAGATGCGCGCCGCCTCTTGCTCTATTTCCGGCTGGATGCGCATGGCCGCTTTCTCATGGGCGGACGGGGTACGTACAATGATACGTCCACGCAGCGTCAGCTTGAACGCCTGAAGGAGGTCAGCCAAGACTTCTTCCCGCAACTGGCCGACACACAGTGGGAACATGCTTGGGGCGGCTTCGTGGCCCTGACGCGCGACCACTATGCGCACCTGCATGAAATCACACCCGGGCTGAAGGCTGGACTTGGCTACAATGGCCGGGGCGTGGCCATCGCCACGGCCATGGGCCGCGTTCTGGCCAAATGGGCAAACGGCGCGCATGCGAATGACCTCGATTTTCCGGTCACCTCGATCAAACCCCTGCCATTTTCGTTTGCCCGCGAAACCATGGTCGAGGCGGAAATTCTACGGTTGCGGCTGCTGGACAAGTTGGGCATCTGACGTCGCGCTTCAGGCGTCAAACACCCCCGGAACCAATCGTGCCAGACACGCCTTCGTCGCTGCCAGAACCTCGGTCCGGTCGTACTCCTGCGGTGACAGGTGCAAGCTTTGCCAATATCCGTCGGTCAGCGTCTCCATCCATTCGGTGATCCGCGACACTTCCTGTGTGTCCGCCTGCGGCAACAGTTCTGACCACAATGCCAACAGCGCTTCGTGTCGACGTCGGTCAAAGTCTTCGGCAATCGCGTCGTAATCTTCGGCGAAGCGCAGTTCGCCCCAAAACGCGAACCAAAGCGGCAGAACATCCGGCCCGCAGGCCTCTTCGCAGAAATCCGATCGCAGCAGGGCGGCCAGCTTTGCCTTGGGGTCATCGCCTGCGCCGTCAAGCGCTGCAGTCCAAAGCGCTTCGTAGCCCTGATAGATGTCGCGCAGGGTTTCGGACAGAAGCCCGCCCTTGGATTTGAAGTAAAACACCGCCACGCCCTGTGACAGCCCGGCCTCATCGGCCACCGTGGCCAGCGTGGTCTTTGCAAGCCCGTGGTTCAGTATTGACCGCCGCGCCGCATCCAATAGCTGCCGCCGACGCATGTCTGCATTCTGTTTACGCTCTTTGCGCGGCTTTTTCTGTTTCTGCGCAAGTTCGGTCATAGGCTGCTGTCCTCCGCTGCTTTGTTGTTGTTTTGGCACATGATCGCAATCAGGTCAGCAAAAAAATTTATTTGAGCGCTCAAAAAAACTTTACAGTGGAAATTTTCGCCGCTAGGTTACGCGCATATCCAACGCCGCGAACGATCCGTGCATGGCCTTCGCGCCATGGCATGTGCGGGCGTGATCAAACCGCAAACGGAACATCCCATGTCAACGCCGAACACCCCGACAGACACCGACCTGACAACCTGGGACCGTGATCATCATCTGCACCCTTGGGCCGGTGTCGATGGATGGCGACAAGATGAATACATGCGCGTGAACACCGGGGAAGGCATCTATCTTTGGGACAGCTCCGGGAAGCGG
>JBCBTE010000143.1:0-6439 GCA_039818805.1 Pseudomonadota bacterium
TGCATGGCACGAACAGTCTTGTAGTTCGAATATGCCTATTCAAACATGTTATCCGTCACCAACCGCATACCCAAATGAGCGGGCGGCGTGCCTACTGCACAGCCCCCGCGGGCCGGATCACGCACTAGAAACGACATTGCCGCAACGTGTTCCCCACCCACAAAGAACGCGGGGCAGCGGTCGGGTGTGATCTGTCCTTCGGCGGCCCCCGCATAGCAGTCCATGGTCCATTCCCAAACGCTGCCGTTCAGGTCGACGATGCCTGCTGATGTTGTATCAAACGATCCGCGTGGGCGAAGTGTCCGTTTGGTTTGCGGCTCCATCAGATAGGCCGAGGCCCAGGTCAGTTCAGGGTCGGTGAAGATCGGGTCGGGGGCCTCTGGCAGCACCTCGGCGGCCATATATTCCCACTCCATCAGAGTGGGTAGGCGATAGGTGACATCGGCGCCGTCATTGATCCAGTGAAGGTACTCCGACACATCAACAAAAGACAGCCCGGTCGCGGGCATCTCTGCGGCTGACCGGTTGCCGGGTGTGCGCAATGCGATGCTGCAGGCCCCTGCGTCGTGGCAGGCGTTCCATTCCGCGATGCTGACTTCGTATTTCTGTACGTAGAACTTCGCACCGTCGGGCATCTGCACAGGCGCGTCGGCCATTACAACTTCAAACGGCAGATCGGGGCCGCGCAGGAGGGTTGCGGCCCCGATCAATGTTGCCGCCGCCAACACAACACATCCAGCAAGGATGCTTTTGATGTGACTGGCAACGGCGGGTTTCATCTATTCTCTCCTCCTAGGTTTCAAACGTACGTGGTGCGACCACCTGTTCCATCAGGGCATTGTTCCAGCCGCCTTCGACAACAAAGTGTGCCGCAGCCCCAAGCAATGTGGCCTCGATCAGGTTGTGGTTCACGTAGGCGTAAACGCCCGGCTGCTCGAAGGTGTACATCGCAGCCATTGCTGTGCCGCCGCGTACGAACCATGTTTCAAGTCCTCTTAGAGGTGGATCGCTGAACGATGTCTCCCAAACGTAATCGCCATGCCCACCGATCAGGTGTGGGCGGCTGTCGCGGTTGGCTTGATTGTGGATCATCAGGACGGTTTCACCCACTTTGGCCTGCAACGCATTTTCACCGGTCAACGCACCCACGGCACCGTTAAAGACGCAGTGTGTCGGTGTCAGTGTCCGCATCGCATCAAGGCTGTCGGCATAGTCATCGCCTGCGACTTCGTACTGCAGGAAATCACCAAATTCGTCTTTGGGCAGATAGTAATCCTGCTCACCGATATAGGCGATGCTGTCATAGCGCAGCGGGTTGCCTTCGGCGTCTTTCAGGCCATCGCGGGGCAGCACCATGACCGCACCATTCATGCCGTGTGTGACGTGATAGGGGATCATCGCGCCACCGGGGGCGCAGTGATAGGTAAAGCAGCCCGGCTTGGTCGCTTTCCAGCGCAAGACGGTTTCTTCGCCGGGAAAGACGTGGGTCAGACCACCACCGCCCAACGCGCCGGTTGAGGCGTGAAAGTCGATGTTATGCTCCATCACGCTGTCGACGGGGTTGCGCAGTGTCAGTTCGACCATATCGCCTTCGTGGCAGATGATCAGCGGACCTGGAACCGAGCCGTTATAGGTCAAGGCCCAGATGCTTGCACCTGTGTCTTCGTCCACGACCATCAGCTTTTCAGTTGTCTCCATAAAGACTTCGATGATCTTTGGCCCGCCTGTCGCCACCTGCTCATGTGCGGGTGCAAAGGGGGGTGCAACCAGCTCTTGCTTGACCCGTGTGTAGCCGGACAGATCGGCAGGTTCAGCCTGTACCTGTGCTTGGGCTTCCGCCTCTATGAAGCGGGCTGCGGGTGGTTGCATGCGCGGCAAAGGGCTGCGGCGTTGATGTGCCAGCGCACCGGCACCTGTCATTGCTGCAGCGCCAGCCAGAACCGAGCCGCGTAGGACATTGCGGCGGCTGGTTTGTGTCAGGCCTGGATTGATGAATTTTGTCATTGGTCCCTCCAAAAGGTTGGTTTGGTGCAAAGCGTCAGCGCCCCGCACAAATTTTGCTTAGAAACTGGCAAGCTGCGCTTCAAAGCGCTCCTTGGCTTTGCGCGGAATGCGTCCTTCGAGATACCCTTCAGGGACGTCGACGTCGCCAACGGCGATCGTCATCACCATGCCCATGGCAAAATGCGGTTTGCAGATCACGCCATAGACGCCTTCGACATCTAGGGTGACTTCGATCTCTTCGTTGATGCGGCCGGTAAAGGCATCGGCTCCCTCGGGAAGCATGCCGTCGTTAATCTCCGCGTTATGTCCTTTGTCAGTGGCGACAAAGCGGATGGTGTCTCCGGCTGCTGCCTGAACAAAGGCCGGTTCAAACACCATGCGTTCGCCATCAGTGCCCTCGTTCAGCATCTGCACTTCGATGGTTTCGGCAAAGGCGGCACTGCCCAGAAGGGCGGCCATCGCCAAGCCTGCGGTAAGTTTGCGGATCATCTTCTTTTCCTTTCAGATCACGTTCGGTGTTAATCCAAGTTTACCTGCTGCGTTGCAGCAAACTTTGCGCTGACGCAAAGAACTCCGCGAAATGTCGGAATTCACCTTTTGCATGCGCAATGCTTATGTGGCAGGAGGATTGCGATGGACAAACCCCTTGCCAAATCCACCCTGCCCCGGCTGGACGAAAGCCTGCTTTCGCATTTGCCCCCGTTTTCCAGATTGGACCGGCGGCAAATTCGCGTGATCCTCGATCAGGCGACATCGCGGCGGTACGATGCAGGGATCGCGATCTTTGACGAGGGCGCCCCGGCCGAGCGGTTCTATATGCTGCTTGATGGGTATGTGCGCGTGGTGCGCATCACGTCGACAGGTGAACAGGTGACCGCGCTGCATATTCCGGCCGGTCAATTGCTGGGCATCGCTAAGGCTATTGGAAAAGCGTCCTACCCCGCAACCGCAATGACAGCGACAGAATCTCTCGCGCTCAGCTGGCCGATGCATTTGTGGGACGGGTTTGTCGCCGACTACGATGGCTTTGCGACAGAAACCTACAAGACAGTTGGTGATCGCGTGAGCGAGATGAACAACCGCATTGTCGAGATGGCAACGCAGCAGGTTGAACAGCGCGTCGCAAATGCGCTCCTGCGTTTGATCAACCAGACGGGACGGAAGGTTTCGGACGGGATCGAGATTGATTTCCCGATCACACGTCAGGATTTATCGGAACTCACCGCCACCACGTTGCACACGGTCAGCCGCTTACTGAGCGCGTGGGAAAAGCAAGGCATGGTGCAAAGCAAGCGCAAGCGGATCAAGGTCTGTGATCCGCACGCTCTTGTCGTGCTCAGCCAGATCTGAGGTCAGACCTCAACTGCCTGCGTCAGTTCAGCCACGATTGCGTCCAGATCCAGATGATACTCTGCACAGGCATCCACGATGGTGTGGAACGGGCTGATCAGGCAACCAACGCAGAGCATCTTGTGACGCAAGAAGACGGGCACGGTTTGTGGCCATTGCGTCATCAAGTCTGACAAGGGCAGGTCCGGATCATCAAGTTTCAAAGCGGTCATGCGCTCCTCCTTTCACTGATCACATTACCCGCCTGAAAGATCAGAACGTTGCGCTAGCACAAATTCCCTGCCGCTTGACCGCGCTAGAGATCGGCCATCCCGCATATCAGGAGGCCGTAATATGGCTGAGTTTCTAACCAAATCCCGGGCGCGCAACATCTTCTACGGAGGCTCGATCTTTTTCGTCGTGATCTTTGTGGGGATGACCGTTCATTCACATAAATACGTGGTCGAGGTTTCGACCGCTGGCATGCCGCTGTCTGATGCCGTCATCCATGGCAAACACATCTGGGAAGAGAATTCCTGCATCAACTGTCACAGCCTGCATGGTGAAGGCGCGTATTTCGCCCCCGAGGTCGGCAACGTGATGACCCGCTGGGGTGTCCAGGACAGCCCCGAGGACGCATTCGAGATGCTGCGCGGCTGGATTGACAGCCAACCCAGCGGCATCGAAGGCCGCCGCCAAATGCCAGCCTATGACCTGACGGATGAAGATGTCCGCGGGCTGGCCGAGTTTTTACGGTGGGCCGATCAAACAGACACGCAGGGCTGGCCGCCCAATGACGCCGGTTAAGGAGGTGAAACTATGAAATATCAATCACAAAAAGTGGCCTACTGGTACTTCCTTGCGGCGATGGCGCTGTTTGGCATTCAGGTATTAGGGGGGCTGATTGCCGGGTGGATCTATGTCTCGCCCAATTTCCTGTCCGAATTGTTGCCGTTCAATATTATTCGGATGATCCACACCAACGCGCTGATCGTCTGGTTGCTCTTGGGCTTTTTTGGGGCCGCCTATTTCCTGATCCCCGAGGAGTCAGAGCGTGAAATCTGGTCGCCCAAACTAGCCTACATCCAGTTGATCATTCTATTGATCGGCACCTTGGGCGCGGTCGGATCATACCTTGTCGGTATTCACGGTGGGCGCGAGTTTCTCGAACAGCCGCTTTGGGTCAAATTCGGGATTCTCGTGGCAGCGCTGATCTTCTTGCTCAACATCTCGATGACTGTTCTAGCAGGTAAGAAAACGGCGATCACCAATGTTCTTTTGATGGGCCTTTGGTTGCTGTCGCTGCTTTGGGTTTTCGCCTTCATCAATCCTGACAACCTCAGCCTTGACAAAATGTACTGGTGGTTCGTTGTGCACCTGTGGGTCGAAGCGACATGGGAACTGGTCATGGCTGCAATCCTTGCCTTCCTGCTGCTCAAACTGACAGGTGTGGACCGCGAGGTTGTTGAAAAATGGCTCTACATCATCGTCGCCACCGCCCTGTTCAGCGGCATCCTTGGCACTGGCCACCACTTCTATTGGATTGGCTTGCCCGGCTATTGGCAATGGATCGGGTCGATCTTTTCAACGTTTGAGGTGATCCCGTTTTTCCTGATGATGTCATTCGCCTTTGTCATGGTCTGGAAAGGGCGCAAGAACCACCCCAACAAAGCCGCCCTCTTGTGGTCGCTGGGGTCCAGCACGGTCGCCTTTTTCGGCGCTGGCGTCTGGGGTTTCCTGCACACGTTGCATGGCGTGAATTTCTACAGCCACGGCACGCAGATCACTGCAGCCCACGGCCACCTTGCGTTTTATGGGGCCTACGTCGCGCTGAACCTTGCCGTCTTTACCTATGCGATGCCAATGCTGCGTGAACGCGCGCCTTATAACCAAGTGCTGAACATGGCGTCTTTCTGGCTGATGACAGGTGGCATGGCGTTCATGACCTTCGTGCTAACCTTTGCGGGCACCATTCAAACCCACATGCAGCGGGTTTTGGGTGACTACTTCATGCAGGTGCAGGACGATCTGGCGATCTTCTACATGATGCGCTTTGGCGCTGGCGTGGCGGTGGTGCTTGGCGCGCTGTTGTTCATTTATTCGATGATGGTGGTGCGCAAGGATGAAATCATCGCACCCGGTCCAGCCGCGCAAGTTCCGGGGGAATAGACAATGAACATGATCACAACCCCGACCTTGCCGTTTTATCAGACAACGGGCAGCGAGTGCGACCTGTTCGAGACGGCCTATGACCACGGTTTGCCCCTTCTTCTGAAGGGGCCGACCGGCTGCGGCAAAACCCGCTTTGTCGAACATATGGCCGCAAAACTGGGCAAGCCGCTGTATACCGTGGCCTGCCATGATGATCTATCAGCCGCTGACCTGATCGGGCGTTATCTGCTGAAAGGCGGCGAAACCGTCTGGGTCGATGGCCCATTGACACGCGCGGTGCGCGAGGGCGGCATCTGTTATCTTGATGAAGTCGTCGAGGCCCGCAAGGACGTCACCGTCGTCCTGCACCCGCTGACGGACACCCGGCGCACGCTGATGATTGACCGCACCGGCGAAGAATTGGCTGCACCCAAGGGGTTCATGCTGGTCGCCAGCTATAACCCCGGCTATCAGAATGTGCTCAAGCGGTTGAAACCATCGACGCGGCAGCGGTTCTTGTCGATTTCCTTCGACTTCCCCGCAGCTGAGACCGAAATCAACGTCGTATCCCGCGAAAGCGGGTTGGAAGCGGGGCGCGTTGCCCCGTTGGTCCGGCTTGCGGGGCATATCCGCAACCTGTCGGGGATGGACCTTGAGGAAGGCGTTTCAACCCGTCTGCTCATCTATGCGGCCACTTTGATGGCAGGCGGCATGGGTGTGACTGCGGCCCTTGAGGCGGCAGTGATTGAACCGCTCAGCGATGAACCCGACGTGCAGCAATCCCTGCGCGATCTGGTTGCGACGATTTACGGATAAGGCCATGCGACTGCTTGACCTCATGGAACCGGAAGAGACCGTTGGCAACCTGTGGCACGACATGGCCAACGGGATCGGGGCGGACGTTCGATATCCGGACGCGGGGGTTATGCTTGCCTCTGTGCGGCCCAGTCTTGCG
>JBCBTE010000144.1:0-6156 GCA_039818805.1 Pseudomonadota bacterium
GCCAATGATGTGACCGGTGCCGCACGAGCCTATCTGGATACGTTCAGCGCGGCCCCCGAAGGCCCGCAAGCCCCCGATGCGCTTTTTTTGCTGGGGCGGTCGTTGGGTCGACTGGGGCAAACCAACGAGGCGTGCGTCACACTCGGTGAGGTTGGCGTTCGTTTTCCACAGTCCCAAGCCGCTCCCCAGGCCGTTTCTGCAATGCAAAACCTCGGCTGTTCGTGACAAACCCGCTGGCGTCGCTGCTTGATCGGCTGACCGGTCAATTCGCCAAAATCCGTCTCACCGAATTGGGTGTCGCGGTGTCGGGCGGCAGCGACTCTCTGGGTCTTTTGGTGCTTCTTTCAGACTGGGCCGCGCGGGATGGGCCCAAACCTAGGGCGGTGACTGTTGATCATGGCCTGCGGCCCGAAGCGGTATCCGAAGCAGAGCACGTGGCGGGTATCTGCCGCCAATTGGGTATCTCGCACGATGTTCTGTCCTGGTCCGGCTGGGACGGCACGGGCAACCTGCCAGATGAGGCGCGCAAGGCGCGTTACGGATTGATCGCCGATTGGGCGCAAACCCGGGGGCTTAAGCAGGTCGCGGTCGCGCATACGCTTAACGATCAGGCCGAGACGTTCCTGATGCGGCTGGCGCGCGAGGCGGGTGTCGACGGGCTTGCAGCCATGGCATCCACTTGGCGTCACGGCGAGATTGAGTTTCGCCGCCCTCTTCTGGACGTCTCGCGCAACGAGTTGCGCGCCGTTCTTCGGGCGCGGGGCATCGCATGGGTCGATGATCCTACAAACACTGATCACGCGTTCGAGCGCGCGCGTGCGCGGGCAGCTTTGGATACCTTGGCAGAACTGGGTCTCACGCCGCGCACGTTGTGCAACGTTGCGGGGCATATGTCTGACGTGCGTACGACGCTTTACTGGTATGTTTTCCTGGCGGCCCGGACGCATGTGACGATTGACCGGGGCGACATCCTGATTGATCGCAAGGGCTTTCGTACATTGCCCCGCGACATCACCCGCCGTCTTGTCCAGGAAGTGCTCAAATGGATCGGTGGTGCGGTGTATCCCGCGCGCGGAAAGGCCGTGGATTTGATGCTGGAATCCATTCGTGGAGGCACGGGCATGACCCTGCAGGGCTGTGTTCTAAGCGTGTCGCCGGACACCTTACGTTTTACCCGCGAGATGCAGGCCGTGGCAGGCTTGCGCGTCACTACCAATGAAGTGTGGGACGGTCGCTGGCGCATGACCGGGCCTTGGCCTACCGGGGCCTATGTCACCTGCCTGGGCGAGGCGGGGCTTTTGGAATGTCCGAACCGCGCCGAAACCGGTCTTCCCATGGCCACTTTGACGGCCAGCCCGGCGATCTGGCGAGACGGGCATTTGGTCGCGGCCCCGCTTGCCGGTCTCGGAAATGGCTGGACTGCAACGCTTACGCGTGACGAAGACATGTTTTTCGCTGCGATACTCTCGCATTGAAGATCGCGCGATGATCTCTATTTATTGAACAAAGGCCTTGTGCTAGACACAGGCCGGTTATCACGTGAGGAGACACCCCTTGGGCAACGCGAGAAACATCGCATTCTGGCTGGTCCTGTTCCTGTTGATTTTGGCGCTGTTCAACTTGTTCAACGGATCCGGCAACACATTGCAAAGCCAGACGATCCCGTATTCGGAGTTCGTCGAAGCCGTTGAGGGCGGCGAAGTGGCACAAGTGACGCTGGACGGCGAGACAGTGCGCTTCCGCGGAAACGACGGCAACAACTACGTCACCGTCAAGCCCGAGGACGCCGAAGTCACCAACCTTCTGATTGAACAGGATATTCCGGTCGCGGCGGAATCTCAGGAACAATCCGGTTTCCAGAGCTTCATCATAACGCTGCTGCCATTTGTGCTGCTCATCGGTGTTTGGATTTACTTCATGAACCGCATGCAGGGTGGCGGCAAAGGTGGCGCCATGGGTTTTGGCAAAAGCCGGGCCAAGCTGCTGACCGAAAAGCACGGGCGAGTCACATTTGACGACGTGGCGGGTATCGACGAAGCCAAGGAAGAGCTGGAAGAGATCGTGGAATTCCTGCGCAACCCGCAGAAATTCAGCCGCCTGGGCGGCAAGATTCCCAAGGGCGCGTTGCTTGTGGGACCTCCGGGCACAGGTAAAACCCTGCTGGCCCGCGCGATTGCGGGTGAGGCAGGCGTGCCGTTTTTCACCATTTCAGGCTCGGATTTCGTGGAAATGTTTGTCGGTGTGGGCGCAAGCCGCGTCCGGGACATGTTCGAACAGGCCAAGAAAAACGCGCCGTGTATTGTTTTCATCGACGAGATTGACGCCGTGGGCCGTCATCGTGGCGCCGGCTATGGTGGCGGCAACGATGAGCGCGAGCAGACGCTGAACCAGCTTCTCGTGGAAATGGATGGGTTCGAGGCCAATGAGGGCGTGATCATCATCGCGGCCACGAACCGCAAGGATGTTCTTGACCCCGCGCTGTTGCGTCCGGGCCGGTTTGACCGTCAGGTCACTGTTCCGAACCCCGATATCAAGGGCCGTGAGAAGATCTTGGGCGTGCATGCACGAAAGACGCCACTGGGTCCGGATGTGGATTTGCGCATCATTGCGCGCGGTACGCCCGGGTTTTCCGGCGCCGATCTGGCGAATCTCGTGAACGAAGCCGCGTTGATGGCGGCCCGGGTGGGACGCCGGTTTGTGGCCATGGAAGACTTCGAACAGGCCAAGGACAAGGTCATGATGGGGGCCGAAAGACGCTCGATGGTTCTGACGGCTGATCAGAAAGAAAAGACCGCGTATCACGAGGCGGGCCATGCCATCGTTGGCCTGACGCTGCCGAAGTGCGACCCGGTCTACAAGGCAACGATCATTCCACGCGGCGGCGCGTTGGGGATGGTTGTCAGCCTGCCCGAGATCGACCGCCTGAACTGGCACCGGGCCGAATGCGAAGAGAAGCTGGCCATGACGATGGCAGGCAAGGCTGCGGAAGTCCTGAAATACGGCGAGGATGACGTCTCCAACGGTCCCGCGGGCGACATCCAGCAGGCCAGTGGGTTGGCCCGTGCGATGGTGCTACGGTGGGGCATGTCCGACAAGGTGGGCAATATCGACTACCAGCAAGCGCATGAAGGCTATATGGGCAACGGTGCCGGGGGTTTTTCGATCTCGGCCGCCACAAAGGAGATGATCGAGGAAGAAGTCAAACGCTTCATCGACGAAGCCTATGCCACGGCTTACAAGATCCTCGAAGAGCGCAAAGAAGATTGGGAACGTCTGGCGCAAGGTCTTTTGGAGTACGAGACGCTGACAGGAGAGGAGATCGAGCGTGTGATCAAGGGCGAGCCGCCCGAGTCAGACGACGATGAAGGCAGCGCGCCGGATACCGACGAGAAGAAACCGTCCCTGACGGCCATTCCCAAAACCAAACCCAAGGCCGCACCAGGCGGTGACGGCGGGATGGAGCCAGAACCCACAGCGTGACGACACCACAAGCCAAGACAGACTGGAACCCGGGCGCCTATGCCCGGTTCCACGATTTACGACTGCGCCCCGGGCTGGACCTGATCAACGCCATCAGCCGCATGGGTACGGGTGATATATATGACCTTGGCTGTGGTAACGGCGCATTGGGCGAGGCGCTGAAGGCGCGGGCCGGAGGGCGCAAGGTGATTGGGGTAGATGCCAGCCCGTCCATGCTGGGCAAGGCCCGGGCGGCAAAGGGGTATGACAGTGTCAGCCAGGCCGATATCGCCGAATGGAATCCCTCGCGCACGCCGGGTCTTATCTTTTCCAACGCAGCCCTGCATTGGGTGGGGAACCACGAACAGCTGATGCCTCGGCTGGTCCGGTTGCTGGGCAAAGGAAGTACCCTGGCGATCCAAATGCCGCACCAGAACAAGGCGCCGTCGCACCGGGTCTGGCTTGGCCTGGTGGAGGAAATGTTTCCCGGTCGGGTTGAAAAGATGGGCACGCCTGGCGTCATGGCCCCGGTAAAATACGAAGAGCTTTTGTCCGGTTACGGACAGTTCCGTTTGTGGGAAACGGAGTATTATCAGCGTCTTGTTGCGGAACCCGGTAGCCACCCTGTGCGCCGCTTCACAGAAAGCACCTACGCCCGTCCAGTGTTGCAAGCACTGGGCGACGACGAAAGAACAGCACTGATCAAGCGCTACGAAGAGGCAATGCACGCGGCCTATCCGGTGCGCGGCGATGGCTCGGTTCTTTTTCCGTTCCGGCGGATGTTCTTCACGCTTTCCGTGTAACTTCGGACTTCGAAACTGACCTCTGGCACGGATGTCGTGTCAGAGGTCAAAGCGGCGAATGTCCCCAAATCCGATACCTTACGGTTGGTTCACAGCACGGACTACGCTTGCTAGCATTCCGCACCAGTCTCGACACGTCGCATCTTCAACGACCAAAGGTACCCGGACATGGCTATGTTTCACGGTGGAAACCGAAGACTTCAAGATCAACACGGAGGGCGGGCGGTTGCCAACCGCATTGTCGATCTGATTGAATCCTCTGAAATCTCGGAAGACTTCAAGGGTTTCATTCAAGCGTGCCCGTTCTTTTTCCTGGCGACGTCTGCAAACGACGTCACGGATTGTTCCTTCAAGGGGGGTGCGCCGGGCTTCGTTCGCGTGACAGGGCCAAGCCAGCTGATATTCCCGGATTACGACGGAAACCGGATGTACAAATCATTGGGCAACATCATCGAGAATCCGAATGTTGGGCTGCTTTTCATGACCTTCGGCGCCGAAGAGGGGCAAGGAGCGCTTTATTTGCGCGTGCGTATCAATGGTCGGGCAAGCGTACATGACAATCATCCGGCTCTCTCATGCTATCCAGGTGCTCAAAGCATCGTTGAGGTCAACGTGGACCACATCTATCCGAACTGCCCCCGATACGTACCCGACATGCAGATGACTGCGCCGTCGCGCCATATTCCCAAGGAGGGTCAGGCGCAGCCGACGCCTGAATGGAAGAAAATCCCACCGATTGCAGAACTTCTCTAGGCCACCGCTGTGCTGCAGAGTCACGAGACCGGGTGTTTTTCGCCGCGGTTTGAAAGCGTTTTGATACATCGTTTCATATTTTGTCATTTGACCTGTGCCTTTACGCCCGAAATGGTGTGATAACGTGAAGGAGAGGTCTGATGCCCGCGTTGAACCCAACCGAATTTTATGCCCGCGTCACATGGCTGGGATTTGTCGAAGATCAGACGGATGGCATTCGCTCCAAACCCTTGCAATCGGTTGATTTGACGTGGGACGGGGCGCCGGGTGAATTGCACGGCGGACGCACGCGCGCCGCCTGCGTGCGGGTCAGAAGCCAGCACCCCGAGGGCACCGAGATCGCCAATGTTCGCCAGTTCTCGGTCGTCTCGGCAGAGGAAATCGCCGCTATCGCCGCGCAGGTTGGACTTGAGGCTTTTAACCCGGAATGGCTGGGTGCGTCCATTGTCGTTGAGGGGATCGACGATTTCACCCACATACCACCATCTTCGCGCCTGCAATCAGAGACGGGCACTACTCTGGTCGTGGATATGGAAAACCGCCCCTGCATCTGGCCCGGCAAGGAAGTCGAGAAAGATCACCCGGGCGTCGGAAAACTGTTCAAACCCGCGGCCGAGCATCGACGCGGCGTCACGGCATGGGTGGAACGCCCCGGTCCTCTGGCCTTGGGCGATGTTTTGCGTCTGCATGTCCCCGACCAACGCCCGTGGGTGCATCACGCGAACACGCTGACCGGCAAGGCCGGATAAGGCCGGCAAACGGCGGGGCCTGTTTCCGATATGAAACAAAACCGCGACCGTCCGCCGCATCAGAGACGGGATATGTCGGATTCCTGATCTGTATACGACTGCCTACTTTGTATCCCTATGCCGGAAACACATCGCCGTGCGCGGCCACTAGGGGAGTCACCATGAGCTACAAGTCTGACATTGAGATTGCGCGCGAAGCGGACAAGAGGCCGATTGGGGAGGTTGGTGACACGCTGGGTATCCCCAGCGAGCATTTGCTGCCTTATGGTCACGACAAGGCGAAGGTCAGCCAAGAGTATATCAACTCGGTTCAGGGCCATCAAAATGGCAAGCTGATCCTGGTGACCGCGATCAACCCGACGCCTGCCGGTGAGGGCAAGACCACCACGACG
>JBCBTE010000145.1:0-6107 GCA_039818805.1 Pseudomonadota bacterium
GGGCAGGATGGTGAACAGCTGAGCCAGTTCCTGCACGTCTTCGGCCTGCATCCAACCATCTTGTCCCGCGGTCCAAACGTGGCTGTCGCGGGTCAATTTTCCCTCAGCTGCCATCCGACCGAGGGCGGCCTTGGAATAGGGTCCATGCGTTTTGCCGTCTTCTGCGATGTGCCAGACATGCTCGATCGGCGGTGGGGGCGGTGGCGCAGCTGGGGACGTTGCCTGTTGTGCCCCCCATGGCCCGGTTTGCGAAGCCATCTGGCCCGCCATCGCCATGCCAAGCCCGGCACCAAGACCCGCGCCCATGCCGCCACCTCCGTTGGGGTTCTTCGCGGCCGCAGTCATCGCTTCTGCGGCAGAATACTGCGTGAACTTACCCAGATCACCGGCCAGCCCCATCGACGTGCGCTTGTCCAGCGCCTCTTCCACTGCTGGCGGTAGCGAGATGTTCTCGATGTAAAACTCGGGGATCGTCAGACCGTACTCGGCCACGACCGACGAAATCTCGGCGGCGACCAGTTTACCCAGATCGGCCGTGTTTGCGGCCATATCCAGCACCGGAATGCCACTTCCCGCGATAATGCGCGAAAAGGATTGCACGATGATGTTGCGGATCTGATAGCTGATTTCATCCATCGTAAATTCGCCATCCGTGCCGACGATTTCGGTCAGAAACCTTGCCGGGTCCGTGACCCGCACGCTGTATGTGCCAAATGCCCGCAGACGGGTCGGACCGAACTCTGGGTCGCGCAGCATGATCGGGTTCTTCGTGCCCCACTTAAGGTCGGTGAAACGCGTGGTGGAAATGAAGTAAATCTCGGACTTGAACGGGCTTTTGAAGCCATGATCCCAGTGCTGCAGCGTGGTCATAATGGGCATATTGTTGGTCTCAAGCATGTAGAGCCCAGGCGTGAACACATCAGCAAGCTGGCCTTCATGGACAAAGACCGCTGCCTGTCCTTCACGCACGGTCAGCTTGGCACCGTATTTGATCTCGTGGCCCTCACGCTCGAACCGCCACACCATGGTGTCGCGCGTATCATCGACCCAGTGGATGACGTCGATGAATTCGCCTGAAAGAAAGTCGAAAATACCCATCGTGTAGCTCTCCTTTGGGTCAACTTGGGCCGAAACGTGCCGACAGGATGCGCGAGATTATCGGCCGAGCTTCGTCGAGGCTCATGCCCGCGCGCAAGGCGGGATTATACAACAAACGCAACAGTTCTTCGTCATGTGTCGTCAGCAGGGCAAATTCGTCATCGTCATTGAAGATAGATGGCCGCGCGTTTGGGCTGTCATTGGCAAGGCCCAAGCCCTGCGCCAGCTCTTCGTGAATACATGACAAGCGCTGCAAATCGGCCAATTCGGACCGGATCAATGCAACCGCCGTACGCCACTCATACTCGTTTTCAAAACCCGCCGCGACGACAAAACACTCCAAGGACCGTGGCAGGTTGTTGAAGAAAACCAGGTTCGATTTGGCAATCGACGGAATTTTTTCCAAAGCAATCTGTCGCGCTTGGGCTGCATCGTCATTGCTCATAAACATCACAACGAAGTTTGGATTATTGTTTGTCACGGTGATCGGGTGGCCGGTGATCCGCGCCAGCCGACTAACGTACTTTTTTACATCGGCGGTGTCACGGGCATGTGTTTCGGCAGGCACGTTCGCCCCGAATTCTATTCCTACGCGGATCGGAACCAACCATTTCTTCAAGGTATTTGGCCCCGACTGCGACGGCAAAAGACCCTGGTCACGCTGATATTCGTCAAAGAATGCGATACGCACAAAGTTGCGTTTCAAATCAGATTCGGTGAAGGGCGTGTCCGGCCCGCCACCGCCGGTCCGAAGCAGACCCAAAGTCAGTTGGTCGTTTTCAAGCCGTTTGTAGTATTTCGTCAAAGCAAGGCTAGAGGCGGATGGTCCTTTTGGCGCCGCCCGGGGTGGTACAAGGCCCGAAGGGCGCGCCTGAGGTTTGGCCGACGGCGCGACCTGGGACGGGACATCGCAACTGGCTAGGGCAAACGCACCAGCCAGAAAAAACGCCAACAGTTTTGACCGTTTAATACGTAGCAACCCGCCCTGCCCTATCAGCTGGGCACGGCGGTGCCGGTGGTGTCGCCAACCCCATCACCCCGCGCCTTGGCCGAGGCCAGCGTGTCGCGCAGGTCTTTCTCCATTTTCTGAAGCTCCTGCTCGGCGGCGGCTCGGCGCGCCTTGCCTTCATCGGCAATCTGCAAGCTTTCCTCGATGGTTCCGATCAAGTCGGCGTTGGCCTGCTTCACAGCCTCGATATCAAAAACGCCACGCTCCATTTCTTCTCGGATCATCTTGTTCGCGTCACGCAGGTTTTTCGCATTCGAGGTCAAAAGCTCGTTTGTCAGGTCATTTGCATCACGTACCGCCGCCGCCGCCTCGGCACTGCGTTGGATCGTGACGGCCTGCGCCAGCTGCGTCTCCCAGAGTGGCACCGTGTTCACCAAGGTGGAGTTTATCTTGGTCACGAGACTCTTGTCGTTTTCCTGGACCAAACGGATCGACGGAAGCGACTGCATCGTCACCTGCCGGGTCAGTTTCAGGTCATGCACGCGACGCTCCAAATCATCACGCGCGGCGCGCAGATCGCGCAGTTCCTGCGCTTTCATCACCTGATCGTCCTCGGGCGCGGCCTGCACCTCGGCCTCCTTTGCCGGGATGTCTGTCTCATCAAGCTGTTTCAATTTTTCCTCGCCGGCTGCAATGTAAAGTGCCAGTTCGTCATAGAACTGCAGTGTCTTTTCATAGAGCAGATCAAGCGACTTGATGTCTTTCAACAATGTGTGTTCGTGACCAAGAAGATCATCCGTTATCTTGTCGATCTGTCCCTGCACATTCTCGAACTTCGCTGTGAACTGGGCAAAAGGTGCCGCCTTGCCCAACAGTTTTTCCCACCACGTGCGCTCGCGGCGGACATCCAATTCAGACACCGAAAAACCGCGGATGGTGGTGACGATGTTGCGCAGCGAATTGCCTGCAGGCCCAACATCCTTGTTGCGCACACCCTGCAGCATGGATTGCGAAATCTCCTGCAATTCGGCTTGGGCGGCAGATCCGAACACGACGATGGAATTGGTGTCGGCCATGTCGATCTCGTCCATGCGCTTGCGGATCTCGGTGCTTTCCGCGGGATCGGCTTGTGCAAGCGGAACGATGGCACCCGCCTCTTTCGGCTCGGGCAGAATGACCTGGCTGACTTGTTCAACTTCGGCCAGCGCGGCCTCAGCTTTGGTACGTACGTCTTCTGACATCTGAAATGCCCCCTTGCCTAAAGTCTATGTGTCATCCAGTCGGATGCCTTCGCGCGCCAAACGGTCGCGCAGCACACCGATTTCGATCTCAAGATCGCTGTTGTTGTCGGCCAGAAGTTTCTTCGTTTTAGCCACGAAATTCTCTTCCAGATCGGTCAGCAGCATCATGTAGTCCGCGCGCGCATCTGCGTCACGGGACCGAGCATAAATATCGGCAAACTTGATCGTCGCATCGCGGGCTCCCATCAGGTAGACACCAAGGTACTTACGCGCTGCCGTCAGGTCGCGAGGATCGTCCTCGACCGTGCGCAACATGTCGCGCACACTAAGCTGGAAACGTTCCAGTCGTCCTTCTGCTTGCCGGTCGCCGGCGCGTTTGATCGCATCGGACATGGCGGCCAGATGTGCCTCGGCCTTGTCGACAACACGCGCAACGCGATCTGTCTGCAACTTGTCGACGCCTTCCATGCCCTTGTCGCGCATCGGATCAAGCCCAAAGGCAAAGGAATGCAACGCCGCGCCGACGACGGTGTAAATGATCGGCGCAACCAATCCGCCACCGGCCGCAAACCCCGCCACGCCAAGCCCCAAACCGGTGAGCGCGGACGCGGTCAGTTTGCGCGGAAAGCCCGGCGCGCGAGCCACCTTGCGCACCTCGTAAGCCTCTTGTGCCTGAATGCCCTCACGGGTCAACCACGCGGCCAACAGTAGCAAACCAAGGGCTATCAGGTTGAAGACCAGGCCCATCGGCCCGGTGGTGAACGCCGCCCAGATCAGGGGCAACGGTGCGATGAACAAAAGGTTGACCCGGCCGCCGGCTTGTGTCCGGCGCGCGCCCTGATAGGTGCCACGATCCACTGGGCGGCCCGTATCGCGTGATCCTTCGGGGCTGTACTTCCCACCGTAGCGTTGCGCCATTACACGCCTCCCGCGGCCGAGACGTAGAGGATCAATATGACAAGCAGAACAAATGCCAGTTTCTGTAGGCCGGTTCCGGACATAACGCTCCCATTGTCTTGTCGGACCACGCAAACTTAGGCGATGCAGGCGCAGCATACTAGGGGGAAGTTTCGGCGCGCGGGCTCAGCGACCTGTACCCGCGCGTCATCGGTTTTTGACGTCTATAGCTTGGAGTGCGTACGACGTTCCGCGTTCAGTTTTCGGGTGTATCCCGACTGTATAATCTCGACCGCGACCAACACGAGAACTGAGAAGTAGAAGGTGGTTTTCGACATCGGGATAACTTCGTAGCCAAAGACCTTTAGCGCAAGGTTATCGTCATGCATCGCATGCGCCGCCGCTTGTCCCGCCTCGCCGAGAAGCACCACCCCCACGATCAGCAGAATGAAAAGACCAAGCACTTCGTACATCCGGTTCTTTTCCAGAAAGCGGGTGACACCGTCCGCCAGCAACAACATCGCTAACCCAGACAAGATGATTGCCGTGGCCAAGATCGGGAAAACATCCGTTATTGCCAATGCCGACAGCACCGAGTCGAAGGAAAAGATCAGGTTCATCAGCACGATCAGCATCACGACTTGGGTTGCAGACTTGCCAGACTTACCCTCAACGTCCGTGTCCAGATGCTCGATCGTCAACATGTGGCTGATTTCTTTCACCGCGGTGTAAATGATAAAGACACCACCGACGATGAACACACAGGTGGCAAAGTTCACCCCACCTTCGATGACGCCTATCCAATCGAAGATGTAGAACGGTTCGGCCAGCGCATCGATGAGTTGGATCATCGTGAACAGCAGCACGACCCGTAGTGCGACCGCGATGATAATACCCCAGTAACGCACCGCCTTTTGATGGGCCACCGGTGCGCGCTGTGACTCAATTGAGATGTACAGCAGGTTGTCAAAGCCGAGTACCGCTTGCAAAAAGCATAGCATCAGCAGATTACCCAGGTTTTCGATCGTCAGAAGTTCGGCCATGTGATTGCCCCTCGTGCCTTGTCGTTTTGCGTTGCTTAGCGCAGACCATGCCAGAAAACAAAACCTTAGACAGGCTTGCATCGGCGGCGCGATAGACCAACGCCGCGCATTGACCTAAAGTTGCCCGTGAAGACGAGGTAAGCTTAAATGACGTCTGTTCGCTTGCGGTTACTCATACTGGCGCTGCTGCCGTTGGTGGTGTTGATGCCGCTACTTTTGTGGCTGGCGGTGAACCGTTGGGCTGCGAATTATGACAACCTGTTGATAGCCAACGTGGAAAGCGATCTGCGTATTGCAGAGCAGTATCTGGAACGAATCCTGACCACCACGGGTAATGATGTAGAGGCGTTGGCAAGATCGTCGCGGTTTGCTCATGCGTCTGGTCTGACCAACGACCAGTTCGCGACCTTTCTGGCGCGCGAGCGTGACGCGCTGGCGCTGGATTTCCTGTACTACATGCCCTTTGGCCCCGCTCAAAAAGCGGGCGAAAACTGGCCCGTAATTGCCGCAGCGGTTAGGGGCGGAGGTGCGACCGAGATTGACATTTTCAGTGCCGAAGACCTGCACGCCGTGGACCCGGCGTTGGAGCAGCGCGCACGCCTGCCCTTGATCGAGACCGAGGCCGCCGTGCCCAGCGACCGCACGGTCGAAGACCGCGGCATGGTCGTACACACCGCGACGGACGTGCCCGTGCCGGGACGTCTTGGCGTTTTGGTCGGAGGTATCTTGTTGAATCGCAACCTGGATTTCATCGATACGATCAACGCGCTGGTTTATCAGGCGGAAGGTCAACGATCGGCGGAACGTCAGGGCACGGCGACACTTTTTTTGGAAGATGTGCGGGTGTCGACCAATGTCCGCCTTTTCGAGGGGGCGCGG
>JBCBTE010000146.1:0-5889 GCA_039818805.1 Pseudomonadota bacterium
ATTGGCGATCGACAGCGACATGTCCGCCGGGGCCATCGATCACAAAGAGGCGAAGGAACGCCGCGAGCGGGAACAACAGGAAACCACTTTTTTCGGGTCGCTGGACGGGGCTTCAAAATTTGTCAAAGGCGATGCGATTGCCGGCCTGCTGATCACGCTGTTGAACCTTGTGATGGGTCTGATCATGGGCGTGGTCGTACACAGCATGCCGCTGGGAACTGCCTTTGAAACCTACGCCATCCTCACCGTTGGCGATGGTCTGGTCACACAAATCCCGGCCGTCATCATTTCAATAGCGTCGGCGTTGCTTTTGGCGCGGGGCGGCTCTCAGGGTGCAACGGACATTGCGCTGACGGCACAGCTTGGACGACACCCCACGGCAATGGCCACGGTGGCCTTATTGATGGTTCTGTTCGCATTGGTGCCCGGTTTGCCGTTCCTGCCGTTTATCTTGGGCGGGGTCGCCTTGGGAGGGACGTCAATATGGCTCTTTCGGAACAAGAAACCGGCCGCCGGTGAAACGCCTCAGCCTGAGGCCGAAATCATGCCCGCCACGAAGTCGCTTGGTGACATACTTGACCTCGATGACATCCATGTCGAATTTGCGCCCGACCTTGTGAACATGGTTCTTGACCCAGGCACCGGGCTTGATGCACGGATTGACAACATGCGCCGCCATGTGGCCAGCTTCTTTGGTCTGATCCTGCCGGAAATCCGCCTGACAGATGAACCGTCGCTTGCGGCGGGCACGTATATCGTGCGCGTTCAGGGCGTAGAACAGGCTCGAGCGGTGCTGCGCCTGGACCATGTTCTGGCGCTTGATCCCGAGTCAAACCGCGATCTGCCCAGTGGCGAAAACGTGCACGAGCCCGTTTACGGAGCACCCGCCCGCTGGATTCCCGAAAGCGCACAGGATGATGCCGCGCTGCAAGGTACCACGCTGGTCGCACCGGCAGAGGTTCTAGCCACCCACCTGCTTGAAGTGATCAAGCGCAACCTTGGTCGTTTGCTGACGATGAAGGCCATGCGCAAGCTGCTTGATGAGATGGTTAACCTGACGGACCCGGTGCGGGCCGAGGCCAACCGCAAGCTGTTGGACGAAATGATCCCCGACAGGGTGCCCACCGACCTGTTGCACCAAGTGCTGCGCCTGCTGCTGTCCGAGCAGGTTTCGATCCGCAATTTGCCGCTGATACTGGAGGCGACCGCAGAAGGACGCCAAGTGCACACACATCCGGAAGCGATTTGTGAACATGTTCGTCAACGCCTTGGTTTCCAGCTTATCTCGACGCTGCAGCGGGATGACGGAAGCTTGCCCTTGATCCAGCTGGCACCTGAATGGGAAGATACGTTCTCGACCTACCAGATCGACAATGATCGGGGGCGGCTTGACGTCGCTCTGCCGCCCGAACTTTTTAACACGCTGACCGGCGCCGTCGCGGATGCGGTGTCGCGCGCGGGCGACAAGGGTCTTTTCCCCGCTATTGTCACATCAACACCGCGCCGCCGTTTTCTGCGCACGGTCCTTTCGGCCAAGAGCATCGCAAATCCTGTCTTGTCCTTCGAGGAAATTGGTGTGGATGCGCGTCCGGCCCTTGTCGGCGTCATTCCGGCATGACGGCTGCGGCGGAATTTCTCGACTTGGCCGAGTCTTTGCTGTGGCTACACTTCATTGTCTTTTTGCGCGCCGCTCCTGTCATGGCGCTTTTCCCCGGCTTTGGCGAGCGTTCCGTGCCCACGCGGTTCAAACTTGTGCTTGCGGTGATGTTCACCATCGTCATAACGCCCGCCTTGGCACCCGATTTGCAGGACATCGTTGCAAACCGTCCGCCCTTGGCATGGCTGGTGCTGTCTGAGACGGCCGTTGGCGTCTTGATTGGCATTGGTATCCGTCTTTTCCTGCTGGCCTTGCAGACCGCTGGGTCGATCGCGGCCCAGGCGACGTCGTTGTCGCAGATCCTTGGCAATGCGGGCGTCACGCCTTTGCCCGCGATCGGGCATCTGTTGGTCGTTGGCGGGTTGGCTCTGGCGATGCTTCTGCAGTTGCATGTGCGTATGGCCGAAATGATGGTATTGACCTACGGGCTTTTCCCCGTCGCGGAAATGCCGGATGCCGCCGCGGTTTCGGTCTGGGGAATTCGTCAAGTGGCCGGCGCCTTTGCCTTGGCATTCACACTGGCGGCGCCCTTCGTGATCGTGTCGGTGCTGTACAATGTCACGCTGGGCGTGATCAACCGGGCCATGCCGCAAATGATGGTGGTCTTTGTCGGCGCACCGGTCATCACCGGGACCGGACTTTTCCTGCTGTTCTTGTTGGCACCAACCATGCTGGGCATCTGGATTGAAGCGCTGCAAGGCTTTGTGGCCAATCCGTTCGGAGGGCGTTGATGGCAGGGGCACAGGACGACGACACCGCCAAAACCCATGAACCGACCCAACACAAGCTGAATGAGGCCCGCAAGAAGGGCGAGCTTGCACGGTCGGCGGATCTGAACACCGCCGCCTCGTATGGCGGGTTCCTTTTGGCTGCGCTAGCGGTCGGGGCCACGTCACTTGAAACCATCAGCTCGGCATTCATGGTACTACTTGGGCAATCCGGACCCATTGCGGATCTCATATTCGAAGGCCCCGCTTTTGCCCCTGTGGGCGGCTTGATGGGCACGATCATACTTGCGCTCTTGGCATGGTTCCTGGTGCCGGCAGCGACGGCCCTTTTGTCTGTGGTGGCTCAACGGGCCTTGGTCTTTGCCCCGTCCAAGCTGTCGTTCAAGCTGTCCCGCATCAACCCGATCCAAAACGCCAAGAACAAATACGGCCTCACGGGGCTGTTCGAGTTTGCCAAGAGTTTTGCCAAGCTTTTGCTGTATTCGGTGTTGCTGGCCGTCTTCCTGACCTACCGGCTTGAGGAAATGGCCGGCAGTCTGCATGCCGAACCTCTGGTGATCGGCGCGCTGATGTCCCGCCTGCTGATCGAGTTCCTCTTTGTTGTCCTCTTGATCGCTATCGGCATCGGCGCTTTGGACTACATGTGGCACTATTTCGATCACCTGCGCAAAAACCGCATGTCTCATCAGGAAGTCAAGGAAGAGCACAAGCAAAGCGAAGGCGACCCGCATATGAAACAGGAACGCCGGCAGCGTGCGACGCAGATCGCCTCGCAACAGATGATGGCAGAGGTGCCCAAGGCGGATGTTGTGATCGTGAACCCCACCCATTACGCGGTTGCGCTGAAATGGAGCCGTATGCCCGGCGCTGCACCCGTTTGTGTCGCCAAGGGCGTCGACCACATCGCCTTGGCCATAAAGAGCACGGCAATGGAGCATGGGGTGCCGGTCCGGTCAGACCCGCCCACGGCACGCGCGGTCTACGCCATGACCAAAATTGGCGACGAGATCGACTCGAAGCATTACCGCGCTGTCGCCGCTGCCATCCGTTTTGCCGAGGCGATGCGCCGAAGGGCACGGGCCTGGTCATGAGCGACAGAACCCTGGCAGACCTGGTCAAGCTGAATCAGGCGCGTTTCCAGGCCGAACAGGTCAAGCTGCGGGACATCACGATGGCCGAGGCCCGATTGCGCAAGGCTGTGGCGGACCTTGAAGAGCATCATCGCGCCGCTCAGGATCTGCAACGCGGCGACATTCAGGGACACCGCAGCATCGGAGGAGACGTGTTGTGGCAGGGTTGGGTCGGACGGTCCCGTCGCAGCCTGCAGATACATCTGGCGCAAGTCTTGGTTCAAAAAGGTCAGAAACTGCAGGCGCTGCAGCGGGCACATGGCCGCAAACTGGCCTCTGAAACGTTGCTGGATGACGCCAGTGCCACGCAGCGAAAACAATCTGAAAAAATAAAAATTGAGCAAGAACAGAGACTGATCTTGCTCAATGAAGCGCGCCGTCGCGGATTGCCTGACTAGATGTCCTGCCGCGCGATATCGGTGATCAACACATTCAAAACGGCCTGTCCGACAATACCGCGAGCAGTTTCCGTCAGGGCGACGCGCAGCACATCCATGTTGCTGGCATTGGTGAACTCACCCTGGAAGCCGCCGATGTTGGCATGATCGAACAAGACCTGCAGAAACGCATCTCGCAGCTTGGGCTCACGCGTGTAGATCACCTCGGATTGTCCTTGTGAAATCTCGACGCTAAGCGACATGACAACCAGCGAATCAATCAGGTCGTCGGCGACAACCGGCACCACGAACTGATTGTTCAGTTTCACATATTCCTGCGCGCCGGGCTCTTCTTCGGCGACATCTTTCTTTTCGGGTTTTGCCATCTTTTCTTCGGCGTAGTCCGCCTCCCCGCAGGGGTGCATTTCCATGACGGTGGTTGGATCAGGGCGCAATGCCAGGCCGGCACCGACGCCCGCGCCCACCCCGATCAAAGCCAGCAGAATTGGAAGAATTTTACCCATGTCATCGTCCCCTTAAAACGGCAGGATCATGTCAAGCGCTTGCTGACCATAGCGCGGCTGTTGCACATCTGTGATCTGCCCGCGGCCGCCATATGAAATGCGCGCCGACGCAATCTTGTCATACGTAATCTCGTTTTGACGCGAGATGTCCTCTGGGCGTACGTACCCCTGCACCAAAAGCTCTCGCAGCTCGAAATTCACACGTACTTCCTGTGATCCCTGGATGGCCAGAACCCCGTTGGGCAAGACCTGCGTCACCGAGGCCGCAATGCGCAAGGTCAGCTCTTCCTTGCGGCTCACCGATCCATCTCCGCCCGAACTGCCCGACGAGTTGATCGTCACGGCATCATCCAGTGTGGCCCCTTCGGGCAGTTTTTCGTTGATCCTTTGTGGAATGCCGAAGAGGTCGGGAATGCCCAGATCTTCCGAGCTGCTGCGGGACCGCGACGTGGAATTGGAAATTTCGGCCTCGTCGTCGATCTCAATCACAACAGTCAGGATATCGCCGCGCTTGATCGCGCGCCTGTCACCCAATAGAGATTGCTGCCCGCCACTCCACAAAGATGCCCGATCGACCGGGCGGTTCGGCTCGACCGTCAAAGGTAGGCCGGGGTCAAACATCGCCCGATGTTCTTGGCTTTCTGCCGGGGGTGTAAAGCTTGGCGGCTTGCCAAAATGATCCATCCGGCCACAGGCGGAAAATGCAAAAAATGCAGTTAAACAGAGACTGATTTGGAACTTGGACATGAAACTTCCTTACTGTGAAACCAATACTCGCCCGTCCGGGCTTACACGGCCGGATACGGTGGTGCGGGAAGACATGTTCATCACCCGCACGAACTCTCCCGGTCCGGCCCGGTCCAGCGATCGGCCTTCGGTCGAAATGCGCAATCCGTTGCGCTCGAATATCAGCGGCACGATCTGGTTGCGCTCGACAATTGCAGCGGGGCCGACATCCGTCGCGCGAATTGGACGTCCCGCATAGAGAGCCACGCGCGTTTCCATGCCTATCAGGGCCGCCGGATCGACCAGCCCACCCGGCACATCGCCAGTTTTCATGACAAGATCTTGCGCGGTCAGAACGGTCTGGGGTCGGATTGTATGGGCGGCCACAACCGTATCGGCCAAGACCGGGGCGGCAAAAGCCGTCACCGTACCCAGAGACAGAAGCCACCTGAGCATCAGCGCACCTGCGTGGTGGCGCTTAGCATCTGGTCGGCCGCTGTGATCACTTTCGCGTTCAGTTCATAGCCGCGCTGCGCTTCGATCAGCTCCGTGATTTCGCGCACTGCATCAACCGAGCTGTCCTCAAGATATCCTTGTCGCACAGTACCCAGGCCGTCTTCTCCGGGCGTGCTCACCTGCGCTCCGCCCGAGGCTTCGGTCTCAAGGAAGAGGTTGCTGCCAACCGCCTCGAGACCCTTGGCATTGGTAAAGCCCACCAGGTTGAACTGTCCAAGCAATTGTGCCTCG
>JBCBTE010000147.1:0-5889 GCA_039818805.1 Pseudomonadota bacterium
TTCCAATGCGCCTTCGACGTGATCCCACGACTCGTCCGACCCCACCCGCTGTTCCGGGCGGGTCGCGAAACGGATTTCGAATTCCTCGAATCCGAGGTCTTTATAGATATCCGCAAGGAAATTGATGAACCGTGCGCATTCGCTTTCGATCTGGTCCTCGGTGCAGAAGATATGCGCGTCATCCTGCGTGAAGCCGCGCACCCGCATGATGCCGTGCAATGCGCCCGACGGCTCGTAGCGCGAGCACGAGCCGAATTCGGCCAGCCGCAAGGGCAGGTCGCGATAGGATTTCAGGCCTTGGTTGAAGACCTGCACGTGGCACGGACAGTTCATCGGCTTCAGCGCATTGATCGCCTTTTCCTTGGCATGCTCTTCCTCGACCTCGACGATGAACATGTGTTCCTGGTACTTGTCCCAGTGGCCCGATGCCTCCCACAGTTTACGGTCCACGACCTGCGGGGTGTTGATTTCGCGGTATCCACCGGCACGCTGTTTGCGGCGCATGTAATCCTGCAACTCGGTGTAGATCGTCCAGCCGTTGGGGTGCCAGAACACCTGACCGGGGGCCTCTTCCTGCATGTGGAACAGGTCCATTTCCCGGCCCAGACGGCGGTGATCGCGCTTCTCGGCTTCTTCAAGGAAATTGAGGTATTCCTTCAGCTTTTCCTTGCCGGTGAAGGCGACGCCGTAAATGCGTTGCAGCATCGCGCGGTTGCTGTCGCCGCGCCAATAGGCCCCAGCGATCGACATCAGCTTGAACGCATCCGCGGGAAGTTGCCCGGTATGCTGCAAATGCGGGCCACGGCACAGATCCTGCCAGTCGCCATGCCAATACATGCGCAGCGGTTCGTCGCCCGGAATGGCGTCGATCAGCTCGACCTTGTAAGGCTCATCATTGTCCTTGTAATGCTGGATGGCGCGGTCGCGTTCCCACACTTCGGTGCGCACCGGGTCGCGCAAGTTGATGATCTCTTTCATCTTTTTTTCAATCGCGCCCAGATCTTCGGGCGTGAACGGTTCTGCACGGTCAAAATCGTAATACCAGCCGTTCTCGATCACCGGGCCGATGGTGACCTTGGTGTCGGGCCAGATCTCCTGCACGGCGCGGGCCATGACATGCGCCAGATCATGGCGCACCAGTTCGTTTGCGGCCGCCGGGTCTTTCATGGTGTTGATGGCGATCTGCGCATCGTCAGTGATCGGCCATTGCAGGTCCCAATGCTGGCCATCCACATGGGCGGAGATGGCTTTTTTCGCCAGCGAATTGGAAATATCGGCAGCGACCTCGGCGGGAGTGATTCCAGCCGCGTATTGTCGTGCATTGCCATCAGGGAAAGTGAGTGAGATCTGCGCCATATCGGCTCTCCTCGTCAGTTTGGCGCCTACGAAACGCCCGGTTGCGGGTTATGTGATGCGCGCTTTGTGGCGCGGGTGCTGCTTTCTGTCAAGCTTGGCGCGGCTGAAAGCGGCTTTTGTGGCAACGGTTTAGCCGATTTGCCGATTTTGGTGTGCAAACGCATGCCGAATCCGTGTGTGCAAACGTATGCCGGGCGGTTTGTAACACTTTGACGCAGCTTGATAAATTCCGACTTTACCTTTCATGATGATTCCCTGTATTAAGTTATACAAAACGCATGTTCGCGTTTGCTTATCGTTAAAAATGCTCGCTACAGGAGATCAGCGTCATGGGCCGTTACAACGTTAATTTTGAACTTAGCGTCGAAGACATGGAACTGATCGAGGACGCGTTGCGCAAATCCAAATCGGATCTTTCCAGCATGCTGGTCGATGAGCCGACAAAAGTTGCGACGCCTTGCGATCAGACCAAGCAAACAGATACTTCCATGCGCCGTATTCATGACCTGCTGGGTCGGTTGCACAATCAAAAGGTGTTCTACCGCCCTAAATCGGCCCCCTACGTCAGCGGCTGATCCGCACCCGCCCCGATCCGAAAAGACGCGTCACGTTGTGGCGCGTTTTTTTGTGCTTGCCGTGCGGTATACAAATGCACCGCGTCGTGCGCATTTGTATGCGAATGCCTATTGTAACGCATTGACACAAAAAGAGATTTTTCAATGCAAAATTACCTGTTAGCGTGAGATTCAGGGCGTTCGATATTGGACGGCCAGGACACTTGGACACAGAGGCATCGCGGCAGACAAATGGCCAGATACGAGACAGGTTTCGCGCCCGCAGAAGGCGACAACACGGCCCAGGATCCTTCACAAAGCGAGGCACCGGCGTGGCAGGGTTTTCCACAAAGCGCCATTCAGGACAAACCCGGGTGCGAGCGACAATACACGCTAGACAGGATTGAGCGGACCGTCGGCTCTATCCTCTGACGCACCGTCGTGACTTGAAAGTGCCACGGCTTTTGGAAAGAGTTTCCCGGTACAAGACCGGGGATATCATCCAATGGCGAAAACGGCGACACTGACCTCGCCCGAAGGGCGGCAATTGGCCTATCACAAGACCGATGGAACAGGGCCTGGCGTGGTTTTTCTGGGCGGGTTCAAATCCGATATGGAGGGCACCAAGGCGGTGCATCTCGAGGCATGGGCCAAGGCACAGGGACGGGCATTCCTGCGGTTCGATTATTCCGGGCATGGCGAAAGCTCTGAGGCGTTTACCGATGGCTGTATCGGCGATTGGGCCGCCGATGCGCGCGCCGTGATCGAGGCCGGAACGCAAGGCCCACAGGTGTTGGTTGGCTCCAGCATGGGGGGATGGATCTCGCTGTTATGCGCCCGCGACATGGGCAATCGCATCGCTGGCTTGGTGACGATTGCCGCGGCTCCCGACTTCACCGAAGATTCGATGTGGGCCGGGTTTGACGACGCGCAAAAAACCGAACTGATGCAAACCGGGCAGGTGGCCTTGCCCAGTGAATATGGCGAACCTTACATCATCACCCGAAAGCTGATCGAGGAGGGGCGTGACAATCTGGTTTTGCGCGCGCCGCTGGCTTTGCCGTTCCCGGTGCGGTTCCTGCAGGGCACGGCGGACGCCGATGTGAACATATCCGTGGCGCTGCGTCTGCTGGACCATGCAGAGGGCCCCGATATGCGGCTCACTTTGGTAGATGGCGCCGACCACCGGTTTTCCGATGACGCGTGTCTGGATCTGATCACCCGGTCGGTCGAGGATGTGCTGGAGCGCGTGGTATGAAATGGCTGGGACGGCTGCTTTTCGTGCTATTGGCCGCCATCGGCGCCGTGTGGCTTTTCGGGCCGCGCGAACCGGTCGACGTCACGGCCCGTTTTGATCCCGCCAAGTTTGGCGAAGGCATCGGTGTCTATCTTGAAAGCACCGAGGCACGTTTGGACGGGATCAAGCCCGGGTCCGAGAAACGTGTCGTCTGGGCGGGGCAACCCGAGACACGCACGCCACTTTCCATCGTGTACCTGCATGGGTTTTCGGCCAATGCCGAAGAGATTCGTCCTGTGCCTGACCGGGTTGCCGAAGCATTGGGCGCCAACCTTGTTTTCACTCGCTACACAGGTCACGGGCAGAACGGTGCGGCGCTGGCCCGGGCGACGGTTCGGGACTGGATGTATGACACGGCCGAGGCAATGGCCCTTGGCCGCGCCACCGGCGAAGAAGTGATCCTTCTCACCACGTCGACGGGGGGCACCTTTGCCGCCCTTGCGGCGCTTGATCCCGAGATGTCTGACCGCGTGAAAGGGATCATCTTCATTTCACCCAATTTTGGCATCAACAACCCGCTGGCCCCGTTGCTGACATGGCCCGCCGCGCGCCATTGGCTGCCTCTTGTCGCGGGGGCCGAGCGCAGTTTCGAGCCGCTGAACGCGGGGCAAGCGCAGCATTGGACAACGCGCTATCCGTCGACGGCGGTGTTTCCCGTCGCGGCAATCGTGAAATACGCCACCGAGCAGGACTATGAGAACGTGACGGTTCCCGCACTCTTTTACTATGCCGACGCCGATCAGGTCGTAAGTGCCAAGGCGACGCATCGGGTGGCGTCCGCATGGGGCGGGCCGGTCACCATCGCGACGCCCACCCTTGGGAAGGGGATGGACCCGTTTGCCCATGTGATCGCCGGCGATATCCTGTCCCCTGCCGGTACCGGGCCAACGGTTGATCTGATCCTCAACTGGATCGGCGGATTGCAGTAGGCCATTGAACGACGTGTGCAACTTTGCTTGGTTTTTGCAGGCGTTTGTGGCACTCTTGCGTACAACAAGAACAGCGCTGAGCGCGGGCAGTAAGGATCAATGACAATGCAAGAGCCGCTGGTGTTCCTGCCGGGCATGATGTGCGATGCACGTCTTTTTAGCCCCCAGATTTCGGCGCTCAGCCCCGAAATGCCAGTCACGGTCGCACCTACTTCAAACGGGGACCGGATCGAAGAAATTGCCTCGGGGCTGCTGGATCACCTGCCACGCAAGTTTGCTTTGGCCGGGCTGTCGATGGGCGGTATCGTCGCGATGGAATTGCTGCGCCGTGCGCCTGAACGGGTCAGCCGGATCGCCCTGCTGGACACCAACTCGCTGGCGGAAACCCCGCAGACGGCGGCGGATTACGAACCTCTGATCACCAAGCTGAAGGCCGGTCTGCTGGATCAGGCGGCCTCAAGCATCCTGCGACCCGAATACCTGGCACCCGGTCCGGCGCGCGGTCATGTGTTGAACACCGTCGCGCAGATGGCCGAGAACCTTGGATGCGAGGCGATCATCCGGCAGGCACGCGCGCTGCAACGGCGGCGCGACTATCAGGCGACCCTGCGCAAGTGCCGTGTGCCCGCGCTGGTGTTATGTGGCGTGCATGACACGCTGACCCCGGTCAAACGGCACGAATTCATGGCAGGGCTGATCCCCTATGCCGAATTGGCGTTGGTGCAGGATGCCGGACATTTGCCCACGCTGGAGGCCCCCGACGCGGTAACAGCGGCGTTGCGCGTGTGGCTGAAACAGCCGCTTGTTCTGCAAAAGCGGGTCGAAGTGGGCTAGGCTGAGCTGGTTTACTCGGCGGCTATCTTGCGCGCTTTCTTCTTGGCTTTCTTCGGCGCGGTGCGGTTGCGCTTGGCTGGCGCTTCGGAATTGGAATCGATGAAATCAAGCACAAGTGGCCGGATGTTGTTGCGCCACGAGCGGCCGGCAAAGATGCCGTAGTGCCCGGCTTCGGGTTCGACATAACTGGCCTTCTTGCTGTCGGGCAAGCCGGTTAACAGCTCAAGCGCGGCAACACATTGGCCCGGCGCCGAGATATCATCCTTGCCCCCCTCGACGGTTTTCACCGCAACGCTGGTGATGGCGCCGATATCAACGGTGTGGCCGTTGACGACAAACGCGTTCCGCGCAATCTCGCCCGCCTTGAAGATCCGCTGCACGGTGGACAGGTAGAATTCCGCCGGCATGTCCATCACGGCAAGGTATTCGTCGTAAAACTTGTTGTGGGGATCGCGGTCACTGGCCTCGCCCTGGGCGACGCGCGCGATCTGGTTGGAAAACGCGGACGAGTGGCGTTCAGCGTTCATCGACATGAACGATGCCAGTTGTAACAGGCCGGGATAGACCATCCGACCGACGCCCTTGTACTTGAAGCCCACGCGCTGAATCATTGTTTCTTCCAGCTGGCCCATGGTCACGCGGTGGCCAAAGTCCGTCACGTCGGTGGGCGACGCGTTGGGGTCGATCGGACCACCGATCAGGGTCAGCGATCGCGGCTGCGCGTCCGGGTCCAGCTCGGCCAGATAGGCAGTCGCGGCAAGCGTCAGCGGGGCAGGTTGGCACACCGCGATCACGTGCAGATCCGCACCAAGTTCGCGCATGAAGTCCATAAGGTATAGCGTGTAATCCTCGACATCGAACTTGCCCTCGGACACAGGGATGTCGCGGGCGTTGTGCCAGTCGGTGACATACACGTCGC
>JBCBTE010000148.1:0-5658 GCA_039818805.1 Pseudomonadota bacterium
ATCGGCCTTGTCGATCTCGTCGATCAGCAACACCAATTTTTCGTTCGCCTCGAACGCCTGCCAAAGCTTACCCTTCTTTATATAGTTCGACACGTCATGCACGCGCTCTTCGCCCAACTGACTGTCGCGCAGGCGCGACACGGCGTCGTATTCGTAAAGACCCTGCTGTGCCTTGGTGGTGGACTTGATGTTCCATTCGAGCATCCGAAGCCCCAAGGCCTGGGCCACCTGACGGGCCAGTTCGGTCTTGCCCGTGCCCGGCTCGCCCTTGACCAGAAGCGGACGTTCCAGCGTAACGGCGGCATTGACCGCGACGGTCAGATCCTCGGTGGCGATATAGGCATCGGTGCCTTCGAATCTCATGATTTTCAATCCTTTATGGCGCTCAGGCTGGCGCTTGGTCGCGCGCACCCTAGAGTCTTATCGAAATCACATCAATCCATGGTGATTGTGTAGTGACATTCCGTTACGGCGCGTGTAATTCCACGCCCAAGGGTGCCAAAGTCTGAGGAGATTTTGATGACGGACGCTGGCGTAAATGAGGGTATCGATATGAAACAAGAAGTCTTTCTTGACGACGATTATACTCCGGCCGAAGACGAACCGTTTATGAACGAACGGCAGCTTGAATACTTTCGTCGCAAGCTGTTGGCCTGGAAAACGGACCTTTTGGAAGACAGCCGGGACACGATTGAAGGGTTGCAGGACGGCACACGCGCCATTCCGGACGTGGCGGACCGTGCCAGCGAAGAAACCGACCGCGCACTGGAACTGCGTACACGGGACCGCCAGCGCAAACTGGTGGCCAAGATTGACGCCGCGCTGCGCCGGATCGACGAAGGCGAATATGGCTATTGCGAAGTGACTGGCGAGCCGATCAGCCTCAAACGGCTGGATGCGCGCCCCATCGCAACGATGAGCCTTGAAGCGCAAGAGCGCCACGAGCGTCGCGAGAAAGTGCATCGCGACGACTAAGCGTGCGCCAGAGACCAAAAAAGTGAAACGCCGGGGCTTTTGCTTCGGCGTTTTTGCATTCAAAGAGGGCGTATGGATCTGAACGGACTGGATTGCATCGTGATCGGTGCGGGCGTCGGCGGGTTGGCAACGGCGCTGGTTCTGGCACGACATGGGGCGCATGTGCGGGTATTGGAACAGGCCGCGCAAGTGCGCGAGGTCGGTGCCGGTCTTCAGATCAGTCCCAACGGCTTTGTCGTGTTGAACGCGCTTGGCCTGGGTGATGCGCTTCGAGCGGTATCGGTCCGCGGCGAAGCCGTGCAAATGCGTGGCCATATGGGCCGACCGGTCTTGCGGGTCGATCTGAGCCCGTTGCCATGCGGCGACTACCATTTCTTGCATCGCGCAGACCTGATCGACATTCTTGCCGCCGGCGCAAGGGCCGCGGGCATAGATATTCTGCTGGATCAAAAGGTTGCCGCGGTTGTGCCGGGTGAAACGCCAGGGGTGACGGATCAGGACGGTCAGACACGGAATGCGGACCTGGTGATCGGGGCAGACGGGTTGCATTCGGTGGCGCGCATCGCGCTGAACGGCACAAGCGCGCCGTTTTTCACCCGCCAAGTGGCATGGCGCGCGGTGGTGCCGGAAACCGGGGCCGCCCCCGAGGTTGACGTTTACATGGGGCCACACCGGCACGTTGTCAGCTATCCGTTGCGCGGTGGCAAGATGCGCAACATCGTGGCCGTGCAAGAGCGCGCGGATTGGGCGGCGGAAAGCTGGAGCCAAGAGGATGACCCGCAAAATCTGCGCGCGGTATTCGCGGATTTCGGGGCACCGGTGCAGGCCTTGCTGTCTCGCGTAGACAAGGTGAACCTGTGGGGGTTGTTTCGGCACCCGGTGGCGCGCAATTGGCATGCGGACGGTGTTGCCCTGGTTGGGGATGCCGCCCATCCGACCCTGCCATTCATGGCGCAAGGTGCGAATATGGCATTGGAAGATGCCTGGGCACTTGGACGGATGCTTGCCTCGGACGGGCCGCTGGAAAGCCGATTGTCACGCTATCAGGCGATGCGGCATCACCGGGTCGAACGGGTGGTCGCAACCGCCAATCGCAACGCCAAGCTGTATCATCTCGCGTTTCCACCGGTGCGGTGGGCCGTGCAGACCGGCATGCGGCTGTGCGGTGCGATTGCGCCGGGGCGCATGGTGGGGCAGTTCGATTGGATCTACGGGTACGACGTGACGCAGGCCTGATGCATCAGGCGTCCAGCTCGACCCAGATGGGGACGTGATCGGACGGTTTTTCGCGGTCGCGGATGGCCTTGTCGATCCCGCAATCGGTCAGCATGTCAGCCGCCTGTGGGCTCAGCAGAAAATGATCGATGCGAATGCCGTCGTCACGATTCCAAGCCCCTGCCTGGTAGTCCCAGAACGTATAATGACCGGGGCCCTGAGTCCGGGCGCGGAACGCTTCGGTGAACCCCATGGCCAGCAATTCGCGAAACGCCGCGCGGCTTTGGGGCAGGGCCAGCGCATCTTTGGTCCAGGCGTCGGGGCGCTTGGCATCCTCATCCTGTGGGATGACGTTGTAATCACCGGCCATCAAGAACGGCTCTTCGGTGGTCAACAATTCAGCCGCACGCGCCTTTTGGCGTTTCATCCAGCCCAGTTTGTAGTCGTATTTCGGTCCCGGAACCGGGTTGCCGTTGGGCAGATAAAGCCCGCATAACCGAAGGGCGGAATGCTTGCCCACGACCGTCGCCTCAATCCATCGGGCTTGTTCATCGGCGTCATCCCCGGGCAAGCCGCGTGTGACATCCTCTAGCGGCAGCTTGGACAGGATCGCCACGCCGTTAAAGCTTTTCTGGCCGTGGGTCTCGACCTGGTAGCTTCGCTCTTCGAAGGGCGCATTGGGAAACGCCTCGTCCACCGATTTGATCTCTTGAAGCAGGGCAACATCAGGCTGCGCCTCGTCCAGCCAATCAAGCAAAGCCGGCAGTCGCGCCTTGATGCCGTTAATATTGAAACTGGCGATCTTCATGCCCGGCGCCTCCGATGGTTTCATCGTCTATCGCCCAGAGCGACCGGCAGCACAAGAGATAGGATCGCGTGTTTCGCCAAACCGGGATACTCGCGTAAGTTGATTCGGGATGTGTGGTTTTGTGTTTCTCACTTATCCACAGTGAAAATTGACTGTGGATGAATTTTTTTTGAATGACAGTGGAAGATTTGATCGTCTTTCACACCAACGCGATGGCGTTCCACATGGCCGCGATGGACTTGTGGATAACAATCTTAACACGGAAAAATAGTTGGCAGAACAATCTAAGCGTGCAAGCGTTTTAAGCGTTAACCTTTCAAGGGAGCTAAATGATGGTTGCACTACACAAAACAAAAACACTGATCAAAAACGAATTCGAAACCGAGACAAATCTCCACGATGGCGGCGGTGTCGAAGCCTTCACGTCATCACTTGGTCCAGTGGCCGCCGGCGACACGCTTGTCGGTGAAAGCACCGAGATGTTCACGTCGAGCCTTGGCCCGGTGCGTACGTCCGAAACGCTGACCGGCGAAGCGGTCGAGGCCTTCACATCGAGCCTTGGTCCCATCGCGACCAGCGATGCCCGCGGTGGGGACGCGGTCGAGCTGTTCACGTCGAGCCTGAGCCCGGTCACTGCACGCAGCACCAGCGACGGCGACGCGGTTGAAGCGTTCACCTCCAGCCTTGGTCCGGTTGTCCGTGCCGAAGCAGAAGATGGCGACGCCGTGGGCGCATTTACCTCGAGCCTGTAACGGCTTCTGGCGGAACGGAAATTGGATTTTACAAAGGATAAAAGAACTATGGGGTCCGTAATTCATCTGAATGTTCCGTTCCGCCAATCGACGAAAGCGGCACGTCAAGCCGCATTGATTGACCGGTTTGCAACGCAACGACGTCCACAGAATGACGTGTTTTGGCTGAAGGAAAACGCCGAGCTTCTCAATGTTCTGGACAGCACCGGTGCCGAACTGGATGCCTCTGCCCTCGAGCCGCTGGCCGAAGTCTACGACACGTTGCACCGACGTCTCGGATTTTTTCCGCAATACTACCGTTTCCTGGTGTCGATCTGCCTTGATTTGGAGGACCTTGGATTGGTTGGAAACAAGGGCCACGTCGCAGTCGACTGGGTGGTTTCCGAAGGCCTGGCCGATGCCGAATTGTCCGATCTGCAGCGCGCCGAAGCGCGGCGGCTTTGTCTGCGTCGCGGGGTGGATCCTTTTGAGGGCGACACCGGGTTGGACGACCGCCTGCGGGCTTTTGGCGCGCGGCAGGATACATTTGCCCTGCCCAACAAGAAAGCCGCGTATGAGTTGACGCATATCGTGTTCTACCTGTCTGAGTACGGCCGACAGAACCCGGACCTGCCCGACGCGTTCGTGCGCAGCCTGCATTTCGCCGGGACACTGGCCTTTCTGGAGTTGAACACCGATCTTCTCGCCGAAATCTGCATCGCGTTGCGGTTTTCCGGACAAACGCCGCCCGCCATCTGGGAAAACTGGATCAGCGATCAGGCGCGTGGCTTCATCTGCTCGTCCGATGAACTCGGATGGGCCGGGGATGACTATCATCCATTCCTGATGACCAATTGGTTCATGAATGTCGCCGGGATGGGGGGCTTTGGCGTGCAGGTGCCGGATGGTCCGATAAGCTTTGAGGCACCGCGCCCGTCTGTGGCGCCGTTGCGGGAACTGTCGGAATGCATGTACCAGATGGAAGGCGTGCGCAGTTCCGACTGGCCGTCGATGCGCAAAGTCTTGGATGGGGTTTTGTCGACGGAAGCCCGCGAAGTTGTGGATGCGGCGGAAACCGCGGTGGATTTCGAAGCGTTTTTCGCCGGGTTTGCCCGCACGGGCCTTCAGGGTGCAAGCGCATGACGTCGGCGGTCTTACGCGGCACGGTTGTCACGGGTGTGGCGCTGACCGCATTCTACACATTGCTTATCTCCGCAGCCGACGCGATCACGAAGCAATTCGCTGCAAGCTATTCCGCGCCCCAGCTTTTTGCCGTGTCAGGCGGGCTGGTGGCGTTGTTTTGCGTGCTGGCCAATCGCACCAAAGAGGGCCAGTGGCGGGGTTTGCGCACGCGCTGTCCCCGTGCCATGGCGATACGTGTCGCGGCCACAGTTGTAGGCACGGCGGCATTTTTCTACGCCTTTCGCCTTCTGCCTTTTGCGGAAGTGTTCCTGTTCATCGCCATCATCCCATTGCTGGCTGCCTTGTTGTCGGGCCCGGTTCTGGGCGAGCGTGTCAGCCTGCAGGCTTGGGGCGCGCTGGCGCTTGGCGCGGTGGGCGTGGCCTGTTTGTTTCCCGGCGGCGTGCACAGCATCGGGCTTGGGCATCTGGTGGCATTTGTCGCCGTCTTGATGGGCACCATTTCGATGGTGGCCTCGCGTTACATCGGACAACGCGACGGGAATCTGCTGACACAGGTGTTTTACCCTAATCTTGTGCTGATGCTTGTGATGGCGGCCGCCTTGCCGTTCGTGTTCACACCGATGAGCATCGGCGACATGACATGGGCTCTGACGTATGCAGTGTTGTTGTTCGCGGCACGGTGGGTTCTGGTCGCGGCATTGCGCGTATTGCCGGCGTTTGTGGTGACGCCACTGATGAACCTGCAATTTTTGTGGATGGTCGGGATCGGCGTCGTGGTGTTTGGCG
>JBCBTE010000149.1:0-5517 GCA_039818805.1 Pseudomonadota bacterium
CGATCATCTTTTGCCATAACTCACCTCCCTCAGTACGCGTTGTCGATATCGAAATTGTAAAGCTGGCGGGCCGAACCGTAGCGCTTGAACTCGACCGGATCAGCCTCGACCCCAGCTGCCTCCAGCAGTTCTGTCAACTTGGTCACATGCTCTGGCCGCATCTCTTTCTCGATACAGTCCGCGCCCAGCGACTTCACAGATCCACGCACGAACAGCTGCGCCTCGTAAATCGAGTCGCCCAATGCGTCACCGGCATCGCCGCAAACCACCAAATGCCCTGCTTGCGCCATGAAGGCCGACATGTGACCCACATTGCCCTGCACCACGATGTCGATTCCCTTCATGGAAATTCCGCAGCGACTGGACGCATTGCCCTTAATTACCAGAAGACCACCATGCCCGGTGGCGCCCGCATATTGACTGGCATCGCCCTCCACGATCACCGTGCCGCTCATCATGTTCTCGGCAACGCCGGGTCCGACATTGCCATTCACAAGTACGTTGGCCTGCTGGTTCATTCCCGCGCAGTAATAACCAGTGGCCCCTTGGACCGTGACTTCAATCGGCGCGTCCAACCCCACGGCAATCGCGTGACTGCCTTTGGGGTTCACCACCTCCCAGGCGGTTTCATTCGTCTGCTGGCTTTGAGCCTGCAGCGCCTCATTAAGTTCGCGCAAGCCATTGGCTTCCAAGTCAAAACTCTGCATATCAATGCGTCCAAAAATAAACGGTGGCAGGCTCAGGTTCCCACACCTTGGCCTCTTCGATGCCGGGCAGGTTTACCAGAGCGCGGTATTCACTACCGAAGGCAACGTACTGTTCGGTTTCGGCCATCACGGCGGGTTTGCACGCAATCGGATCACGCACTACACCGAACCCGTCCTTGGTGCCGACCACGAAGGTGTAGAACCCATCAAGATCGTCGATCCCGCTTTCCAGCGCTTCCCCCAGGGTTTCACCCTGCTGCATTTTCCATGTCAGATAGGCTGCGGCGACCTCAGTGTCGTTTTCGGTCTCAACCGTGACACCTTCACGCGCCAGCTTGCGCCGCAATGAGTTGTGGTTACTGAGCGAGCCATTGTGCACGAGGCACTGATCCGGGCCGGTTGAAAACGGGTGTGCACCCAAGGTTGTCACGGCACTTTCCGTGGCCATGCGCGTGTGCCCAATCCCGTGGCTACCCGTCAGATGCGGAATGTCAAAGCGTTTGGCCACATCGCCCGGCAACCCCACTTCCTTATATATTTCAATAACCTCTCCGGCGCTCATCACGCGGATATCGGGATGATCGACTTTGATCGCGGCTCGGGCCTCTTTCATCTTGTCTTTGGGCAGGTCCAGTACCGCATGGGTGTCTTTCACTTGAATCGCCACATCGGCGCCGATCGCCTGACCGAGATCCATGTCGAATCCCTCAAAAATCGCGGGGTCCGCCGCTTGCACCGTCAGCTTGGCCCGCCCATCGTGATCCGTACCGTAGACGGCTATGCCGGCACTGTCTGGACCCCGATCCGACATGGTGATCAGCATATCTGTCAGCATCTCACCCAAACGCGGCTCAAGTGATTTGTCCTTCAGGAACAACCCAACAATCCCGCACATCTGCTTCTCCCAAGTGGTATCGCCGAAAACCTAGTGCGATCGCTCACAAGTTTCAATCAGAGAATTTAATATTCACATCAGGAATAATTCAACCCGCGCCCTGAGGATAGGAAATCACTGACAGATAGCGGATTGGAAGTGCAATTAATTCATCCGGACCGTGCGGCGCATCTGCGTCAAAGAACAGACTATCCCCCGGTCTGAGGTGAAAGCTCCTGTCGCCATGACGATACCGGACCTCGCCCTCCAGCACGTAGAGAAGCTCGATCCCCTCGTGTTGGAAGGTTGGAAATATATCCGATTCCTCATTCAAAGAAATCAGATACGGTTCAACCACCACGCCGCTGTTGTTGGCCCCGATATGCCCAAGCAAGCTGTAGTGATGTCCGGCGCGCGTGCCGGCACGATCCATCTCAACCGCTTCGCCAGCCTTGACATGTACCACTTCGCGCCGTTCCTCGAAGCGGCGGAAAAACGCAGTGATGGGAACACTGAGCCCTGCGGACAACACCTGTAATGTGGTCAGAGATGACGATGTTACACCATTCTCTATCTTCGACAGCATCCCCACCGACAGACCCGTCGCCTCGGCCAGGTCCGCGACCGTCATCGACCGCGCCTTGCGATACTCTCGCACCGCACGCCCGATTGCGGCCTCTAGGTTTTTTTCATTATTTTCCCGCACTTTGTGGGGGTCTTGGTTTAACTTAGACATGATGGTTTGCGCACGTTAATGATGTGGACATCGACCTTGCCGCGAAACCCATCTGGTCGCAACACATGATCTGCGTGAGCGCGGCGCAGTGGGCTTTCGCGGGCGATCGCCACAATCCCGCCACATTTGCGCCCAACTTCCGCCCCGCCAGCATGCAGAGCTAACAAAATAATTCAGGCGCCGGTCGGGCGCTGTCTGGCCGGTCTGATCCAAAAAACGGAGCAGGCAAATGGCAAAGACACCCAATCATCCCCCCGAAGCGCAGCAAACGAAGTCCGGGAGCCCAAAGCCAACTTTCCCGGCCCCAAAGATCGTGGTCTCAAAACAAGTCTTTACGGATTTCGCTGCAATCTAGCGCGCTTTTCGGGACGGCCAACGAAAAACGGCGCCGCCCAAAAGCAACGCCGTGTCTGAAAGCTTTTTTCAGTCGGGTTTAGCCGACCAGTTCGAGTCCCGAGAAAAAGTAAGCGATTTCAACCGCTGCTGTGTCCGGCGCGTCCGAGCCGTGAACGGAATTCTCGCCAACGGATTCCGCAAACTCCGCACGGATCGTGCCCGGGGCGGCATCAGCAGGGTTGGTGGCCCCCATCACTTCACGGTTCTTGGCAATCGCGCCTTCGCCTTCAAGCACCTGAACCACAACCGGTTCCGACGCCATGAACTCACACAGTTCGTCATAAAACGGACGCTCGGCATGCACGGCGTAGAACACACCGGCCTGTGCCTTGCTCAGGTGAATCCGCTTTTGTGCGACGATCCGCAGACCGGCATTTTCGAACTTCGCATTGATCTTACCGGTCAGGTTACGCTTAGTGGCATCAGGTTTGATGATGCTCAGGGTGCGTTCGACAGCCATTTGGACCTCTTTTTCTTTGATTTACGGCGCGAACACCATGTTCCCGCCGTATTTTCGCGCTCCGATAACACGGACCTTATGCTTTGAAAAGCCGCGATTGACGCGCGCCGGGGGATGAGGCATGCGAAGGCCATGCTACGGCTCGACAACATATCCTATTCGGTGGCTGGCCGTCCTTTGATCGATGGCGCGTCCGCGATGATCCCCGAGGGCCACAAGGTGGGCATTGTTGGGCGCAACGGCACGGGCAAAACCACGTTGTTCAAACTGATCCGCGGTGAATTGGCGCTTGAAACTGGAGAAGTTGCCCTGCCCGCGCGCACCCGCATTGGCGGCGTGGACCAGGAGGTGCCGGGCAACGAGGTGTCCCTAATCGATACGGTGCTGGCGGCAGACACCGAACGGGCGGCCTTGATGACTGAAGCCGAGACAGCAACCAACGGTACCCGTATTGCCGAAATTCAAACCCGCCTGACGGATATCGACGCCTGGAGTGCAGAGGCGCGTGCCGCCTCGATCCTGAAGGGCCTGGGGTTTAGCAGTGCCGAACAGGCCATGCCGTGCTCTGCCTTTTCAGGGGGCTGGCGGATGCGCGTGGCCTTGGCTGCGGTGCTGTTCTCTGCGCCCGACCTGCTGCTTTTGGACGAACCCACCAACTATCTTGACCTCGAAGGCGCCCTGTGGCTGGAGGCTTATCTTGCACGCTACCCCCATACCGTGCTGGTCATCAGCCATGATCGCGGCCTATTGAATCGTGCCGTGGGGGCCATCCTGCATCTGGAGGATCGAAAACTTCAATTATATCAAGGTGGTTATGACCGTTTCGCCGACACTCGGGCAGCGCGGCTGGCCACCGCCGAGGCGGAGGCGAAGAAACAGGATGCCCGCCGCGCTCATCTGCAGTCGTATGTCGACCGGTTTCGATACAAGGCCGACAAGGCCAAACAGGCCCAGTCGCGAATCAAGGCGTTGGAGCGGATGAAACCCATCTCGCGCCCGCAAGAGGCCGCGTTGCGCAAATTCACCTTTCCCGATCCCGAACCGCTCTCGCCTCCCATCCTGCGGCTGGAAAATGCGGCGACAGGCTATGATGACACCCCGGTTCTGCAACGTCTCAATCTTCGGATTGACCAAGATGACCGGATCGCACTTCTTGGACGAAACGGAGAAGGAAAATCCACACTTTCCAAACTCTTATCTGACCGACTTGATGTTATGGAGGGCACCAAACACGCATCTGGAAAACTGCGCGTCGGTTATTTCGCGCAGCACCAGGTGGACGAGTTGCGGGTCGACGAAACGCCACTTGATCACTTGCGACGCCACAGCGGCGATCAGAGTCAGGCCAAGCTGCGCGCGCGCCTCGGCGGGTTTGGCATCGGCGCGGATCAGGCGGACACGCCGGTTGCCAAGCTTTCCGGCGGGCAGAAAGCGCGGCTCAGTTTGATGCTGGCGACGCTGGATGCGCCGCATATGCTGATCCTCGACGAGCCTACGAACCATCTTGATATCGAAAGCAGGGAGGCCCTGGTTGAAGCGCTAACCGCTTATTCCGGCGCGATAATTCTGGTCAGCCACGATATGCACCTGCTCAGCCTTGTGGCGGATCGGTTGTGGCTGGTCAAGGACGGTACGGTTGCGCCCTACGAGGGCGATCTGGACACCTATCGCGCGATGCTGCTGGACCAAAAACCCCCCTCCGCCAAAACCAACAGGACCGCGGCCAAACCCAAACGTCCGTCGCGGGACGTGATTCTGGGCCTACGCAAAGAGGTGAAGACATGCGAGCAACGCATTGAAAAATTGAATGAAATGCGAGACAAGATCGCAAGGAAGCTGGCCGATCCGACCCTCTACGACGACTCGAAGGCACAGGATATGGAAGCCTGGCAGAGCAAGGTTGCCGAGGTGGAAGACGGGCTGCAGCGCGCCGAAACCCTGTGGCTGGCCGCCCTGGAGCGCCTCGAACAGGCGACCGGGTAAAAACGTACGTTACGTACGTTTTCATCCCAAAAATGTACGTTTTGCAATCTGACTGGCGAGGCGCGCCGGAACCGCCTATATCGAGACCATGAACGGTGATGACACAGCCCGACTTTTGTACCTCGCACTGCTGGGCGGCGCGGTGGTGGTGTGGTTTTTTGCCCAGAACCGCAATTCGCTGGGCAAGACGGCGCAACAGGCGGTGGTCTGGGGGCTGATCTTTGTCGGCGTGATCGCCGGTGTCGGTCTTTGGGGAGACATCCGCAACACGGTGCAACCGGGATCCTTCAGCAGCGTGGGCGACAACCAGGTCGAGCTGAGCCGTTCACGTCTGCGGTCACATAGTAATGGCCGTCCAATG
>JBCBTE010000150.1:0-5447 GCA_039818805.1 Pseudomonadota bacterium
GAGATCGGCGGCAGCGCCGAAGAAGAGGCCGCGCAGTTCCTGAAAGACGAGGCCAAGAAAGGCCGCTCCAAACCCGTCGCGGGCTTCATCGCCGGCCGCACCGCCCCCCCGGGCCGCCGCATGGGCCACGCCGGCGCCATCGTCTCGGGCGGCAAAGGCGGCGCCGACGACAAGATCGAAGCCATGCGCTCGGCCGGCATCGTCGTCTCCGAAAGCCCCGCAGGTCTGGGCGAGGCCGTACTGGAGGCGATTGGGTGACATTCACCGATCGATACAAGCGGACTACACCTGTGGACGCTGTAAACCCGCCCTTCAACCAGGTTAATTGACAATTTGAGAACTATTGGTATACCATATACCAGTTTTACCCTACATCGTGGGAGATGGCGATGTTGCTCGCAGAATACAAATCCAAGGAGCTGCTCGCTCAATATGGCATTGCGGTTCCTCCAGGAAAAACGGCACGTACGCCACAAGAAGCCGAGGACCGTTGCGCGCAAATAAACGCGCGAAAATACGTGGTCAAAGCGCAGATCGCGGCGGGCGGTCGCGGCCTTGCCGGCGGTGTCAAATTTGCTGCAACACCATCCTTGGTGCGAGATGAAACTGCAAAGCTTCTGGCGACGGAATTGTCCACCGAACAAACCGGCGACAAGCCCCAACCAGTGAACATCGTTTACATAGAAGCCGCTATCGAGCACACGTCACAGTACTATGTTGCAATCGTTCTTTCGCCGGAAACCGGACAACCGATCTTGTTGGCATCACCGGATGGGGGGATGGAGTTTGAGAATTTACTCAAGACCAACAAAGACACGCTAAAGACGCATGCACTTACCGGTGACGCCAAAGCTGACAAGACACCACTCGTAGCATTTCTGGCATCAATCGGCATCGAAGAGGCCGACGCGTCGGAACAGATCCTTGCCGCGGTTGAAGCGTTTATTGCCAACGATATGACGTTACTCGAAATCAATCCTTTCGCGCGCAAGCCGGACGGCAAATGGGTGGCGTTGGACGCCAAGATCACGGTCGACCCGAGCGCAAGTTTTCGTCACCCAGAACTCGAAGCCATCGCCGCAGATCAAAACTTGCCTCAGGACGAAAGCGATGCTCAAAAAAGCAACATCAATTTCGTAAGGATGCCCGGCAATCTTGGTGTGGTGACCAACGGCGCGGGCCTGGGCCTCGCGACAAACGATATGATAATAGAAGAAGGTGGCCGCCCGGCGAATTTCATGGATATCCGCACCACTGCGACCAGCATGGATATTGCCCGGGGTGTCGAATTGCTGCTGCAGCGGTCTGACGTCGCTGCCATCCTTCTAAACGTCCACGGTGGCGGTATGACGATGTGCGATACCGTCGCGGAAGGCGTCAATTTTGCCTACTCCAGAAACGAACGGAACCTGCCCTTGGTTGCGCGTCTTGCTGGGCAAAACGCGGAATGGGGTCGTCGAATTCTCGTCGACCGAAAGGTGCCAGTCGAGATATTCGACGATCTGTCGTCAGCAGTTAAGCGCGCCGTTTCGGTTGCCGCGGGAGGAGCACGCTGATGGCGATTTTGATTGATTCGAACACACGCCTTTTGATCCAGGGCATAACCGGCCGCGCCGGTACGTTCTACACCGATCAAGCAATGCGCTATGGAACAACCTGTGTTGCCGGGGTGCGCCCGGGACGCGGCGGCACATCACATCTTGGATTGCCAGTTTTTCACACCGTGAAGGACGCGGTGAAAGAAACGAAAGCCAATGCATCTCTCGTCGTGGTGCCTGCGCCGAAAGCTGCCGATGCAATGATCGAAGCGATCGAAGCAGGCTTGGAAGTGGTGGTCTGCATCACCGAGCGCGTACCACAACACGACATGCGTTGTGTGAAGGCCGCGCTGTCGAACTCGAACACCGTTCTGGTTGGCCCCAACAGCCAGGGGGTTTTGACTCCCGGTCAATGCAAGATCGGCGTCATGCCCACAAGAGATGCACGACCCGGGCCGATTGGAATTGCGTCACGCTCGGCGTCTCTGACATCGGAAGTTCTTGCACGTTTCAGTGCTGCAGATCTTGGTCAGTCGACCACCGTCGGAATCGGTGGTGATGTCTTGCACGGCGTGGGTTTCGTCGAATGCTTGAAGCGATTTCGTGAAGATCCGGCAACCAAGGCGGTCGTTCTGATTGGCGAGCTTGGGGGACGAGAAGAAGAAGACGCTGCGGATTTCCTGTCATCCGTCGACTACGGCAAACCGGTGATCGCTCTGGTCGTGGGACGTCACGCTCCATCGGGCCGTCGCATGGGACATGCCGGAACGCTATCTATGCTCGGCGCTGCGACAGCAAATGAAAAGATCACGGCATTACAGTCTGCGGGTGTTGTGATTGCGAATGACATCGACGATTTGGTCGGAAACACTCTGAAGGCTTACAGTTCAGTCGAACCATAAGCGGCGTTTACTCCAAACTTCGTTTGTGGACCAACCGCGCGCCCAAGGCATGAGAGCTGAAAGCGCTGTCGCGATGAAGGTGAAACGCTTGCAATGCAGATAGCGAAGGAACCGATTTCGGCATACGTCCAGTCAAACGTTCAGTGACGCAACAAACGATTGCCATGTATGGGTCCTTACCAATTGCCCAGAAAGTCAATCCAGTGACAGCGCTCCGACGACACGGCTGCTTTCAAAAGGTCGCAAAATCAACTGGCCTGTTTTCTGCAAATCACCTGCAATGTGCCGAGTAATCAGCTTTTCACGTAAGTCTTTGATTTTATGGTGCCCGGGGGCGGAATCGAACCACCGACACGAGGATTTTCAATCCACTGCTCTACCCCTGAGCTACCCGGGCATGGGAGAACGGCTTGCGTTCAGGTCCACGCTTTCTAGGCGAGGTGCATTGCTCTGTCCAGTGGCTTTTTGCCGGTATTAGTGCGGTTTCTTTTGGATCTCGTCCATCGCGGCCGCGGCGTCATCCGCCTCTTCTAACCGGCTGGACGCAAACGCATAATCGCCGCGCAGCCAGTGCGCCAAATCCCGGTTGGCGCATCGGTCGGAACAAAATGGCCGGTATGCCTTTACCGCATCTTCCCCACAGATTGGACAGCTCATGCACGCACCATTGGCAAAGGCAGACGATCTCGTTTGCGTTGCAGCTCATAGTGACCAAGTGGCGTCCAGCCGACAAGGGCCGTTTCGACACTGTCCTTGCGAAAGGCGGCTTTCAGCGTCGACTCGAACATGCGCCTGTCTTTCTTGGGCATCGGGGCCAGGTCCATCACCACCTGCCCGCCAAGACCGCGCAAACGCAGCTGACGCGGCAACTCGCGGGCCGCGGCCATGTTGGCCTTGACCGTTGCGGCCGGGGTAGTGTCGGTGCCCGAATTGATGTCCACCGCCACCAGCGCGCGGGTGGGTTCCACGTACATCGACGCCCCGGCGGACAGCGGCACCTTTGGAGAGTTCAGCGCCTCCAAGGCGTCCAAAACACCGTGATGTTCAAAGGCATCCGCCTCGTCGGCCCAGACCTCCGCTGTTGGCCAGTCGCGCCAGGCCAGGTCATGCGGGCCCTCCCCTTCGACGAGTTTCTCGGCGTCGGGGCTCGCGCCATCCTGCATGACGGCGGTCGCCAGGTGCGCCATGCGATCGATGTCCTCGGCAATGTTTTCGTCATCCGCGGTCGCGCATGCCGAGCGCAAGATCAGGCCGAATCCGTGGTCCTGCATCTGCTCCTTGCCCAGCACGATCAACGCATCACGGCGATCATCCGACAGGGCACGCGACACATTTACACCGGGGGCGCCGGGCGTGATGATCGCATAGCGGCTTTTGAACAAAACACGGGATGTCACCGGTATTGCCTTGCCCGTTTCGGCATAGCCCGTGACCTGCACCAACATCGGCTTGCCCACGGCCAGCCCCTTGATTTGGCGCAGGAATACCGTGCCATCGGGGGTGCGCAGAAACATCCCGCCCTGTCCTTTGACCGGGCGTTCGGCGATGGCGCGGTAAATCGTTCCCGGGCGCGGCAGATCGGAGTCGAACAAGATGTCCTGCAACCGACCGTCCTCGATCAGCGCGGCGGCGTCCGCGCCGTCAACCTGTCCCAATGCAATGACACGGCCCTTCATGTCGCGCCCTCATGCCGTGGGTAACCCGCCGCCTGCAACAACCCGGCAGTTTCGGTCAGCGGCAATCCGACCACAGCGGTGAAAGAGCCTTGAATCCATGGGATCAAGGCCCCGGCAGGGCCTTGGATGCCATACCCGCCCGCCTTTCCCTTCCAGTCGCCAGATGCAAGGTAGCGGGCAAGGTCCTCTTCCGAAAGCCGCTTCATCTTCACGTCCGTGACCACGTCTTTAACCCAAAGCTTCTGTCCGCGGCGCACCGCGACCGCGGTGATCACCTTGTGCCTGCGCCCGGACATCAGATGCAGGAAGGCCGCCGCCTGTTCGACATCGTCGGGCTTGCCCAGAATGCGGCGCCCGACGGCCACGGTCGTATCGGCCGACAGCACGATATCGTCGTCCTCGGCACGCACCGCGCACGCTTTTTCGCGCGCCATGCGGAGGCAATAGGGACGGGGCAATTCGGCGTTCCGGGGGGTTTCGTCAATGTCGGGCGGGCGGACATCATCCGCCACCACCCCGATTTGCGCCAACAGCTCGCGTCGTCGCGGGCTGCCCGATCCGAGGATCAAACGCATTGACTTTCAATCACTTACTTGAAGCGATAGTTGATCCGACCCTTGGTCAGATCATAGGGCGTCATCTCGACTTGCACCTTGTCGCCGGCCAGAACGCGGATGCGGTTCTTGCGCATCTTGCCTGCCGTATGTGCGATGATCTCATGGCCGTTTTCCAGCTCGACCCGAAACGTCGCATTAGGCAGGAGTTCCTTAACGACACCGGGAAATTCGAGCGTATCTTCCTTGGCCATGGTCTCTCCTTGATTCACCGTCCCGACCAGAGCGGGACGCGGCATTAAATGGGCCTATTCGGCCGGGTTTTCAAGCGAAACTTCTGCCCGACCGTTCGACACATCCGGCCCCGGACACCGTCGACCCCTCAAAAGGTTAACACAGCGAGTTCCGCACATTCCGTACGTTTTTCCACGAAAATCGTACAGAATTCAAAATCGCAAGCCCGATGCCGAAATGCGGGACATCACACCGGGCCAGACGCCTCGGCGCGCGGGGTGTCGCGCGCCAGGTCGAGTTTGAGCGCCTCTGGCAGCGACGCGTAGCTTTGGAACGCCTCACGCTCTGGGGCACCGGCACCCGGATCAAGGCCCAGGGACGGGTCAAGCCCTTGTAGGCGTTCAAGGGCCGCGGTCTTGATCGGTGCGCCGTCGGACACATCAAAGGCAAAATCGGCCCGAAAGTTGCGCACGATCCGCGGCCGCAATGCCGTGGGCATCAACAAAAGGTCCGGCGCGGAGTAGCCTGCAACCTGAAGGTTGG
>JBCBTE010000151.1:0-5412 GCA_039818805.1 Pseudomonadota bacterium
CGCCGCCAGCCCCGGGGCGGAACCGGAACAGGCACCCTCCGAACCAGAAAAACCGAAGCCCGCAACCGTCAATGTGCCAGAGGATCCCGACGACACTATTGAAGCGGATCCGGGGGTTCTGGGCCGTATTGCCCGCCTGCCCCGGCGCTTGACGCCTGACGCTGCGGCCAAGCTGGAACCGCTGCTGGTTCGGCTGCGCGCGGCCTCTGGCGCAACGCCCAAGGACTAGGGTGCTAAATTGGAATTTCCCTCTTGTTCTTGGCGTCAAAACCAGTATGAACGCCCAAACGTCGGGCTATGGCGCAGCCTGGTAGCGCGTCCGTCTGGGGGACGGAAGGTCGCAGGTTCGAGTCCTGCTAGCCCGACCAATTCGAAAAACGCCCGCCCGGACAAAGGGCGGGTGTTTTCGTGACTGAAGGCGGTTCCATGGGGACGACGGCGATGAAAACCGGCGTTTTGGCCGACCACCAGATTGAAACCATGATTGCGTCGGGCGCGGTGTCGGCGTCCAAGCCCATTGATCCCGGCCAGGTTCAGCCCGCGTCGCTTGATCTGCGTCTTGGCGAAACCGCCTACCGCGTGCGTGCATCCTTTCTTCCGGGCAATACCGCCACGGTCGAGGATCGCCTCAAGACGTTGAAAATGCACGAAATCCCGCTTCACGGTGGTGCCGTCCTGGAAAAGGGATGCGTTTATGTCGTGCCCCTGATGGAGCGGCTGACATTGCCGGCTGGCATGACCGCGGCGGCCAGCGCCAAAAGCTCGATTGGTCGGCTCGACCTGATGACCCGGATCATCACCGATCAAGGGGTCGAATTTGACCGTGTGCCAGAAGGCTATGACGGCCCGCTTTATGCCGAGCTTTGCCCGCAAAGCTTTTCGGTAGTGGCCCAGCCGGGTCAGTTGCTCAACCAGATAATCTTTCGCCAGGGCAAGACGATCCTGTCCGATGAAGAGCTGCGTGATGTTCACGCACGCACACCCATCGTCACAGGCGAAGCGGTGATTTCCGACGGGCTTGGCTTTTCCGTTGATCTCAAACCCGGCGATGACGATCTTGTCGGCTACCGGGCCAAGCCGCATACCGGCCTGCTGGACCTGTCCAAACTGGCCCATTACGACCCAGCCGATTACTGGGAAGAGGTGCGCACACGCGACGGCCATATCATCCTGGACCCGGGGGCGTTTTACATCCTCGTCAGCCGCGAGGCGATTGCCATTCCGCCGGACTGTGCGGCGGAAATGGCCCCCTACCTGGCCATGGTGGGCGAATTTCGGGTCCACTATGCCGGGTTTTTCGATCCCGGCTTCGGGTTCGACGCGGCCGGCGGCACGGGATCGCGCGGCGTGCTCGAAGTGCGGTGTCACGAAGCACCATTCGTGCTGGAACACGGCCAGATTGTCGGACGTCTTGTCTACGAACGGATGTCAGAGCAACCCAGACAGCTTTACGGGGCTGGTATTGCCTCCAACTACCAGGGCCAGGGCCTGAAACTGTCAAAGCATTTTCGCAGCGCGTGACGCGCCTAGAAGCGCCCGATTTTTTTGGTCGCACGCAACGTTTGGCGCATCCGTTTCGTGGTCTCGGCGCTATCTGGCGCGTCCGTTTCGGCCTGATTGGCCGGCCCACCCTTGCCCTTGGACATACGATTGCCCACCGCGTTGATCCCTGCGTTCACGCCACCGCGCACCGCGCGGTTCACGACCATCCGGATGACCATATTGATGATTTGGTTGGCGTTCATTGCGCCCTCCTCAACTGCCTCTATGCGCCATATAACATGGAAACGTGCAAAATTCAGGGCACAGTTGCGAAAATTCGCAACGCATCAGTCTTCGAAAAGCTCGCTTTGCCCTTCTTCGGTCTCTTCTGCCAGATCTTCGTCACCGTCACCCATCTGCGGCATCTCGCCGGGCGGCGGACGGTTTTCCAAAAGACCGGCGGCGCGCAATTCCTTGAGGCCAGGCAGATCGCGCGCATTTTCCAGACCGAAATGGTCTAGGAACCCTTGGGTCACGACAAATGTCACGGGCCGTCCCGGCGTCATCTTGCGACGTCCGAAGCGGATCCATTCCATTTCCAACAATTGGTCCACCGTGCCACGGCTGACACTCACGCCCCGGATTTCCTCGATCTCGGCCCGAGTGACCGGTTGATGATAGGCAATGATGGCCAGCGTCTCGATCGCGGCCCGGCTCAGCTTGCGCGTCTCAACCGTTTCCTTTTGCATCAGGAACCCAAGATCAGGCGCCGTGCGCATCGCCCAGGCGTCGCCCACCTTCACCAGATGCACACCCCGTCCGTCGTAGCGCTTGCGCAGATGCACCAAGGCTTCGGCAGCGTCGCAACCATGCGGCATCCTTGCTTCGATCTCGCGGATCGTGACAGGTTCCGCAGTGGCGAACAGAATCGCCTCGCACATCCGTTCCTGCTCTGCCATAGGCGGGGCTTCAAACAGACTTTCTTCTTTTTCTTCAACGTTTTCCGTCATACTCTTAATCCTTCCGCCGTAACTCTAACGGCGCAAACACATCGGACTGGCGCAACTCAACCTTGCCTTCCTTGGTCAACTCCAATGCTGCTGCAAAGGTCGAGGCCGTGGCAGAGCGTCGGCGCCTTGGATCGGCGGTGAACCCGTCGGGCAAATAGCTGGCGATATCCGTCCAAGTTCCGGCAAACCCGATCAGGTTGCGCATGCGATCCAGCGCCTGTTCCAAGGTGAAAAGGGCATCCCTGTCAAAGGCATAGGGTCGAAACTCGTCCTTGGTTCGGATCCGCGCATAGCCCTGCATCAGATCCAGCAACGTGGCTGTGTACTGCACTTTGCGTATACGTGTCACATCTTCCGGGATGCCCCGCGCAAAGAAATCGCGTCCCAACTGATCCCGCGCCATAAGCTTGGCGGCGGATTCGCGCATGGCCTGCAAACGCTCCAGTTGGAAGGCAAGATGCGCCGCCAACTCTTCGCCCGAGGGGCCATCTTCGGCCGGATCGGGCGGCAGCAACAAGCGCGACTTCAGAAACGCAAGCCAGGCGGCCATGACAAGGTAATCCGCAGCCAGCTCAAGCCGCAGCACCTTGGCGCGCTCGACAAAGGCCAGATATTGCCGGGCCAATTGCAGAACCGAGATTTTGCGCAAGTCCACTTTCTGTGTCCGGCTCAATGTCAGCAACAGATCAAGCGGGCCCTCAAAACCGTCTACGTCGACAATCAGCGCCTCGGCCGCCATGCGGTCGGCCACGGTTTCGATCCGTCCCATTTCCTCGAATGTGTCTTCAGACATTGCCCCGGCCGTTCAGAAGTTCGGCCAGCTTTGCTTCCAGCGCGGGAATGTCAACCTCCCTCGGGGCCTGACGCGCAGCCAATGCTCGTTCGGCCCGGTCCAGTGCAATTCCATCCAGCGTCCCCGCCGCGGCGGTGACCTCTTGCGCTTCGTCAAGGTTGCCGTTGCAGTGCAGGACCACGTCGCATCCTGCTGCGATTGCCTGTTCAGACAGCGTGCGCAGCGATCCCTTCAGTGCTTTCATCGAGATATCATCGGTCATGATCAGGCCATCAAACCCGATCTGGTTGCGGATCACCGTCATCATGTCCTTCGAAATCGTTGCAGGCCGGGCATCGCAGGCCGTGTAGACCAGATGGGCCGTCATCCCCATGGGAAGGTCGTTCAAGGCGCGAAAGGGTGCAAAATCCGTTTTGACCAGCGTGTCCAAATCCACATCCACCACGGGCAGATCGGTATGGCTGTCTACCGCGGCGCGCCCGTGGCCGGGAATGTGTTTGACCACCGGCAACACACCGCCAGCCAGATGAGCATTCGCGACCGCACGGCCAACCTTCGCCACCGTATCCACGTCAGTCCCGTAGCAGCGGTTTTTAAGAAACGGATGCGTATGTGAACCGGCCACATCCACCAGCGGCGCACAATTGGCGTCCACGCCAACCGTACGCAATTCATCGGCAATGATGCGATACCGGGCATACATGGCCTCTTCTGCCCTGTTGCCAGCCAGTTCGACCTGCTCCAACGGGGGCAACCATTCGCGCCAGACCGGCCCGCGCAATCGCTGCACACGCCCGCCTTCCTGGTCGATCAAGATTGGCGCGTCATACCCCACCGTATGGCGCAATTCCGAACACAGCGCGGTCACCTGCTCGGGGCTGTCGACGTTGCGTGCGAACAGGATGAAACCGAAAGGCCGCGCCTCCTTCAAAAAGGCGGTTTCGTCATCGGTCAGGCTAAGACCTTCGACGCCAAGGATCGTGGCTCCGGTGCCGCTCAACGGGTCACCACGGGGATGCAATCGGCTTTTTCGGCCACCAGGGCCGAACAGAACCTGCGTGCATCGCTCAGGTCCGCAAATCCCATGGCGCGCAGGCGGTAGAATGTTCGTCCACCGCTTTGCGCCTTCTGAACGACCCGTTGCTTTCCATCAAGATATTCGCCGAATTTACCGCTTAGCTTGACCCATTCCGCCTCGGCGACGGCGGCGCTTTCGAAGGCGCCAAGCTGTGCCATTCGGGTTCCGGCGGGAATGCTGGCGGGGTCAATGCCGTCTTGGGCGCTTTGCGCGGCGACGCTGGCGGCGACGGCCTCTTCCACAGACGTGACGCGTGCCGGGCGTGCCTTTGGACGCAACGATCGGCCCAATCCGCCGGTTACGGGGCTGGCCTGTGGTTGCGGCGCTTCAACGGCCGCTTGCTCTGCAGGCTCCAGCGGTGTCAAAGGTTCGGCCCCGGCGGCCAGTTGATCGGCCAGGACATCCAGCGCTGCCAATGTCGTATCTTCTTCGGATGGCTGTACCGCATCGTCCGCCTCGGCCGCTGGTGATGCCTCGACTGTTTCTTCGGCGGGCAATTCCGCCGCGCCGTCTTGATCTTGCGCCGGGGCGGTCACGGTCATTTCGGCTTGTGGCGCATCTTCCAGACTTAGGGTCAACGGCTCTGGCGCCAGAACCAGACGATCCGCCGGACGTGCGGCGGACCCAACGGCGGCCACATCGTTCACGGCAAGCCCCTGATGTTGCGCCTGGTCACCGCCGGGATCCTCGGGCTGAACGCGCATGGGCCCTTCGGCGGCCCGCACCACCGGTACGCCGCTGACGTCGCGCACCAAAAGCTTGTAGCCCCAGACACCAACCCCAATTACCAGCGCCAGCGATACCGCAGCCCCGGCCAGGTTGGTTGCCTTTTGTAACGTGATCTGCCGCTCGTGTGCGGCGCCCTGAGGGACGCCCTGCATCTGTGCCATCTCTCGCCTCTCACCTCCGGCGATACTTGGCCGCCGGGTTGGATTACTGCCTCATCCCCGGCGCTGGCACGATGTTTTCATCGCATTTCTGCTGGTCTTGGTATTCTAGGGGTAACTCCGGCCGAAGAAATGCGATGAAAACATCGTGCCAGCGCCGGG
>JBCBTE010000152.1:0-5315 GCA_039818805.1 Pseudomonadota bacterium
GGATTACCTCGCAAAGTGAACAGAACGAGGTAATCCGGCTGAGCATTTGCTCTGCAACGGCGGGCAGTCCGACATCACCTAAAACTTTCGCTGTTCGTATCCAGGTCGCCTCATCCTGCACTTTCGAGCTTGATGCAAGTTGCGACGCGGCCACCGTAGCTGGTTCTCTGTCTCCTAGTCTTGCCAGCGCCACCACCCTTCGCGAAAGCAGTGCCTGATTGCGCGGCCACCGCGCCAAAGCATCATCTGCCAAGGCCAGAGCGGCGTCAAAATCCTGCATACCCAACGCACAATCGATCATCCCGAGATGCGCGGGATTGAATGCTGGTTTTTTAGAAACAATCTGCGCGTAAAGCGGTTTGGCACGGTCAAACATCTGAAGATGCAAAAGCGCGGCAGCGATATTCATACGCACCGGGACTGCAACATCTGATGCATCTTCAAGAAGCTTTGATTGCACTTCGCCGAGATGAAAAAGAATTTCGTCTTGGCTCACGCCGTTGGCCTCCCTGCCGAGAGGACCAATTGCCTCTTAGGTTACGGCCCAGCAGTGTCGCGCAGCCGAAAATTCAAGTCAAGCCGCAACGCGGTGCAATGCCTTTGTGCAGCTTCAGCAAAAAAAGGCGGGAGAACCCGCCTAGCCCCTGCCCCGATGCAATACATGGGACAGGGAAATCTTTAGCTTGCGATCACGCGCGGCGTGCTTGGTTTTCCCGCTGATCCACCTCGATCCCAAGACGCTGCTTGAGGGTGTCAGGCAGCAAACGCTGCGCCGAGATGCGCACACGGTTCATTTCCGGAATAATCCGCTCGCAACCATAAAGCGCTTCGTATTCTGCCGCGTTGTCAAAGGCTTGGCGACCGGCATAGTCGATGAACGTTTCGGCGGCAGCCCCGTTGGCGCAAATCACGTCATGCGCTTCGGTTTCAATATGATAATAAGTGAATTCCGCCGGCATCTCTGACAATGGAACAAACTGGATCGTGTCGTGGTTCACAAGTGCACCGGCATTGACCAGCATGTCATCAATCAGCAAGGCATGATCTGCGGTAATGTAGAGATCGGCACGCGGTACGCCAACGTCCAGCGCCCCTGCGCGGATGCAGACGGGCGCGCGCGTCTCTGTCATGTCTAAGTTCACCGTCTTGCGCATGGTCTGACGGCCAATCCACTTGACCTTCACTGCATCCCCAGACGTCGTCTCGATCAGGTCATCTATTGACAGGTTCTCGACTGCGCGCTCGCCCTCGGGCGTAGCAACCAACGTACCGGTCAGAAAGCAGTTTGACACAACAGCGTCATCACCGGTTGCGTTGATGGTCCATGCAGCGGTATTGGTCGACCCGCTGATGTCATCGATACTGGAGTCGTAGGGGATATAGCTGATCCCAGCGCCGGAATCGAAAAACACGGCATACTCATTCCCGTCGATCGTGATCGTGGTCCCTGAATAGCCGATATTCGGGTCGTCATAGTAGTCAACCGAGTCGATGTTGTCGTCAGTATTTGTGTCAACAACAGTGCTTGCGGCAGTGACGTTGGAGACACCCGATGGCGAAGTCGGAGTGCCCGTCCAAAAGAGTGCATCGGTTGTTGATAAATCTGCCATTGGTTAACGTCCTAGTAATTAAAGTTAACCAAATACAACGCGTAGAACGGCCTCTTGTCAATCCGCGTTGAAGGGCGATTCAACAATGTTTTGCGGGTCTTGCATACTTTTACCAGCATTCGCACAGCACTGAGTTGTGCCTGATTTTCGCATGCACGCTTTACGAATCCAATCGTCGCGTGGAGACCCATGTTGAGAGAGCTTCGAACCGGGTCAATGATCCAACTTGCGCAAGAAAACGCTCGCTGGGTTTAGGCCAAAAGTAGTATTCACGTACTACCTGCTTCAAAAAATCTTCGACTAGCTTTCAGAGTACTTCGACTTCTTTGGCCACCTATCGGCCATGTGTGCGTCCGCGCATCCGGATTTTCGGATTGCTGCCAAGTTGACCGTGTCTTTTGACAGGCCTGTGATGTGCACAGATCAGAAAACAGATTTTGAGACTGAGTCCGAGGTACAGTCTTTGAGGGTCTTCAACGGCCATCTGACCAAAAAAACTGGGAGGAACACATGAAACGTTTTTTAACGACCGTGGCGGCCGGTGCAATCATGGCAACGCCTGCTCTGGCACAATCCAATCTGGAAAAGCTGGGCGCATTCAAAGTCACCGGGACGACCGATCACATCTACGTCGATCAGAGTGACTCTGCTGCGGATTCGATCCGTGCCACGCTTGAAAACATCAAAATGCCCGAAGGATTCAAGATCGAGCTCTATGCGCTGGTGCCCGATGCGCGCCACATGGCCATGGCGCCACAGGGCACTGTGCTGTTTGTGGGCACGAAGAAAGACAAAGTGTGGGCAGTCATGGATCGCAATCGTGACAAGGTGGCAGATGAAGTGAAAGACTTCGCGCCATCGCTGGACTTTGACGTGCCAAACGGTGTCGCCTTTTCCAAGGACGGATTCCTGTTCATAGCCGAACGGAACCGTCTGATGATGTATCCGGCAGCCGAGTTTTTCCACGAAAGCCCGGATGTCGTTGCGGTGCCTATCGTGCCCCAGGGAACGCTTATCCCAGTCGAGGAGGAAAGCTATAACCACACCGCGCGTGTGGTGAAAGTCGGCCCTGATGACAAGCTTTACGTTTCGCTAGGTCAACCTTTCAACGTCGCCCCGCCCGAAAAACTTGATCTTTACAACGAGGTTGGGATCGGGGGCATCATCCGTATGAACCGCGATGGGTCTGGCCGCGAAGTTTACACATATGGTGTTCGCAACTCGGTGGGTCACGACTTCCACCCGGTCACCGGCGAGCTTTGGTGGACTGACAACCAGGTGGATGGCATGGGCGACGACATCCCAGTGGGCGAAATCAACCGGCAAACCGAGATGGGTCAGCACTTTGGTCATCCTTGGTATGGCGGCGGCTCGACCCGGACCAGCGAGTACGCCAACCAAGAGGTACCTGTCGAGGTGGTCATGCCTGCATCAGAAACCGTCGCACATGCGGCCGATCTTGGAATGACATTCTATTCTGGCAAGATGTTTCCGGCCAAATACAAGAATGCCATCTTCTCGGCGCAGCACGGATCATGGAACCGCACGGAACCGGTGGGCGCAAGGGTCATGGTGACCTTCATCGATGACGAGGGCAACGCAACAACAGAACCATTCGCCGAAGGCTGGCTGAACGAAAACGGTGAATATGATGGCCGTCCTGTGGACGTTGCGCAACTCAAGGACGGGTCGCTTCTTGTGTCAGACGATTTTGCCAACGCGATCTATCGGATCAGCTATTCGGAATAGTAAAAGTTTTGGACCGGCCGTGCATTTGCGCGGCCGGCCACAGCTCAGGGACTCGCGTGCGTTACATCCTTCGTCCATTTACCGTTTTTGCCGCGCTTTGCTTGGCCTGCCCGCCCGTGTCGGCGGCTGACCCGGAACTGGGCAGGCAAATCGCCAAGAAATGCTCGGTTTGTCACGGCAAGCTTGGCATTGCGCAGGATCCCGAAATGCCAAATCTTGCTGGGCAATCGGCATTCTACATCGAGAAAAGCCTGAAGGATTTCCAATCAGGCGCACGCGAAGACCGCCGGATGACATTGATGGCAGAACCGTTGTCGGACGATGACATCAGGAATGTCGCGGCTTGGTACGCTTCGTTGGTCGTGACCGTTACGCCGCCGCCGGATCAGCAATGATGCAATACGGCCGGGTCACATCCCGGCTTGGCAAGAACCTTTACAAAACAGAACCGGGATAAAGCACTTTCGCTTGACGCGTGGCGCGTGGCATACCTCTGGTCGATTGTTCCTGCACACACCAGGGAACCCAAAGGCGCTCAGACCATGACCTCGTTTCGCTACACGGTTGCACTTTATGCCTATAACCAGGCGGATTGTATAAAAGAGGCTGCGCTGGCGGTTCTGGCGCAGGCTTGTCCACCGATCGAAATTCTATTCACCGATGATTGCTCGCAGGACGCAACGTTTGACGTCCTGCAGGAAGTGGCAGCGCAATATGACGGACCGCACCGGGTTGTGCTGAACAGGAACCCGCAAAATCTGGGCGTGATCGAGCATATCCACAAAGTGTTCTCGCTGACCGAGTCCGAGGTGATTATCAACTGCGCCGGTGACGATCTAAGCTTTCCACACCGCGCCAGCCGCACGATAGACGCGTTCGAACGCGACAAACCGTTGCTTGCCTGTTCTCAAGCCAAGGTGGAGTATGAAGATGGCACTTCCGCGCCCAAAAGCTACAGCAAGGCAAGCTTTTATCATCGCCGTGACGCGCTATCGGCAAGTGACTCGATGCAGCTATATCTTGGGGCTACTGCGTCTTGGCACAGGGAATTGTTCGAGAAATACGGGCCCATTCAGTTCAAGGATTGCTTTGAAGATCTGGTCTTTGGCTTTCGCGCGGCGCTCGAAGATCGGGTGTCACTCATCGACGAAGAGTTGATGATCTACCGCGTGGGCGGCGGTGTCACGAATTCCGTGCTGGCGCCCGAGACGCGCTCAGACGTGCAAAAGCGCCGGGTAAAGGAACTTCGGCGTGAAATCTCAGTTTTGTCACAACGACAGATCGATGCCCGCACATATGGGCTTCATCCCGAGCATCCGGTGATGCGGCGTATTGCAAACGCCCTGCGCGCCAGACGCCTGCGCCTGGGCTATATCACCGACGGGGTGACGTCATTGCTTGGGCCCGGCCTGCGGCACCCCGTGCAAACACTCGGGGCGGCCTTTAGCGAAACGCGGCGATGGCGCAAGGCGCTCAACCGAAAATCGTGACGCGCGGCTGACTTGCCGTGAGGCGAACGTACCCGCAGCCCCGGCCAAATTGGACCCGATGCGGGCAACTGCCGCAAAACGAACGGCTGCAACTGGGTGGACATCCGATAAAGGCATCCTCACGTGATTGCGGATTGGCACGCCGGGTTGTAAATAGGCGCAACGATTAAGTTGCGCCTGTCACGGACATCATGTTCAAGGCTGGCCTTGATCTGAGATGGAATGAAAATCTATTGGTATCAGACATGACAGAGAGTCAAAGCAGCGCGGCGACGCTGCCCGATACATTGGTTGAATCCGCTCTGCACCGTGCCGGGTTCCAGACCCTTGTTTTTTCGGAAGCCCCGCGTCGTGCCGATCTACTGCGCGCGGTCTCGGACATGCAGACCGAAGGCGCGCCGATCAAGCTTCGCCGATCGAAATGCTGGGCGATCCGGTCTATGACATAAAGATCGTGACGGTGGCC
>JBCBTE010000153.1:0-5181 GCA_039818805.1 Pseudomonadota bacterium
GTACGCTGTCTTTTGGAATCCTCATCCAACCACTGAAACCGCGTACCGAACGGAAACTCTGCGTTGCTTATGAAAAACGAAAATTTTGGGTTTTCAAATGACGGGCTGACGTCGGAGTTTTTGTTCTCGGAAGGTTGGATTGAGAATCGTTATCGTTTGTCTTCTTGGTGCTCCTGGCGGTCAAGTGATACCAAATATAGCTGCTCTTTCCGGATTGAAACTCGTAAAGACGGACTGATTTACGAAGTATATGGATTGTCTGTCGAGGAGCGACCTAAGCCGGGTTCAGCGCCACCAGACTACGTGTCCCAAATCGCTCAAACACTACCGAACTTGCTGAATCACTTAAGCTACGAAACCACGAGATAAAAGGTTGTATTCGGCTGGGTTGCTTGCCAGTTAAAACACGACTTATGACTCACCCAATCAACGCACACCCCAACGTCCGCCGCAGCGCCTCTGACAGATCGTCGATCGTCTCGGTCGCCACGTACATCCCCCCCGTCTGATCGCTCAGGCACTTGGCCACTGACGCGCCTCCGGTGTAGACCCCCGCCTCGGGGCTGTCCCACGCAAACGGGTCCGCCACAACGCGAAAGCCGATGACATGCACGGTCAGGTCTCGCGCCGTCCGCGCCAACTCGGCCCCCAACGCACAGGGCCGCCCGCCGCAGGTTTCGTTGCCATCCGTCACAAGCACCACGATCCCCGGCGTCGTGCGGTAATTCAGCACCTCCGCCGCCTCGCGCACCGCCTCGGTCAGCGGGGTCAGCCCGTTGGGGTCCAGCATCTCGATCGCCTCAAGGACCGGCCCGGCCGCATTCGCGATGGGCGCAAATTTCAGGTTGATCCCCTCGCAGGAGTTTTCAGGCCCCGGCCCGTAGGTGATCAGCCCCACCCGTCGCACCGGTGCGATCTGCGGCATGGCCCGTTGCAACGCCAGCCGTGCATCGTCGATCCGCTTGGGTTCGTCCAGTTGCAGGCCCAACTCGGCCATCGAGGCCGAGCCGTCAAAGACCAGCATCGCATCGCGCGTACAGTCGAATGCCGCGACAGGTGTCGCGACGGTCAGGGCGGCCATCAGGCTTAAGGTGACGCGTTTCATCTTCCTATGACATATCGCGTCGGGCATAAAATCAACTCACGATCCCGAAAAGGAGCACGCCAATGATCGTCAAAACGCTTGCCGATGTTCTAGACACCCCGGATCATGCCATGGGCGAGGCGTTTGAAAGCCGCCGCATCCTTCTGGCCCGCGACGGGCTGGGCTATTCGTTTCACGACACGGTGGTGAAGGCCGGCAGCACGCAGCATCTGCACTACAAACACCATGTCGAGGCGAATTACTGCATCGAAGGCACGGGCGAGGTTGAGAACGCGATCACCGGGCAAACCTGGCCGCTCGGTCCCGGTACGCTATACGTGCTTGACCAGAACGAGCCGCACATCATACGCGCCAAGACGGATGTGCGGTTCATCTGCATCTTCACCCCTGCGCTAAGCGGGCACGAGACGCATGATGCAGACGGCAGCTATGCCGCGCCGCCACAAGGCACCTGATCAATAGCAAATCCGCGGTCTGACATCGGTGTCCAGCTTAAGCCGGGGTTCAAGATTGGGGCGTTTCTTGTCGTCATCGTCTATGGTTCTGGCGGCCAGGGGCAGGCCGGGGCGCGGTGGCTCGTAGAGGCGCGTCGCCAGGTCGAGGCCAAACCGGCTGTCGCGGGTGCGCACCAGCTCGCGGCGCACGGTCTGGCACAAAAGCGTATCTTTCACTGCCGCCTGCGCCAGGTCGTCGGCATGAATATCCGTCAGATCCACCAGATGCCCCACCTTGGTTCCGATCCCGCGCGTCCGGAACGTCAGCGGCGTGGCCAGCTCGAACAGGCCGGTTTCGGGGCCATCGCCGAACTGCTCCATGTCGTTCTGCCATTTGGTGCCGTAGACGAACCGGACATGATAGGTGCCCGGCGGCACCAGCACGCGAAAGAACTCACCGCCCGAGACATACGCGGCCATCACGGCCGAACTGCCATCCGCAGGGATCAGGCTCAGGTGATAATCGCGCCCCGGGGTCGTCTTGACCTGCAACGGGAACACCGCCGGAAGCCCGCTGCGGTGCCACAGCAGACCATGCGACGGCGTGTCCCCGGCGCGGGCCTGAAGCGGGACCAGCGACATCAGGGCGAGAAGAAGGGCAAGAACCAAAGGCATGGCGGAAGGGTAGCACAACGAGACACCTTGAACCATGCGCTCAGATACCTGAATTCCGCTGATCTTCGCCACATGCGCAACACCGGGCGTTTGGATCATACCCGGTGTGCGGACAAACCGGACTTGTGCGGTCGCATTCTCAGGGTCAGGTTTTCCGCACTTTCAGAACATTACTGACTCAACCATCTTAGCTTGCAGGGGCGGTCAGTCGTGAATGGAGGCATTTGCTTGCAACTCGCAATAATCGATGTAGGGACAAGGAATACCGCGAAGGCCGGTTTCTAATGATTAGCACGCGTACCGTGCTTCGTAGCAAATACGCTGTATCGATGCTTATCCTTGGTGCATTGACCGGAGTTCTGGCGCTGCCGGAAGTGGCGCTATCCTTTGCAAACGTCACCTATGGTATCGGGCTTCTTTTGGTACCTGTCATCTTTAATCTGTTTTTCTACGGCCTGTGCTTCGCCCCAATTGCCTATTGGGGTCGGCGTGCTTGGATGGCAACCTTGGTTTTGGTGTCGGCTCTTGCCTTTGCACCGGGTTTGTTCGCTCTCGTCCAGCAGGAGCGAATGGTGAGGAAAATTGCAGTCGCAGATGTTTCAACAGGTCTTGAGAAAGCTCCGAAGGTTCTTGATTTGGTGGGAGATTTATCGCGTCGGTGGCCTTCACCGAAAACAGATAAGACATGCGGGTGGGTTTGCCAGCATAGTCTGCAATCCGGTGCCGTTGAACTGGTGCGTATGTTTGATGCCCAAGAACCGTCTAGTGGCAAATCAGGTCTCGCTTATCGTCTCGATGCCAATGGAGAGATTGTATTCACGGAAGATGTGCGCCCTGCAGAATTGACACTTTCTATTAATGAGCTCCGAGCGCCGTCCAAAATTAACGAGGAATACGGTTTCTCTGACCTCTTGGGCGTTGACATCGGGTTGTTGAAGCAATTGCGCGCTACATCGGGGGAATATGTAGAACGAGAAAGCGCATCTATCCTTTGGCAACAAACTGGGTATTTCGCAGGCCGCGCAGGCATCCCTGCAGTGTTTATGCCAAATATCGTGGGCCTGAAAAACATGAGAAACCCAGGGGGTATCAAGGTCTTCAGCAAATCGATAGCCACTAGAATATCGGTCAATGACGCTACTGATGCGCTGAAACTCTATTCGCATCACGAAGCGTGGCAACGCTTTCGTGAACGAGATCCAGAGGAGGAACTAGAAAGCGCTACGGCTTTGCTGCGATCTGTTTTCGGAGCAAAAGCAGCAGTTTCCCCAAACAGCGCGAGCCTTTCGGCTGCGAAGGACTGGGCAAGATTTTTAGCGCGCCCAAGACACTTGCAGCAACGAGGTCCAACCACGCTTTCAGAGGCCGATAGGACAATGGTTCGCAATATGTATGCCGTCGGCGAGAAGCGTCTCTGGAATCCGATTGTCACCGCAATTCTCGCAGACGGTGCATTGTTGAATGAGTTTTTACCGCAAGCCTTTGATTCCGCCTATGAAGACCTCGAAGCCGCTGGATTTGCCAAAGCGCTATTTCTAGAGATGCGACACAGCAATTTGTCGCAAGAAGAGCTATCACCATTCGCGCCGCAATTACGTACACTTATGGAGAAAAAAGTAATGAGTGGTGAGAACTTATACAGCTTCTATCTCTTACCTCTTGCCAGTCGTTTCGGCATCGATCTGCGCCCGTTTTTTGAAAACCTTTCCTTTGAGGTGCTTAAGACAACCCATCGAAACTGGACCTCGCACATGTGCCAATTTCCGCTGCGTGATCTGGACGATTTGAGTACGGTGCTTCAAGAACGGTTGCGTGAAGATGATCGCCCTGCCAACCAGCAGATGAAATTACCCATTTTCGTCGACCGGCATGACTATGAAACCCGATGTAGGATGTATCAGTAACATGGTTGGTATTGGACCACGCAATTGAAGCCATCAAATGTCCGCTGTGAGCCACACATTTTCATCAGCGCAAGATGCAGCATCCGACTCTAAGGGCTCGAAGCTGACAGTTGCCGCAACGCCGTCCACTCTTGATTGCCCGGCGCATCTTGTCTATACGCGCCCGGTGGCGCTTTGCCATACGACTCACAATCAAGAAACGCCGTGGTTGGCCCGTTACGCTTCGGGGGTCACATCCGGCTTAGGAGAAGCGAAATGAAACTGAATGAACTGCGCGACAATCCAGGTGCCACCAAACGCAAGAAACGCGTTGGCCGTGGTCCGGGCTCTGGCATGGGCAAGACCGCTGGCCGGGGTATCAAGGGTCAGAAATCCCGTTCGGGTGTGGCCATTGCCGGGTATGAAGGCGGGCAAATGCCCCTCTACCAACGGCTGCCCAAGCGTGGCTTTAACAAGCCCAACCGCAAGAAATTTGCCGTTGTAAACCTTGGCCTGATCCAGAAATTTGTCGACGCCAAGAAGATCGACGCCAAGAAAACCATCACCGAAGATGCCTTGATCGAAAGCGGTCTGGTGCGGCGCAAACTGGACGGCATTCGCGTGCTGGCCAAGGGCGAGATCACCGCGAAACTGGCCATCGAAGTGACCGGCGCGTCGAAATCGGCGGTCGAAGCGGTGGAAAAAGCGGGCGGCTCGCTTACCGTGGCCAAGGCGCAGGCGGCTGAATAAGAGGTTGTTCGCGGGCGCTTCGCCCCTTACATAATCCTCTAGTTTTCCTTTGGACGCCGCCTGGCCGGAAAACGGCACGGGCGGCGTTGTCATAACAAAGAGACCACGCATGGTATCTGCAGCAGAACAAATGGCGGCCAATACAAGCTGGTCCGCCCTGGGCAAAGCCACCGAGCTTCGCAAGCGCATCTTCTTCACCATCGGCCTTCTGATCGTCTACCGGCTGGGCACCTTCATTCCCGTGCCGGGCATCGACGGCGCGGAGCTGCGCCAGTTCATGGAAGGCGCGGCGTCCTCGATCGGGGGCATGCTGTCGATGTTCACCGGCGGCGCT
>JBCBTE010000154.1:0-5134 GCA_039818805.1 Pseudomonadota bacterium
TCTTATCCGCAAGGGCGCGCTTGGTGCCGAGATGCCGGATCGTGACATGTTGGTCAGTCCGAACCACCGAATGCTTTTGGCCAACGAATTGGCGGAAATGATGTTTGGCGAACGCGAAGTTCTGGTGGCCGCCAAGCATTTGACGGGTCTGAACGGCGTGTACCGCACCCAAACCGGCCAAGTCAGCTATATCCACCTGATGTTTGACACGCATGAAGTCATTCTGGCTGATGCGGCCTGGTCGGAAAGCTTCCAGCCCGGTGATTACTCGATGAATGGGGTTGGCAAGGAAAGCCGCGAGGAAATCCTGACGCTGTTCCCGGAATTGGCAACGCAGAGCGGCATGGCCGGCTATCAGGCGGCACGCTTGTCGCTGAAAGCGCATGAGGCAAGGCTTTTGGTCCGGGAAAGCCTGCTTTAACGCCGTGCTGCGCGCCACGTGGCCCATGCTTGTGGCGTATCGAGATCGGTAATGGCTCTTGTCCCTGCGAGGGGGCAGGGCCTTATCTTTTCCGTCCGCAGAATATCGCGTGCGCCGGTGTCGCCGGTCAGCTGTCGCATGGCTGGAAAGAGCCGCGCAGGGATCACTGTGGGGTGGCCCGGCTGACCATCGGCACTGGTCGCGCGCATAACGGTGTCGGGGTGTTTTTCGTGCAATCCGGCCAACAGCGACAAGTCATCGGACGTAATGTCCGGCAGGTCGGGCAATATGATCATCAATCCGGAAAAGTCGTTCTTTGCGGCCCATTCGGCACCGGTTCGCAGCGAGGCGCTTATGCCTTCCTTGGAATTGGCTGGCACTTTACTGGTTGCCTTGGTGCCTGACACCAAGGCGTGTCGGGGATGCTGATCGGAAGGCAGGGTGACCAGAACCGGCACATCAAGACGCAACGCCGCGTGCACTTGGCGCACCAAAAGCGGCAATCCATCCACTTCTTCCAGCAGCTTGTCCCGGCCTCTCATTCGGGATGAGGCGCCGGCGGCCGGAATTAGAAGACCCAATCTTGTCAACGATGTCACTGGCGCGCAGCCCCTTGCGAAGATCCGCGCTTACCCTCGCATTCGCGACATGTCAGGGTCAAACAAGTGATCGGTGATCAATGTTGCAGGGCGCATATCCCCCATGATTTCAATCTCGGCCTTCAACCCGTCTTGCGCATGTGCCGTCGGGATCAGGGCAAGCGCGATGGATTTTCCGGCGTGGTGCGAATATCCGCCAGATGTGCAAAAGCCCTGAACTTTGCCATCGATCCAGACGGGCTCGTACGCGTTCACGTCCGCCCCGTCCGCGTCCACCTCGAAGGTGACAAGCTTGCGCATTGCGCCTTCTGCGCGCTCGTTCTCTGCGGCTGCCCGCCCGATGAAGTCGGTGTTTTTCTTGAAACTGATGAAGCGGTCCATCCCCGTTTCACCCGGTGTGTAATCGGGCGAGAATTCGGCCAGCCACGACCCGAAGAACCGGTCAAGCCGCAGAGACATCATCGCGCGCATACCAAAAGCTTTGAGGCCGAAATCCTGCCCCGTTTCCCAAAGCGTGTCCCACAGTGCACGCTGCGCCATGGGATCACAGTAGATCTCATAGCCCAGATCGCCCGTGTAGCTGACACGCTGGATCAGGCAATCGGTCATGCCGACGGTCGCATGACGCAGGTCCATGAATTTCATATCCGTGATGTCGGTCCGGGTGCAGGCGTTCAACAGGTCGCGCGCATTGGGCCCTGCAATCTGGAAACCATTTAAACGGTCCGAGATGTTTTCGACCTTCACGCCCTCTGCCTCGTTGTGTTGGAACCAGCGCATGTGATAGGCCTGCGCGCCGTAGGAGGCGGTCAGTTGGAATGCCTGGTCGCCAAGGCAGGATACGGTGAAATCGCCTATCAGGCGTCCCTTGTGCGACAGCATTGGCGTCAGGCTGACACGGCCCGGTTTCGGGATGCGGCCCGCCATGATGTGGTCGAGCCAATCTCGCGCCCGCGGACCTGTTACCAGGTATTTTCCAAAGTTGTGAACCTCATTGATGCCAACGGCGTCCCGGACGGCCTTCACCTCGCGCGCCGTGGCGTCCCACGCGTTGGAACGCCGGAAGCTGGGAGTTTCAAATCGTGGTTCGTCCCCTTCGGCAAAATAATTGACCACCTCAAGGCCAAACTGATGGCCCCAGACCGCGCCCATGTCATCAAAGACATTGTACATGGGTGTTGTGCGGAACGGACGCGCGGCGGGCAGTTCTTCGTTGGGATAAGCGACAGAAAAGCGTTTCTGATAGTTCTCGACAACTTTGGGCAAAGTGTATCCGGGCGTAATCCAGTCACCGTAGCGGGCGACATCCATGGCCGAAATGTCGCGCTCGCATTCGCCCTCGACCATCCATTGCGCCAGCATCAGGCCGACGCCGCCGCCTTGACTGAAACCTGCCATGACACCGCAGGCAGACCAATAGTTGCGCAATCCCGGCACGGGGCCGACAAGCGGGTTACCGTCGGGTGCAAAGGTGAACGGGCCGTGGATGACGGATTTCACACCCGCACGTTCCAGTGCCGGGAAGCGTTTGTAAGCGAAATCAATGGATTGCTCGATCTTGTCAAAGTCATCCGGCAAAAGCTCGTGGCCAAAGTCCCACGGCGTTCCATCGATGGACCAGGCACGGCAGGGCTGTTCGTAGAAGCCAATACAAAGGCCGCGCCCTTCTTGCCGCAGATAGCTTTCGCCGGCGGGATCCATCACGTGTGGGTGTTCCCCGCCGCCGTCAATGATCGCGGCGATTTCCGGCACCTCCTCGGTGACCAGATACTGATGTTCCATTGGATAGATCGGCACATAGACGCCGGCCATGGCCCCGACTTCGCGCGCCCAAAGGCCTGCGGCATTCACGATGTGTTCGGCCTGGATGGTGCCCTTGTCGGTAACCAACTCCCAAGTGCCATCGGTTTTCTGGTTTGTTTCCAGAACCTTGCAATGCGTTTCTATGGTGACCCCGCCCATTCGCGCGGCCTTGGCATAAGCATGCGTGGTCCCGGACGGGTCAAGGTGGCCATCCAGCGGATCATAAAGCGCACCAAGGATGCCATCCGTGTTGGTTACAGGCGCGATTTTCTTGATGTCTTCGGGACCGACGATCTCGGTTTCAAGCCCCATGTAGCGATGTTTGGCGCGTTCGGCCAAAAGCATGTCGAACCGGTCCTGGTTGTCCGCAAGGGTCACTCCACCGACGTGATGCAGACCGCAGGACATGCCGGTAATTTCTTCCAACTCCTTGTAAAGCTTGATCGTATAGCCCTGCAGGGCAGCCATGTTGGTGTCACCGTTGAGCGTATGAAATCCACCTGCAGCATGCCATGTCGACCCGGATGTCAGTTCGGAGCGTTCCAGTAGCATCACATCTGACCAACCCAGTTTCGTAAGGTGATAAAGCACGCTGCAGCCGACAACACCGCCGCCGATGACGGCCACACGGGTGGTGGTTTTCATTGGGATCTCCTGTTCGATGTGTTGTGGATACACTGTCGGGTTGGTGTGCCGTGGCATGTCCATTTGCGACAGATCATGTCGCTTGCCGAGACGAAGGTTAAGGGCCGGAAGACACGTGAAAAGGAACGTCGGTAGCGCGTTGCAATTCAGTTGGTATCGCAGCAGTAGGATTGCGATCGATATGGTGGGTCAACAAGGTGCGCAGCGGCCACGTCTTTCACGTTGCCGGGCGCGGTTTTTCGATCGTTTGCGCGTGCGCTGGCTCAGGAACACCTATCCGCCATTTTAGGTGTGCCGGGCCGGTATTCATAAGCACGAAGGGCGGGCGGTGCGGTTTTTCGGGCATAGTTTCGCCCGACATCCTTCAGCTCGGGGAACAGGCGCAGCAGTTCCTGTCGCGTTTCCATCGCACTTGCCGTCGCGTCATGGATCGACGGAAAATAGCTTTCGGATTTCAGACCCGAAGAGAACAAAAGCTTGTGTCCGTCGAACAAAATGTGCCGGTACGTTATGCGACCGCGCGAGATGTCGCGCTGAACGGTGGTTCCGTTGATCATGTACTTGGCCGGGACGAGCACCCTTTTTTTGCCGAACAAAGCCTGCGCGGTGGACCCGCTCCAGAAGACGCGGTGAGCGGGCGATACAAGGATGGCCTGTCCAGGCTGGCCGCGCCCCATGGCATCTTGTTCCAGTCGGATCGGCGCGAGATCATCATCGAAACCTTGAAGAACGATCGTGGTCGTCCCAATCCACTTGATTGGTTGAAATCCAGATTCGTAGGTCAGAACGGAATCGCCGACCTTGAGCTGTTCCACCGGAATGTCGCCGGCCTTTGTCGTCACGGGAGTACCTTGAACAATCATGTGTGGCTCCTGGTAATACGTGTAGTCTTTTTTGTGGTCTGGGCTTGCGCGTGTTTGCGGCGGTGTTGAGGTGCTTCCACCAACTGGCCGCATACGCGGTGCCATGACAGAAAGCTGATCGGTTGAACGTCCCCGAGCAATCCTCGGGGTGTCTTCTGATTGGACGATGGAAAACCAGGTACGAAGCTATTCAAACGCAACAGGTATGCATTTAACTGGCTGCTCTGAACACAAGTCTCGACGGTTGAGATGTGCCCAGAGTGGCTACTCTACCTTGGATAGTAACAGCGATTTTTCCAGCCGCCAGAGACGAAGAAAATAAAATATGTGTCTGTCGCGATTTTTGAGTTTTTCTGCGTTTCCGATAGGCGGTTGTCTATGCTGTTCTGGACACAAAAAACAGAACTTGGGGCAATTGGCTTCGGTTCTCGAACAATCTGAAAGTACGACAATCGAATCATTCGACCGGCGGTGCCGATGGGCGGCAAAGCTGCGCCTGCTCAGGCCGCTGCAGACAGCGTGCCGCAAATCACAACCCGCTGTCGGAAACGATGAGACAAATCGGACGGGGACGACGAAAGATGTCGGGAACCGACAAACGCGGGCCGTGCCGTCACGGCAATCTGCGTCCAGCTTGGTCAGATGATACAGCACCGAGCATCCGATGACGCCCCCTCCGATGACAACGGCTTGTGCGTGGGTTTTCATATTACGTGCCTCATTCCCTTGCTGGACGCAGATTGCCGTGACGGCACGGCCCGCGTTTGTCGGTTCCCGACATCTTTCGTCGTCCCCGTCCGATT
>JBCBTE010000155.1:0-5049 GCA_039818805.1 Pseudomonadota bacterium
CTGTTCCCTTGGCGAGGTTTTTTGTTGCAAAACACCCGTGTCGGGTTTGACTTGACCCAATGCGCCCCCTATAGAGCGGGCTTCATAACGAATTTTGGCGTGACGCGATTCCTGCGACACGCCTGCAAAACCGGAGAGCGGAGCGATGAAACGCACCTTTCAACCCTCGAACCTGGTCCGCAAGCGGCGCCATGGCTTCCGTGCGCGCATGGCCACCAAAGCCGGCCGCAAGATCCTTAACGCACGTCGTGCGCGCGGTCGCAAGTCGCTGAGCGCTTAAGCGCCACACAGGACAGACGGACATGACACCGCCGGAGGCCTCCGTACCACAGACGGAGAACACGCCTCCGGCGGTGTCCGTTTGTCTGGAGGTCCTGAAAAAGCGCGCCGATTTCCTGGCCGCAGCCCGGGCCAAGCGCCAAGGCACCAAGGGTTTGATGCTGCAGGCGCGCGACCGCAAGGATGAGGATGCGCGTATCCGGGTCGGCTTCACCTGTTCCAAGAAAGTGGGCAACGCCGTGGCCCGCAACCGCGCCAAGCGGCGTTTGCGCGAGGTGGCGCGCCAGGTGTTACCGGTCCATGGCAGGCCCGGCTGGGATTACGTGCTGATCGGGCGTTTCGAGATGACAGCGGCGCGGGACTTCACCGCTTTGGTCGGGGACCTCGACCATGCGCTGAAAAAGGTGCACGGGCCATGACTCCGCTGGCTTGGAGTCTGGCGTTGCCGATCAAAGCCTATCGGCTGATCTTCAGCCCGTGGGTCGGATACAATTGCCGGTATCAGCCGACCTGCAGCCAGTATGCATTGGAGGCGCTTGAACAACATGGCGGCCTGAAAGGCGGGTGGCTGGCCTTCCGGCGGATCCTGCGGTGCAACCCGTGGGGCCAATGCGGATATGACCCGGTGCCCGAGAAGGACGACTGATGCAGCGCCCGACTTCGATTGAGCAGATGCAGGCCCAGACGGCGGCCTTCGTGACGGAGGAAGGCTATGCCAAGGGGGTGGCCTATCGCCCGGACCCCACGGACATCTTCATCTCGCCTTATGCCAAGTGTGGCACCACATGGATGCAGCAGATCGTGCACGGGCTGCGCACTGGCGGCGACATGGATTTTGGTGAAATCTCGGAGGTCGTGCCGTGGCTGGAACTGGCCCATGACCTGCGGCAGGATATTCACGCGCCGCAAAAGGCCCGGCCGCAAGCGTTCAAGAGCCATCTGAACTGGCACGAGATTCCGAAAGGCGGTCGGTACATCGTGGTGCTGCGCGATCCGGTGGACGCGATGGTGTCGCTCTTCCGGTTTCTGGAGGGTTGGCATTTCGAGACGGGCAGCATCTCGGTGGATGCCTTTGGCGACTATTTCCTCAATCGCGATCAAGCGCATGACTATTGGGTGCATGCCGCCTCGTGGTGGGGGCAACGGAAGAACCCGAATGTTCTGCTATTGGCTTATGAGGATATGAAAGCCGATCTGCCGGGCACCGTGGCGCGGGTTGCGGATTTCATGGGGATCACGGATGAGGTCACGCGCGAGATCGCCACGCAGCAAGCGTCGTTTGAGTTCATGAAGGCGCATGGGGCGCATTTCGAGGAAAAGCTGACGCAGCGCTATCGCGATCCGCCCTGTGGTTTGCCGCCCGGTGGTCCAGCCAGCAAGGTCGACACGGGCAAGGTCGGCGGCGGCAAGCCGGCCGTCAGCGCCAAGATACGTGCGCGGTTTGAGGATCAATGGACCCGGACGCTTGCGGCAGAGTTTGGTTTGCGCAACTATCAGGCACTGGTGGACGCGCTGCGGGCGTGAAAGATGAACCCTAGCAGGTTCAATAAAACCTGAGCGGCCAGGATCGAGGTTGTGCCTGTGGGGTCGTAATCGGGGGCGACCTCGACCAGATCAATGCCGACCACCTCGTGCCGTTGCGCCACCTGTTGCAGGAGTTCCAGTACGTCGTAGTAAAGAAACCCGCCATGGCTGGGCGTGCCGGTGCCCGGCGCAATGGACGGGCAGAAAGCGTCGATGTCGATGGTGATGTAGATGCGGGCACCGTTCGGGATACGCGCAGCCGTCGCCTCTGGGCCCAAGGCACGCACTTGGCGGACCGACAGGATGTCTGACCCGCGCGCACGGGCATCCTCATAGCCTTCCTGGGCGGTGGAGCTGACATTGCGGATGCCGAGCTGGGTCAAACCTGTCACATATGATTTCTCGGCGGCGCGGCGCATTGGGTTGCCGTGGCCATGCCGGACGCCGTGACGTTCATCGACGAAGTCCAAGTGCGCGTCGATCTGGAGGATGTGAATGTCGCCCTGATCGTCAAAGGCGTTCACGCACGGGATATTCACCGAATGATCACCACCTATTGTCACGGGCAGGGCACCCGCCTTGAGAATTGTGCGCACGCCCGCCTCGATATTCGCATGGGACTTCACCGTGTCGGTATGCACGATATCGGCGTCGCCGATATCAACGATGCGCACGTCGCCGGGCAGATAGGTGGCGTCGTCCTCGTGATCATAAGCGCCCGCGTGGCCGAAGGAGAAAAGCGTCGATGCCTCGCGCACACCACGGGGCCCGAACCGCGCGCCAGGGCGCCACTGCGTGCCAAAGTCAAACGGCGCACCCAGGATGGCCACATCGGCGTCGATCGCCGCCCAGTCTGACACATAGGGCCGCTTGCCAAAGGTCGAGATCCCCACAAATGGCAGATCCAGCCTGCCGCCCTCATACCCATGAGTTGTCATTGATGTCTCCGCTGTTTGATGTGACGCTAATGCGATCTGTCAGGAAGCTAAAGGGCAGGTTCGGGTTTCCCGCTCCGCCCGCCCATATAGAGCCAGTTGAAAAGGGACGGCTACATGAAGAACGGTTTCTTTCGTCTGGCGTTGAAGGGCTGGGTTGTCGGACTTTTTGTTGCAGGTGTGTTCGTGTTGCCGGGCGCACGCGCCCTGGGCGCGCCGACGGTTCTGGAAGGAATGACGCTTTGGGTGATTTTGGTGCCGCAGATGTTGGTGCTGACCTTCACGGTTGGCGTCGTGCTGAGTTTGCCGTTCTTCTTGACCGGTGTGATCTTTGGTTGGATCCTGAAACGTTTCGTGGCGCGGTTTCCATTTGCATTTGCTGTCTTGAGCGCCGCAGTCAGCGGGACGTTATTTGCAAGCTTTGACGCGCTGACGCGTGATAATGAATGGGCGCGGACACATGCGATACTCAATCCGTCGTATGTGGCTGTTCCGCGTCCAATCTCGTCGAGGATAACAAGTGCGCGCGCATCTGCCTGATTCAGGATGGCAGCAGTTTCCACCATTTCTACCATGAAAGTCGAGCGGCCGCGGGCCAGATCATCTGATGCGCCAACGCGACTGAACAATTGGCTAACCAATCCGACCTGCGCACAGCGTGCCGGTACGAAGCTACCCATTTGTGCAAGAACTGCAATCAAGGCATTTTGCCGAAGGAAGGTCGATTTACCGGCCATGTTTGGTCCGGTCAGAAGCCAGATGTCGTTATCAGTCCCGAGGGCGCAATCGTTGGCGACAAAGGTTTCACCGCTTTGATTGCGCAAGGCCTGCTCGACAACAGGATGCCGACCGCCTTCGACTACCAAAGCGCGACTTTCGTCGACAACTGGTTTGCACCAGTTTTCCGATCGCGCCAGATCCGCGAGCGCGGTGGCCAAATCGAACTCTGCCAGTGCGCGTGCGGTCTGGGATAAAACGGCAGAGCGATCCAGGATCGCAGAACGAAGCTGATCAAACAATCGCTTTTCGATGTCCAGCGCCCTGCCGCCGGCGTTCAGGATCTTGGTCTCCATTTCACTCAAAGGGATGGTGGTGAACCTTACTTGGTTCGCGGTCGTTTGCCGATGTTTGAAAGTTTCACTCAGCGGCTCAGACAGCATTTTTTCCGCGTGAGTCGATGTCACCTCGACGAAATAGCCCAGCACGTTGTTGTGCTTGACCTTCAGGCTGGAAATACCAGTGAGCTTGGCATATTCGGCCTGCATACCGGCAATTACGCCGCGTCCTTCGTCACGCAGTTTTCGCGCTTCATCCAGCGCCGCGTTGTAGCCTTCCGCTATAAAACCGCCATCGCGCGCCAATAGCGGTGGTTCGGCCGTGAGCGCATTGTCCAGCAAATTCTGCAAGTCGGAATGCCCAGTCAACTCTCTGGACGCCTCCGCCAGTACATGAGGCAGGTCAAGCGAGGCGACTTTGCTTGCGATTTCAAAACTTTGCTCAAGCCCGTTGCGAATTGCGGCCAGGTCGCGTGGCCCTCCGCGATCCAGGCCAAGGCGCGAAAGGGCGCGATCCAGGTCGGGCACTTTGCGCAAAGCTTCGCGCAAGTCCGCGCAGAACCGGGAGTGTTCTACAGCGAAATCAACGCTAGAAAGCCGATTTTGCACCGTTTCGAGTGTGCGGCTGGGGCTGGACAATCGACGTTCCAGAAGTCGCCCGCCGCCTGCGGTGACCGTTCGGTCGATGACCGAAAGAAGAGATCCGGCGCGACCACCAGACAGTGCGTGGGTCAATTCCAGATTTTTGCGCGTTGCCGAATCTATCTGCATGACCCGCGTTTCGCTTTCGCGAGCGGGTGGACGCAGCAGAGGCAGTTTGCCTTTCTGCGTGATCTGCAGATATTCAACTATAGCGCCCATCGCGGCGATCTCAGCACGGCCAAAATGTCCGTAGGATTCTAGCGTGCCGACCTGGAAAAGAGCACACAGACGTTTCTCGGCGCCGGCGCTATCGAATGCGGCCCGTCCCAGCGGTGTCAGTGAAACGCCACTTTCATCAACGATTTCCGCCAAACCCGTCTGGTCCCCATCGGCGATTACAAGCTCGCTTGGGCGAAGTCGGGCCAGTTCCGGACCAATGCGCCTTTGTGCCATTGGCATAACGTGAAACGCGCCGGTTGAAATGTCGGCCCAGGCAAGAGCACACGCATCCCGCACGCGGAAAAACGCGGCTAAGATATTGTGTTGTCGTGGCTCTAGCAAGCTTTCTTCGGTCAATGTGCCAGGTGTAACGAGCCGCACGACATCCCGCTTCA
>JBCBTE010000156.1:0-5026 GCA_039818805.1 Pseudomonadota bacterium
TCGGCTTGGTGGTAGTCGCGCGCAGCGTGATTTGATTGAATATGCGTCTGTCGGTGTTTTGCTGCGTCTGGGGCGTCACGACGAAGCGCAAAGGCAACTTGCCATGCATCGCCCAAAGGCAATTATCGGAAATGCTGTGAAAGGCATCTGAAAAGACCTGGTCGAAGCAGACTTTGGCACAGCTGCAGCGAATTGGCGCATTGTCCACTCAATCGCTGATCACTGCATCTACTTCGAATTCGACCAACCACTCTGGGTTCACGAAGCGGTCGATTGCCATGATCGTGTCAACCGGTCGAATATCGTGAAAATAATCCTTCCGCACATTTATTGCAGCCTTCCAATTGTCGATGTCGGTCAGGATGACACGGGTGCGGACAACGTGATGAAGTCCCGAGTCTGCTTGCTTTAAAGCCGACTTGATAATTTCGATGCACTGCCGGGTCTGCGCGGCCACGTCGCCCACGCCCACCGTCCGTCCGTCGGCGTCAACCGGTGCTGTGCCACCAACGAAAATGAAGGGCCCAACCCGGACTGCACGAGAGAATCCGACAATGCCCTCCATTGGGTTGCCGTTTGAAATCAGTTCTCGGTCAAAATCCATGATAGGCTCCTACTTGGGTGAGCGCAGCATAGCACAGACTGTGCCCCAACAACTCGCGGGCGAAACAATGACACAATCGGAATTCGACGCATGGAACGCAGGACAGAGCTACGAACACTATATGGGCCGATGGAGCCGTAAGATCGCCGCGAAATTCGTCGACTGGGTTGCGGCCCCATCGCAGGCCGACTGGCTGGAAATCGGATGCGGAACAGGCGCGCTCACGCAGGCTGTGCTCTCCGCAACAGCCCCCCGGTCCATTCTATCGACGGATCAATCCGCTGATTTCGTTGCCCATGCCGAGGCGCAGATCACGGACGAGAGGGCCACGTTTAAGGTCGCCGATGCCGCGACTTTGCCTTGTGCAGATGCATCGGTGGATGTCGTTACCTCTGCGCTCGTCTTTAACTTCATTCCTGACAAGCAAGCGGCACTTGCCGAAATGCGCCGTGTCTTGCGGCCCGGTGGCTTGGTAACGTTCTACGTGTGGGACTATCCCGGCGGGGGCATGGGGTTCATTGACGCATTCTGGAAGGCGGCTGCGGAAATCGATCCGGACGCCTTGGAATTAGACGAAAGTACACGGTTTCCGTTCTGCACTGAGCGTGGGTTGGCCAAACTGTGCCACGATAGCGGGGCGTTTGACACCGAGATCACAGCAATAGAAGTGGAAACCCGGTTCCCGGACTTTGATGCTTTTTGGCACCCGTTCACCTTGGGAGCGGGGCCCGCACCAGGCTACGTCAAGAGCATGCCAGCAAAACGTGTACATCAGCTGAAAGACAATCTAGCTGTCAAGCACGGGAAAAGTGGGCCTGTTGTCCTTCCAGCTCGTGCGTGGGCCGCGAAAGCGCGCTGGCTCACAGAAGAGCCCAGTTAGGTCGAAGCGGCCATTGGCACAAACCTTGCCGAGGGCCGCTTTGTCCCGCATCTCACCATTTCGTGCACGGTGCGGCGAACGGCAGAATTGCCTGGTCCCGCCATTCGTGGGTCACGTGGCGGAGATTCGCCACTACGGATTTGCTTCAGCGACTGCTTTGGCAAAGAAGTCGAAAATCTGCGTCATCACATCGCCGCCGACCTCGGGGATCTCGGTCAACACATCGTGCTTTGCATTTCGGATCATGGAAAACTCGGCATTAGGCCACTTCGCCATACGCCGCTTGATTGAGGAGTTGTCTACGAGTTGATCGAGTTCGCCGCAAAAAGTGATGCAAGGGACATTGGGAGAGGGGACCCTTGAAAGCCGCCGGCATTCCGCGAGGGCTTCATATAGCCACGACATCGTTGGCCCGCCAATCTGAAGCTCTGGCGCAGCCTGGGCCTGCTTGATCCAATAGTCATACATTGCAGTGTTGTGGGTGAGATTGTTTTTTTCGAATGGCGTTTCCAAAACATAAATCTCGCCACTTTCGCCGGGTACGTACTTCTGGCCAATTCCGAATTTCTGGAATGCCCAAGAAAGCGGCCAGGCGGCAATGCGTTGAACCGTGGACATCTTGATCCCCCACATAGGAGATATGAAGGCAGAAGCTGCGACAGGAAGTCCATCAAGCATTGCGCGAAAACCGATGCAGGCTCCCATAGAGACCCCGATTAAGAAATATGGTTTGGGCAGGTTCAACTCGTCAGCAGCTTGAATGAATGCCGCGACATCTTTCTGATAGTCTGAAAAGCTCTCAATGTGTCCAGCTTGAGGGTCGGATGCCATTCGGTCGGATAAGCCCTGGCTTCGCCAGTCTATGATCGCGGTGGAAAAACCGTTCTCTGCGAAGGTTTTTGCGACCCGCCCGTATCTTTCGACGTAGCCAAACCTACCAAGCATCAGCAGGATCGTACCCTTGGCTTCGACTTCGGATTGGTAAGCCCCAACTCGAACGCGAACACCATCGTCGGTTTCTATCCAATACGCGTTGCCCGATGCAGGTCCCTCTGCGATATCACTATAAAATTTTGCCTCTTCCATCACCCACCTAAAATGTTCGCAATCTCGGACCGGACAGAACGTGCAGCGACGCCAGGGTACTGGCCGCTACAAGAAGGGAGAATCCGGTGAACCTTCCCACAAGTACCAAGTTGAACGACAACAGCCCAATGACGGCAAGCATTTTCACAATTGCGAGCTGGTCACGGGAAAAAGGGTAGTCCTGATCGTAGACAAACAGGCGCTCAAAGACAGTCTGAATTTTCAGCGCACAAACTACGAAGATTGTTACTGTCACCACCATCATAAGGAAGGTGGTGAAGTGGCTGATAGAGGTGTTTTCCAACCATCCGTTGCGAATGCTCGTCGCACCAAAAACACTCAGCGCATCGGTCCTCAGCCAAGTCACGAAGTCTGGGCCGTCAGAGGACAGATAGGTGATCTGTAACTTGACCAGCGATGCAAGCCACAGCGCAAAGACAGCTATGCGGAAGCCGCCCCATACAATCTTCTGCCCTTCTTTTCGGATTTGGTTCGTATCCGCAGTGCTTCCTTCAAGGTCGGCGGTCGTGCAAAGGTCATGATAATCAAGGACAACGATGACCAGGAACAGCAATCCAAACATGAAGATCGCGATGTAGGACGCCGTGTAGAGATAGCCAATGAATGACAAAGCCATGGCCTCTCCCACGGAAATGACCTCGGGACGCACCAGCGCGACCAGGTATCTATCAATCTGGACGCCATTGGTGTCGCCGGAAAGATAAGCAGGCATGTAGATGCCGGCCCACTGGAACCCGAAAACGAATAGGAAGCAGAACGAAGCAATTGCCCAGAAAGAGAACGAGAAATCGTTAACTTTAGCGTACCATGCTTCGTTGCTCTCGGAATTGATTGAAATCACATCGTCCGCTGTACATTTGAACCGGCCGACACGCTTCCAGTAAGTGTTCAAATCGCTAACGTAGAAAATGAAAGCGGGCAGGGCGACCAAGGGCAGCACAGTAAGTGTTGGTGCCCAAATGAAGCCGACTTGTTTGTCCAGTCCACCGACGGGGCTGTATGTGACACTCAACATATTCAGTACATAATTGAGCAAACCCAATCCACAGAAAACCAGCCAATATGCGATCAACAAGTTCATTGATCCTGAGCCGCTGAGCATCCATTCGCACTTTTCAGGGAGGGATTTCGCTCTGCGTTGGCCTTCGTCTGTTTTGGCCGGTGCGCTGGTGCTGACCATATAGTTAGACGGCTGTGAAACCTGCGGTATGACGAGGCTCAATGGTTCAGTTTCTGCACCCTCAAAACTGCCGTCCCGACGTTTTTTATCACGTCGTTGGTTTGTCAGCCGATCTTTTGATGCCTTTAGCTCTGCTTGCCATTTGCTTGCTTCTTCAGGGTCGTTGCATCCGAATATCCGAGCAAGCCAGCGGATGTTGTCATTGCTGATCCCATTGTCGTTGTCTTGAAACCAAGTCTGCACCGCGCGAAGCTCGATACCTTTTTCGTTGCCCTCTAAAGAGGACACGGCTTCCGCAAGAGTTTCGGGCGTCCAAGGACCATCAGCGAAGCCCTGCCGATCTACTGGGCGTCCTGCACCTTCTGCCGCCAGGCGAGCGAACAGCACTTTGAAGTTGTCTGAACTTTTCTGCGCTGCAACAAAAAATCTACCATTTCTAATCAATAGCTTACGCGCAAATTTTGCATTCCTTTGCGCCCCTTTGCATAGTTTATCGTGCAATCGCAGCTTTTGTAACCACAACTGAGACGGGAAGCGGGGTACTGCCGAAAACGCTTCCGCGAGCAAGGAGTTTACCCACGCTAGGACCTGGAAATCTGGGGGACCGACTATGGCGACATTCGCCAAGACAAGAATGATATCGACTGGCCCGATCGTTCTGCGGCGCGCGTCGAAAATCCGCGCAGACAGTTCTCACTTGCCCTGTGGGGAAACCAAGCGGGTTCATGCACGGGCCGTCAAACGCATCTTTGATAGAGAGACTGGCGAGTTGGTCGGTTGGCTCTATGAGTGGAACACGGGGTCGTTGGTGCCGAGATGGAAATCCGAGGCACGTGAAGATGTCGTGTACGATTGATTGACGTTCGAACTTGCAATCGTTATCGAAAAAAGGTCAGTACTACTGACTTATTTAACATAACCCTGATTATGCGTTAAGTCAGCATTACTGACCTATAGACCCTGTTCCAGTAATTGAAGCCCAACCCTGTCTGATGGCAATCGAGACATCGCAGCCGTTCGCTGCGGGAAGTACGAACTCGCAAGATGCGGGACAAATCCGACTTTAGATTTTTGGACTTCGCTGATGCAGCAACCGTTTGCACTCGCAGCAACGCTTTTCTGCGGAGAAGCTAGTAGGGCCGAAGAGGTCATTGCCAGTTGGTTTCGAAGGCCTGATCCAAATCCCTTTTTGTTTTCAGTCGTAGCTCAGCTTCTTGGTGTCTTCTCTTTTGGTCCTGTCGCAGGCGAGGATGCA
>JBCBTE010000157.1:0-4963 GCA_039818805.1 Pseudomonadota bacterium
CCGCACGCTTCCTCGGCCTGCCCGATCAGCGCGCCAAAGCTCATGCCCGCAATGGTGATCGGAATTTCAAGCTTGATAGGTTTTTTGGCGAACCGCGTGCCCAACGTGACGTTGGTATCGCAGCGCTCGCGATATCCTTCCAGCGGGTACCGTGACATCGAGGCCCCCAGAAAGACCAGATCGTCGAAATGTGGCACCTTGCGTTTGGCCCCGCCCCCGCGAATGTCATAGATGCCCGTTGCCGCGGCACGCCGGATTTCCGCACTAACTTCGGGCGAGAAAATACTGGATTGAATAGGTAACGTGCGCGGTGCGCTATCATCTCTTGCCATGATCCGTCCCCTTCAATACGCGTTGTCGATGTCGAAATTGTACAGTTTGCGCGCCGAGCCGTAGCGCTTGAAATCCGCCGGATCGGCCTCGACCCCCGCGGCCTGCAGCAACTCGGTCAACTTGGTCACATGCTCGGGGCGCATCTCTTTCTCGATACAGTCCGCGCCTAGCGACTTCACCGATCCGCGGATGAACAACTTGGCTTCGTAAATCGAGTCGCCCAATGCGTCGCCTGCATCGCCGCACACCACCAGATGCCCGGCCTGCGCCATAAAGGCCGACATGTGACCCACATTGCCCTGAACCACAATGTCGATCCCCTTCATGGAAATGCCACACCGGCTGGACGCGTTGCCCTTGATCACCAAAAGCCCGCCATGCCCTGTCGCGCCGGCATATTGGCTGGCGTCCCCCTCGACGACAACTGTCCCGCTCATCATGTTTTCGGCCACGCCGGGACCGACATTGCCCTTCACATGCACCGTCGCCTGTTGATTCATGCCCGCACAGTAATAGCCGGTCGAACCGCTGACCGTTACCTCGATGGGAGCGTCCAGTCCCACGGCGATGGCGTGGCTGCCCTTGGGGTTCACCACCTCCCAAGCGGTTTCGTTTGTGTGCTGGCTTTGCGCCTGCAGCGCTTCATTCAGCCCGCGCAACCCATTGGTCTCCAAGTCAAAACTCTGCATGTCAGTGCGTCCAGAAATATACGGTTGCGGGTTCAGGCTCCCACACGCGGGCGTCTTCTATCCCTGGCAGATTGACCAATGCCCGGTATTCACTGCCGAACGCCACGTATTGATCGGTCTCTGCCATGACGGCAGGTTTGCACGCGATCGGGTCGCGCACCACGCCAAATCCGTCCTTGGTGCCGACCACGAAGGTGTAAAACCCATCCAGATCTTCAAGCCCGCTTTCAAGCGCCTCGCCCAAGGTTTGCCCTTGTTGCATCTTCCATGTCAGGTAGGCCGCTGCCACCTCGGTATCGTTCTCCGTCTCGACCGCGACGCCCTCGCGCGCCAGCTTGCGGCGCAACGAATTGTGGTTGCTGAGCGAACCATTGTGCACAAGGCATTGGTCCGCGCCGGTGGAAAACGGATGCGCCCCCAACGTCGTCACCGCGCTTTCTGTTGCCATGCGGGTGTGACCAATGCCGTGGCTGCCCGTCAGGTGCGGGATATCAAAGCGATTGGCGACCTCACCAGGAAGGCCAACTTCTTTATATATTTCAATTACTTCTCCGGCACTCATGACACGAATATGGGGATGGTCTGACTTGATCGCCGCGCGGGCCTCTTTCATCTTGTCGTCGGGCAGATCCAGTACCGCGTGCGTATCTTTAACGCGCAGTGCCACATCGGCCTCTATTGCCTGCCCAAGTGTCTTGTCCAAGCCGACAAAGGCCACCGGATCAGCCGCTTGAACCGTCAGCTTGGCCCGTCCTTGCCTGTCCTGGCCGTATACCGCAATGCCCGCACTGTCCGGTCCACGGTCGGACATGGTGATTAGCATTTCGGTCAGCATCGCACCCAGGTCCGGCTGAAGTGATTTGTCTTTAAGAAACAGTCCAACAATTCCACACATCGCCAACTCCGTGATGTTGTCTTGACCAAGGCTAGTTCGATCCGATACGAGTTTCAATCAGAGAATTTAATATTCACTGCAGGAATATTTTAGCCAGAGCCCTGAGGATAGGAAATCACCGACAGATAGCGCAGCGGAAGCGCAATCAATTCGTCTGGTCCATGCGGCGCATCAGCGTCAAAAAACAAGCTGTCACCCGGTTTTAAGTGGAAACTCTGATCGCCGTGGCGATACTGCACTTCGCCTTCGAGCACGTACAGCAACTCGATCCCTTCATGTTGAAAGGTGGGAAAAATGTCTGACTGCTCATTCAGGGCAATCAGGTATGGCTCAACCACCACGCCACTATTGTTGGCCCCGATATGACCCAGCAGACTGTAGTGATGACCCGCCCGCGTTCCGGCTCGGTCCATTTCAACAGCTTCGCCCGCCTTTACATGCACCACCTCGCGCCGCTCTTCAAACCGTCGAAAAAATGAGGTGATGGGAACACTCAATGCCGAGGATAAGACCTGAAGCGTGGTCAAGGATGAAGACGTGACTCCATTTTCGATCTTGGACAGCATCCCCACCGACAACCCCGTGGCTTCGGCCAGGTCCGCAACGGTCATGGACCGCGCCTTGCGATGTTCGCGCACCACGCGCCCGATGGCCGTTTCCAGGTTTTTTTCTTTGCTGTCCCGCACCTTGTGCGGATCCTGGTTCAACTTTGACATGGTGTTCCGCGTGTGCCGTGATCTGGAAAACAAGCTTGCCGCGAAACCCGGCTATCCGCAACACATCAATCGTCGCGGACCGGGCAATCGCCGATGCCACATTCTTGCCTTATTTGCGCCCAATTTTCGCCGCCGGACGGTGTATTGCTGAACCAATAATTCAGGCGCCGGTCAGGCGCTGTCTGGCCGGTCTGTCCAAAAATAACGGAGCAGGCAAATGACCAAGACACCCAAACACCCCCCCGACGCGCAGAAATCGGCATCCGGCGTAGCCAAGCCCGCCACACCGGCCCCGAAAATCATTGTGTCCAAACAAGTGTTCACGGATTTCGCAGCTATCTAAGGCATGCCCATCTACGGACGTAGGCAAAAAAAGCGGCGCCGCCAGAAGGCAACGCCGCTATGGCATCCCGATTGTCCGTCGGTGTTACCCGACCAATTCTAGACCCGAGAAGAAATAGGCAATCTCGACCGCCGCGGTTTCCGGCGCGTCCGAGCCGTGCACCGAGTTTTCACCAACCGATTCTGCAAATTCCGCGCGGATCGTGCCGGGTGCTGCATCTGCTGGGTTCGTGGCGCCCATCACATCGCGGTTTTTGGCAATCGCCCCCTCGCCTTCCAGCACCTGCACGACAACCGGCTCTGACGCCATGAAGTCGCACAGCTCGTCATAGAACGGACGCTCGGCGTGCACGGCATAGAACACGCCTGCTTGCGCCTTGGTCAGGTGAATTCGCTTTTGCGCGACGATACGCAGACCCGCATCTTCGAACTTGGCGTTGATCTTGCCGGTCAGGTTGCGCTTGGTGGCATCCGGTTTGATGATGCTCAGGGTGCGTTCGACAGCCATGTAAACCTCTTTTTCCTTGATTTACGGCGCGAACCCCATGTCCGCACCGAAATTTCGCGCCCCGATACCATGGGGCATGGTCTTTGAAAAGCCGCGATTGACGCGCGCCGGGGGATGAGGCATGCGAGGGTCATGCTTCGGCTCGACAACATATCCTATTCGGTGGCTGGACGCCCCTTGATCGAAAGCGCTTCGGCGATGATTCCCGAGGGGCATAAAGTGGGTATCGTCGGGCGCAACGGCACCGGCAAAACCACACTCTTCAAGCTGATCCGAGGGGAACTGGCGCTGGAAAGCGGACAGATCGCCTTGCCCGCCCGCGCCCGCATCGGCGGCGTGGATCAGGAGGTTCCGGGCAACGAGGTGTCGCTGATTGACACGGTGCTGGCCGCCGATACCGAACGCGCCACGCTGATGACCGAGGCCGAAACGGCAACTGACGGAACGCGCATTGCCGAGATCCAGACCCGGCTGACCGATATCGACGCGTGGAGCGCCGAAGCGCGCGCGGCGTCCATCCTGAAAGGTCTGGGTTTTACCAGTTCCGAACAGGTCATGCCTTGCTCGGCTTTTTCGGGCGGCTGGCGGATGCGCGTGGCGCTGGCCGCCGTGCTTTTCTCGGCGCCCGACCTTCTGCTTTTGGACGAACCGACAAACTATCTTGACCTGGAAGGCGCACTTTGGCTTGAGGCTTATCTGGCGCGGTATCCGCATACCGTGCTGGTTATCAGCCATGATCGTGGCCTGCTAAACCGCGCGGTCGGGGCCATCCTGCATCTCGAAGATCGCAAGCTGCAGCTGTATCAAGGCGGCTATGATCGGTTTGCCGAGACCCGCGCCGCACGGTTGGCCACGGCCGAAGCGGAAGCCAAGAAACAGGATGCCCGCCGGGCGCATCTGCAATCCTACGTCGATCGCTTCCGGTACAAGGCCGACAAGGCAAAACAGGCGCAATCCAGGATCAAGGCGTTGGAAAAGATGAAACCCATCTCGCGCCCGCAAGAAGCCGCGCTGCGCAAGTTCACCTTTCCCGATCCAGAATCGCTTTCGCCGCCCATTTTGCGATTGGAAAATGCGGCCACCGGCTATGACGGCACTGCCGTTCTGCAGCGCATGAACCTGCGTATTGACCAGGATGACAGGATTGCCCTTCTGGGACGAAACGGTGAAGGAAAGTCCACTCTTTCCAAACTCTTGTCCGACAGACTTGAAGTCATGGACGGCACCAAACATGGGTCCGGCAAACTGCGCGTTGGATATTTCGCGCAACATCAAGTGGATGAATTGCGTGTCGATGAAACCCCGCTTGACCATCTCCGCCGGTTAAGCGGCGATGTCGGTCAGGCAAGGCTGCGTGCGCGCTTGGGCGGCTTCGGCATCGGCGCGGATCAGGCGGATACACCGGTCAAGCAACTGTCCGGTGGTCAGAAGGCGCGGCTTAGCCTGATGCTGGCGACGTTGGATGCGCCGCATATGCTGA
>JBCBTE010000158.1:0-4953 GCA_039818805.1 Pseudomonadota bacterium
CCCGCCAGCCCCGGGCTGTTCTTGAAATTTTGATCGCAGGTTGCCGGAAATCGCTGTGGTTTGCCGCACCGTTCCACTTGACGGCACCGCAGGGTTAAGGTGATGTGACCGGCACCCCAAGGGAGGGAGGCAACCCATGTTCAAACCCGCCATCACCGGCACTGGTGTCTTTACGCCCGAGCAGGTCATCACCAATGACGAGCTGGTCGAGGCGTTCAACGCCTACGCGGCGCGGTACAACGCCGAGAATGCCGAGGCGATTGCGGCAGGCGCGCTGATGGCCAAGGATGCCTCGTCTTCGGAATTCATTGTTGGCGCGTCGGGTATCGAACAGCGCTACGTGATGGACAAGACAGGTGTTCTGGACCCCGAGGTCATGCACCCGCATTTACCAGAACGGTTGAATGACGAGCCGGGGATCATGGCGGAGATGGCGCTGGATGCATGTGGTAAGGCGCTGGCGCAGGCAGGTCGGGAGGCCGGTGAGGTCGACCTGATCATCTGCGCGGCCAGCAACCATGAACGCCCCTATCCGGCGGTGGCGATCGAAATTCAACAATTGCTGGGGGCGACGGGTTTTGCTTTTGACATGAACGTTGCGTGTTCGTCGGCCACGTTTGGCATTCAGGCGGCGGCGGACATGGTGCGATCGGGTTCGGTCCGGTGTGCGATCGTGGTCAGCCCCGAAGTCTGCTCGGGGCATCTGGAATGGCGCGACCGCGATTGTCACTTCATCTTCGGCGATGTGTGCACTGCCGTGGTTCTGGAACGGGCCGAGGACGCAAAGGGCGCGCATTTCCTGGTGCACTCCACGCGCTGTGCGACACAGTTTTCCAACAATATCCGCAACAACAATGGCTACCTGCGCCGCACGCGCGACGGGCACATGGAGGACCGGCGTGACATGCTGTTTGTCCAGGAGGGGCGCAAGGTGTTCAAGGAGGTGCTGCCACTGGTGTCGCAGCACATAGCGGCACATATGCAAGATGAAGGTGTCGAAGCCGCAGATTTGAAACGGCTGTGGCTGCACCAGGCGAACAAGACGATGAACGATTTCATCGGCCGTAAGGTGATGGGCCGCGTGCCCGACCCGGAAGAGCAACCCAACATCCTGCAGGATTATGCCAACACATCCTCGGCGGGGTCGATCATTGCGTTTTCCAAGTATTCCGATGATCTGCAGCCGGGGGATACCGGGTTGATCTGCTCTTTCGGGGCAGGCTATTCGGTTGGTTCGGTTCTGGTGAAGCGGGCGTAGGTCTGGCGTCTTTAGTGTTTCGTTGAGTATTTGAAGGACTGTGAAAGGGGTGCGGGACAGCTTGCTGTTGTCATTGCGAAAGACACTCCTCTGCCCCATGGACAGTGAAGGTCATGTCCTCAGACAGGTCGAGCCAGCGTCGAAACCATAGGCCCAGTCAACGGCACGACCCCGGGCATCAAAGCCGAACATCTGGGCGGTTTCATCATCAGTCATAACGGCAGACCCGGCAGTAGTGTAAGGCCGCGCGTCAAAAAAATTGTGACTTACGCACCTGCCGTCTGGTCGCCGACGGTTTCGCGCCAGTGACGGCGGCAAAGGCTTTCGTACGTTTCGTTGCCGCCAATCCGAATCTGCGCCCCATCGGTCACCACGCGCCCTTGATCGTCACGCCGCACAACCATCGTGGCCTTCTTGCCGCAATGGCAGATGGTGCGCACCTCGCGCATTTCATCAGCAAGTGCCAGAAGGGTGGCGGACCCGGGAAAGAGTTTGCCTTGAAAATCGACGCGCAGACCGTAGCACATCACCGGCAGGCCCAAATCGTCAACTGCGCGGGCCAGTTGCCAGACCTGGGGCTCGGTCAGGAATTGCGCCTCGTCCACGAAAACGCAGGCGATGGTTCGGGATGCCGTGATCTGAGCGAGGCGTGCGAAGAGATCGTCGGTTGGATCAAACGTGTCGGCCTTCACGCCGATGCCGATGCGAGAGCCGATCCGTGCCTGGCCTGCGCGATCATCCAGCGTCGCGGTCATGAGATAGGTGCCCATCCCGCGTTCACGGTAATTATACTCGGCCTGCAGCAGCAAGGTCGACTTGCCGGCATTCATCGTCGAGTAGTGAAAATAGAGCTTGGCCATGCCTTGACTTACCTGCATGGCGCCGCCGGGTTCAATCCCTTGCCGGATTGATATTTCTCGCATTGCTTTGCGGGGTCGAATTCGGGATAAAGCGGGTCAACGAAAGGACGCGTGCGTATGTCGAAAGCCGGAAGTTACCTCAAAAAGCACACCGAGACACTGGTCAAGGATGTCGGGATCGAGCCTGCATGTGAATTGACGGGCAAGTCCAAAGCGACCTTGGGGCGATATTATTCGGATCATGACGAGCATTCCGACAGGTTCATGCCGATCGATGCGGTGGCCGCGCTGGAAGCGGCGTCATCGTACCCGCATGTCACGGCGGCCCTTGCCGAATTGAATGGCACGACACTGGATTTCGACGAACGCCGGCCCAACAGCACCGATTCGGGTGGCGTCAACAGCGACGTGATCGCGCTAAGCCAGCGGTTCGCGATGCTGATGGCCGAGTATCAGCAATCCATCGAGGATGGCGTGATCACGGTGAACGAGGCAAAGCGCTTGTTGAAAGAAACCACCGCTTTGCAGCAGGTTCTCATCGACATGAAGCTGCATCTTGAAGACGAGTCCGGATGAGTGTCGTGCTGACTGGACGCGTGACGGGATAACATGCTTTTAAGTGTTCTGCTGCCTCTAAGCCTGGCGTTCATCATGTTTTCGCTAGGCGTGGGTCTGCGATGGGGCGACTTTCGCACCACGTTCACGCAACCGGTGGCGTTTGGCATCGGGTTCGTGCACCAGGTTTTGCTGTTGCCCGTGGTTGTCTATGCCGTGGTCCGCGTTTTCGGCATCACCGGTGAACTGGCCGTCGGCTTTATGATCCTTGCGGTCTGTCCCGGCGGGGTGACAAGCAATGTTCTGGCCAAGCTGGCGCGGGGCGACGTGGCCTTGTCGATCACGCTGACCTCGGTGACCAGTCTTTTGAGCATGGTGACCGTGCCGATTGTACTGGCTTTTTCATTCAGCACGTTCCTCGAAAGCGGCTATGCCCCGATCAACATCACGTCCACGGCTTTGACGATGTTCCTGCTGACGGTGGTGCCGGTCAGTCTGGGAATGGTCTTTCGTGCCGTACTGCCTGCGCTGGGTGACCGGCTTGATCGGCCTTTAGGTGTTGTGGCTACCGTGATTTTCGTGGTTGTCGTGGTGGCGGGGATCGCCGGAAACTGGCAGCTTTTGGTGGATAATTTTGTCCTACTGGGGGCGGCGGTTCTTACGCTTTTCGCCGTGCTGCTGCCGGTGGGTTACGCCGTGCCGCGCGCGACGGGATGCAGCGCGCAGCAGTCCAAGACCATTTCGATAGATACCGGCATCCAGAACTCGACGCTGGGGATTGTCGTTGCAGCCCTGCTGGTCGGACAGGAGGGGTTCAACGCCTTTTCCATTCCTGCGGCACTTTATGGGATCATGATGTATTTCGCGATCGTGCCTTTGGTGCTTTGGTTCCGGCAACGCTAGGCCCGGGCCCGGAAACAGGTGGCCGTTTGGTGGAACTGGTGCGCTGGCCGCGGGCGGGGTATGACGGGGCGAATTTGACCAAGGAGCCATGTCATGTCCGAGATTACCCGCCACCACACAAAGCAACGCATGAGCCAGATTGTGATCCATGGCGACACGATCTATCTGGCAGGGCAGGTGGGAAACAAGGGCGATAGCGTCGCCGCGCAAACGCGCACCTGCCTGGACAAGGTCGAGGCGCTTTTGGCCGAAGCCGGATCGGACACCAGCCGCATCTTGCAGACCACCATCTGGTTGGCGGACATGGCGGATTTTGCCGAAATGAACAGTGTATGGGATGCTTGGGTACCCGAAGGCCATGCACCCGCGCGCGCCTGCGGCGAAGCAAAACTGGCCCATCCTGACCTGAAAGTGGAACTGCTGGTGACGGCGGCGCGCGCCTGACTCAAAAGAGTGGCGGCCCCACGCCGGCCGCCGACCTAAGACGTGATCGCGGCATTTTCGAAGAGCAGACCCAAAGAGGCCGCGCCGGAGCGATGGACGCCGGTTTATGCTTGCGCTATCAGCGGCGTGACACATTGAAATGAAAGGCCAATGTCATGTCCGGTCACGGCACCCCTATTCCGATGAGCGCACGTTTGTCGCACGGTTTGATTGGCAAGGCAGATGTGCCCGGTGACAAGTCGATCTCGCATCGCAGCCTGCTCCTGGGGGCGTTGAGCGTCGGAGAGACGGTTGTGACCGGCCTGCTGGAAGGCGAAGACGTTCTGGATACCGCCCGGGCGATGCGCGCCATGGGCGCCGAGGTGATACGCGACGAGGATGGCACGTGGCACGTGCATGGTGTCGGCGTCGGCGGGTTTGCCGAACCCGATCAGGTGATTGACTGCGGCAATTCGGGCACCGGTGTGCGGTTGATCATGGGGGCAATGGCCACATCGCCAATCACGGCGACCTTTACCGGCGATGCCAGCCTGAATGGCCGGCCCATGGCCCGGGTGACTGACCCGCTGGCACTATTCGGTGCGCAGGCGGTGGGCCGTGAGGGCGGGCGTTTGCCGATGACAATCGTTGGCGCGCGTGAGCCGATCCCGGTACGCTACAACGTGCCTGTGCCATCGGCGCAGGTGAAATCCGCGGTACTGCTGGCGGGGTTGAACGCGCCCGGTCAAACCGTGGTGACCGAGCAGGAGGCAACGCGCGATCACACCGAACGGATGCTGGCGGGGTTCGGCGCCGAGATCAGCACGGGCGTGACCAATGAGGGCCGGGTGATCACCCTGACCGGGCAACCGGAGTTGCGCCCGCAGACCATCGCGGTGCCGCGCGATCCGTCCAGCGCGGCGTTTCCTGTGTGTGCTGCATTGATTACGGAAG
>JBCBTE010000159.1:0-4887 GCA_039818805.1 Pseudomonadota bacterium
TGACCGCCCCGCGCTTGCCGTGCGCGTCAAGCGATGTGCCGCCGCGAAACCGCAATTCCAACGCGACGAAGGGGATCGAATGGTCCTCGACCAGCCAAGCATTGATCCCGCCTGGCGTGGTCAATTCTTTAATCTGAACCTCTGCGCGCGCAGGAAGCACGCCAAGGATTAACAGGACGGGCAGAAGAAAACGGATCATACGCGTCATTGGGTCACCTCTTGCGTGGTCACATAGCCTGTCACGGCATTCTTGGTTTTGCCGAAGATGTCTCGGGCTGCGACCATCACGTCTTCGGCCGTCACGGCATCCAAAATGCCGGGCCATGCCTGCACGTCTTCCACCGTCAGACCTTGGGTCAGGGCGCGGCCATAGCGATTGGCCAAGGCGGCCACGTCATCACGCACATAGATCTCAGCCGCGCGGATTTGCATTTTGATGCGATCGAGCTGTTCCTGATCCACGCCTTCCTCGAGGAAGGTGGTGATCACATCATCCATTGCTGCTTCGGCATCTTCCAAAGTTACGCCAGCGGCGGGCACGACCGTTAGGTTGAACGTTGTGTCGTCAAGTGCCATGCCGCCGTAATAGGCCGAGGTGTAGACCGCTTTTCGGGTTTCAAACTGCAGCTTTTCGGCCAAGATCGATGTCGTTCCATCCCCGAGAATTTCCGCCAGAATGGTTAGCGCTGCGGCCTTTTCCTGTGCACCGCTGTCGCGCTCAGAGGCCAGGTAGGACCGGGCCAAATAGGGTTGTGCAACGCGCGGATCCTGATAGGTCAGGCGACGTTCGGCCATCTGGCGAGGCTCCTGCGCGCGGGCGCGCTCCTGCAAATGGGGATTGGAGGGGATCACGCCGTAGTAGGTTTCGGCAAGCGCTTTGACATCGTCAGGATAGACATCGCCGGCCACGACCAGGATGGCGTTGTTGGGTGCATAGTAGGTCTCGTAGTAGTTCAGCGCGTCCTCCAGACCGAGATCGACCATTTCATGCTGCCAACCGATGATCGGCACACCGTAACGGTGGTTCATGTATTGCGCTGCACTGTGTTGTTCGCGAAACAGGGCCGAGGGATTGTTCTCGACCCTTTGATTGCGCTCTTCTATGATCACGTCACGCTCGGTCAGGATGTCGGCCTCGTCCAATTGCAGGCTGACCATCCGATCGCTTTCCATCTGCATCATCAATTCCAGGCGATCTGCCGCGATGCGTTGGAAATAGGCGGTGTAGTCATAGCTGGTAAATGCGTTGTCTGAACCACCATTGCGCGCCACAGTGGCGGAAAACTCACCCGGGTCGAGCGTTTTGGTACCCTTGAACATAAGATGCTCGAGAAAATGCGCCACGCCTGACACGCCCGGATCTTCATCTGCGGATCCGGCGCGGTACCAGACCATGTGAACCACAACGGGTGCGCGGTGATCTTCGATCACCACCACATCCATCCCATTGTCGAGCGAGAACGTCGTTACGAGGTCATTTGCCGCCAAGGAGGCTGTTGCAAACAGTGATAGAAATAGGCCGGCAATCCATCGGCGCATAAGGCAGTCTCCCATAAGTCTCCGCACTTACGAATAGATACAGCGCCGTGGGCCTGTTTCAACCGTGCTGACTAGGTCGTGTGCCAAAGCTCAACGGCGGCGGCGCTGCGGGGCGGCAGGCGGTGAAGATGGTGTTTGGATGCCAAGACGGCGCAGGCGTTCTGCCTCAGCTTGGGAATTCAGCCACTGACGACGATAGGCAAGGGTATAGTCGTCGTTCGGCCCGATGTTGAGAATGTTCACACGGCCCCGCTGGCGTCGTACTTCGGCGTCTTCTTTGGCCAGGGTTTGCCGGATGCCAGGAGCCACGCCGAACCTGCGCGCATAGTTGACTAAGCCACCATCATTGCCGCCGATACCACCGGGCGCAAGCGCAGCCGGGTTGCCACCAAGGGCTGCAACGCCGTCTCCCAACGGTGTAGCGTCGGTCAGGTTTGCGCCACCCGGGCGCGGCGCGGGCAACTGGGAGTAGCTTTCCGGGGATTGCAGCGGTTTTCCTGGAGTGATTGCAAATTCATCCGGCCCGGTACCTGTGTCCTTGAACCGGGTCAGCGTTACGTCACGGTCTCGCCCACCACAGGCCGACAGCGCCATCACGAAGATCAAAGCCGATATCACAGGAAGCTTCATGCCCCACTCCTACAAATCTGCGCCAGTCTTAGCGTATTCGGCCAGCGGCGTCACGCCGCCTTTTTCTTGTCCGAGCTGAATATGACCATGCCAAAGGCGCCAATGAAAACCGCGATGTCTGCGACATTGAAGGAAGTCGGGTTGGTAAACCCACAACAGGACATGTTCAGGAAATCCGCCACCGCGCCATAGATCACCCGGTCGACGACATTGCCGAATGCACCGCCCACCAGAAATCCGGCTGCGATCTTCTGCCACCGGCCATGGGGATCCGTGTGCACCCACCACAGCACCGCACCCACGATAACAATGGCGACACTAATCCAGACCCACCGCATCATCGGGTCCGGGCTGGCCAAGGCGCCAAAATTGATGCCGGTGTTCCAAGCCATACGCAGATTGATCAAAGGCGGCAGAACGTCGATGGCCAGGCGTGTTTTCAGGTCCAGAACCTGCACGATCCAGTATTTGCTGACTTGATCGATCACGAATATCACGGTGGCAACCAAGAAAACGGTGCGCATACTGCTCTCCTTTGTGGCCGTTTTCACGGTTGTCCGGCCTGATTTGCCTGCGCGGCCTTAGTGCCGGAAATGCCGCATCCCGGTCAAGACCATGGCCAGACCAGCCTCATCGGCCGCGGCAATCACGTCATCGTCGCGCATCGATCCTCCGGGTTGGATAACGGCTGTCGCCCCGGCTTCGACCGCGGCCAAAAGCCCGTCCGCAAAAGGAAAGAACGCGTCCGACGCCACAACGCTGCCTTGGGTCAACGGCGCGGCCAGACCAAGCTCGGCTGCCATGTCCTGGGCCTTGCGCGCGGCGATTCTGCAACTGTCAACGCGGCTCATCTGACCTGCGCCGACGCCCACTGTGGCACCATCTTTGACGTAGACAATGGCGTTAGACTTGACATGCTTGGCCACTTTCCAGGCAAACAGCATATCGGCCAATTCCTGACCCGTCGGTTTGCGCTTGGTGACAACCTTCAGATCGTCAGCAGTGATTATGCCGCTGTCCTTGTCCTGCACCAGATAGCCACCGCCGACCTGCCTTATCATTAGTGCAGTTTCCGCTGGATCGGCCAGGCCATTCGTAATCAAAAGCCGCAGACTTTTCTTTGCTGCAAAGACAGAACGGGCCGCCTCATCGGCGCCTGGTGCGATCACCACTTCGGTGAAGATCCGTGCAATTTCCTCGGCGGTTGGGCCATCCAGTGTCTGGTTGACGGCAACAATCCCTCCGAAGGCCGAGGTGCGGTCGCAATCAAAGGCACGCATATATGCCTCTTTCAAGCTTTTGCCGCGGGCCACGCCACATGGGTTGGCATGCTTTATGATCGCGCAGGCCGGCCCGTCGCAGGGGGCAAATTCACTCACCAATTCAAACGCCGCATCGGTATCGTTGATATTGTTGTAGCTGAGCTCCTTGCCCTGATGTTGCTGCGCCGTGGCGACACCAGGGCGGGACGAGCCATCTGTGTAGAAAGCAGCGCTTTGGTGAGGATTTTCACCATAGCGCAGCGTTTGCGCTAGATCGCCGGCTACGGCGCGGCGGCGTGGGGCATCGACGTCCAAAGCGTTGGCCATCCAACCGGAAACGGCGGCGTCGTAGGCACCAGTGCGGGCATAGGCGTTCAGGGCAAGGCGTTGGCGGAATGCGTATGTCGTCTGACCGCAATGCGAATCAAGTTCGGTCAAAAGGGCTTCGTAATCTTCGACATCAACAACCACGTTGACGAAAGCGTGGTTCTTGGCGGCGGCCCGGATCATGGCAGGTCCGCCGATGTCGATATTCTCGATGCAGGTCTCATAGTCGGCGCCCTGCGCCACGGTGGCCTCGAACGGGTAAAGGTTGACCACAAGAAGGTCGATAGCACCAATGCCATGATCGGTCATGGCGGCCGCGTGGGCATCATTGTCCCGCAGGGCCAGCAAACCGCCATGGATCATCGGATGCAGGGTCTTTACGCGCCCATCCATCATCTCGGGAAATCCGGTCACCTCGGCGACATCGCGCACGCTCAGGCCTGCCTCGCGCAGGGTCTTGGCACTTCCGCCCGTCGACAAAAGTTCAACCCCGCGATCCACCAAGGCCCGGCCAAGTTCAACCAGTCCGGTCTTGTCGGAAACGGAAAGAAGCGCGCGGCGCACGGGGGCGAGATCGGTCATGAGGCAGCAGGTCCTTGGGGTCTAGATGTGTGTTGTCTCAGGTTACGGTCACCGGGGTTCGCCCATCCTCGGCCAGATCGCGCACGCCGATGGGCGAGTCCTGTGGCTTGGCCAGTGACCATCTTGTGCGCGTCGCATACTCCATTGCGCGACCGGATAGAACGATTTGTTTGGTCGCACGCGGCTTGAGACGGTTCTTTTCAAGAAAAACGCTGGGTTCCACACTGATTTTCGCTATGCCGTCGGTGCGAAAGATCCATAGTTCACCACTCTTCAAGGCCATCGAAACAGCTGATCCACCCATGTCGATCGAGACATCGACGTCCGGGTGAAGGTGGAAACGGATATCGAACGGCACACCTTGCAAGCGTGTGGAGTCCAGCGCTTTGTCAAAGCGCCGTTTACCCGCCTCATCAAGCGCGATGAGCATATCCTCACCCGCCAACCCACGGCCATCGAAGGTCATTTCCAGTTTGCGCACATGGGTCAGGCCATACACCTTTTGATAGCCGTCATGGCCACCTTCAAAGGTAAGCCCATCCGGCGC
>JBCBTE010000160.1:0-4743 GCA_039818805.1 Pseudomonadota bacterium
CGATCAAGTTTGCGGATATCTACTCCCGGTCCCGTGATGCAAACGCGCGGTCAGATTACATGATGTTGCTGACCGACCTGGAAGAGAATTTCGTGGCCAAGACCAAGAAACTCCTAGCCGACAACAACAGCGACCTAGAGATCGAAATCGGAGTGCTGCGCGACCGTCTGGCGCGCGAAGGCATCCGGCTGGACGACACTTAGACTTCACGCAAGGGGGCATATCACATGTCAGAAGACGTACGCACCAAAGCCGAGGCCACGCTGGCCGAAGTTCAGCACATCAGCCAGGTCATCTTGCCGGAACCCAAAGATGCGGGCGCTATCGTGCCGCTGGCCAACGCTGACCCTGCCGAGGGCGCCGAGATCCGAAAGCGCATGGACGAGATCGACATGGCTGATACCAACTCTATCGTGTCGTTCGGCTCTGCCGCGCAGGCAGAGTTGCAGGAGATTTCGCAATCCATGCTGCAGGGCGTGCGCAATAAGGATGTGGGTCCGGCGGGCAACTCATTGCGCAATATCGTAACGACTATTCGGGGGTTTTCGGTCTCCGAGCTGGACGTACGTCGCGAACGCACGTGGTGGGAGAAGCTTCTGGGAAAGGCCGCGCCGTTTGCCCAATTCACCGCGAAGTTCGAGAATGTGCAGGGTCAGATCGACAAGATAACGGATGATCTTCTCAGCCATGAACACACGCTGTTGAAAGACATCAAATCGCTTGATCTGCTCTATGAAAAGACGCTGCAATTCTATGACGAGTTGGCGCTTTACATTGCGGCGGGAGAGGAAAAGCTGAAGCATCTTGACGACAAGGACATTCCTGCAAAAGAGACTGAAGTACAGGCCGCACCCGAGGGCGATCAGGTGATGAAAGCGCAGGAATTGCGCGATCTGCGCGCCGCGCGGGACGATCTTGAGCGCCGCGTGCATGACTTGAAGCTGACGCGTCAGGTGACCATGCAGTCGTTGCCGTCGATCCGGTTGGTCCAGGAAAATGACAAGTCATTGGTCACCAAGATCAACTCGACCCTCGTTAACACCGTTCCCCTATGGGAGACGCAATTGGCCCAAGCCGTCACCATTCAGCGCAGTGCCGATGCCGCTGCCGCGGTGCGCGACGCCAACGATCTCACCAACGAGCTTTTGACCTCGAACGCCAAGAACTTGCGCGACGCGAACAAGATGATCCGCGAGGAGATGGAGCGTGGCGTCTTTGATATCGAGGCCGTCAAACAGGCCAATGCCGATCTCATTGGCACCATCGAGGAAAGCCTGCAGATCGCCGATGAAGGCAAAGCCCGCCGGGCCGCGGCCGAGCAAGAACTCCAGAAAATGGAGAGAGACCTGCGCGATACGCTGGCATCGGCCAAGGCGCGTGGCGACGGCGTGGGTGATACCACCGGCACCGCCGTGCCCAGCTGATAGGGCAGGGCGGGTTGCAACGGTTCAAACGGTCAAGACTTGGGACATTTCTCCTGGCCGGGGCGTTTGCCCTAGCCAGTTGCGATGTGCCGCCTCCAGTCGAGCCATCGGCTAAGCCCCAAGCGCGACCCTCGAGTCTGGTGCCGCCAAAAGCGGTGCCGCAGGGGCCGTCTGCGGCGAGCTTGGCCTTAAAAAAATATTACAAACGTTTGGAAAATGATCAATTGACCCTTGGGTTGCTGCGCACGGGCGGAGGTGGCCCGGACACACCTTTCACCGAGACCGATCTGAAACGCAACTTTATCCGCATCGCTTTTTTTGACGAGTATCAACGTGATCAGGGTCTGATCCCGTCCGATGGCAGCCCGCGCTTGCTCAAGAAATGGCTCGTCCCCATCCGTATCGGTGTCGAATTTGGCCGCAACGCGCCGATCGAAAATCAAGCCACTGACAAGGCGAAACTTGTAGCATATGTCAAACGGCTGTCGCGGATCACCGGACATCCGATCACCGTCACCAACAACAATCCGAACTTTGTCGTCATGTTCATGAGCAATGACGATGCCGACCAAGCGCGCGAGACGGCGCTGAAGATGATCCCGTCGATCGCGCAGTCCAACCTTGTGTTCTTCAACAACCTGCCCCGTTCGACCGAGTGTTTTGTGGTGGCGGCAGGATTCGAGAATGAGTACGAGTGGCGCGTGGCCGTGGCCCATATCCGAACCGAGCTTGCCGATCTGCAACGCTTGTCGTGTATCCATGAAGAACTGGCACAAGGGCTGGGCCTGGCCAATGACAGTCCCAATGCGCGCCCGTCGATTTTCAACGACGATGACGAATTTGCCTTGCTGACGACGCATGACGAAGAACTGTTGCGTCTGTTGTACAATCCCGCCTTGCGTGCCGGCATGGAGCTGAACGAGGCCCGGCCCATAATCTCGCGCATACTGGCTGAGCGTTTCGGCCCGAGCTGACTCAAAAGGAGACCTGACATATGGGCATTTTCGACTTTCTCTCAGGTGAATTCATCGACGTCATCCATTGGGTCGATGATACACGCGACACGATGGTCTGGCGGTTCGAGCGCGAAGGCCACGAAATCAAATACGGGGCCAAGCTGACCGTGCGCGAGGGCCAAGCGGCGGTTTTCGTGCATGAGGGCCAACTGGCGGATGTGTTTACGCCTGGGCTCTATATGCTCGAGACCAACAACATGCCGATCATGACGACGCTGCAGCACTGGGATCATGGGTTCAGAAGCCCATTCAAATCCGAGATCTACTTCGTCAATACCACCCGGTTCAATGACCTTAAATGGGGCACGAAGAACCCGATCATGCTGCGCGACCCCGAGTTTGGGCCGACCCGCCTGCGCGCCTTTGGTACCTATTCGGTCCGCGTGACGGAGCCCGCTAAGTTCCTGACCGAGATCGTGGGAACCGATGGCGAATTCACGATGGACGAGATCAGCTTTCAGATCCGCAATATCATCGTGCAATCCTTCTCGCGCATCATCGCAGGCAGCGGTATCCCGGTGCTGGATATGGCCGCCAATACCGCCGATCTCGGCAAGTTGGTTGCGGCCGAGATTTCAGGCATTGTCGCCGATTATGGCCTGACCATCCCGGAATTCTATATAGAAAACATTTCCCTTCCCCCCGCCGTAGAAGAGGCGCTGGACAAACGCACCTCCATGGGTCTGGCCGGAGATTTGGGCAAGTTCACACAGTATTCGGCAGCCGAGGCGATGACGGCCGCGGCCAAGAATCCAAACGGGGGCGGCGGTATGGGCGCGGGGCTTGGCATGGGCATGGGTATTGCGATGGCAGGTCAGATGGCGGGACAAGGCGCGCATCAGGCGTCTTCGCCTGCTTCACCCCCGCCGCCGCCACCTGTGGAGCATGTCTGGCACATTGCCGAAGATGGGCAGACACATGGGCCTTATTCCAAGGCGGCCCTTGGTCGAATGGCTGCCGAGGGCAAGCTGTCACGGGACAGCCATGTCTGGACTGCAGGTCAGGACGGTTGGATGAAGGCAGAGGACGTGCAGGAACTGGCACAGCTCTTCACGATTTTGCCTCCACCACCGCCGGGAACATGAGCCGCCGTCTGCTGACCTCGATCCTCCACTGGGTGACAGGCTTATCTTTGCTGTTTCTGCTTTCCGTAGATCATCGGATCTATGGAGGGTTGGGCTGGACGTTCATTCTGTCGGGCGGTGCAATGTGCGTGACGGCGTTGCTGTGCGGACTCATGAATGGCCCGGGCCCCGCGCTCAAAGGTGTGTTGCGGGTGGCACATCCGTGGCTGAACCGAGCCATGTACTTGCTTCTGGCCTGGGCCGTCGTGGCGCTTGCAGCGACCTCGCTTGGCCACCCATTGCCTGGACCCGATGCCCGGCCGCTGTTGCTGATGCTGGGCGCGGCGTCGCTGGGTCATGGCATTTTCCACCTCTGGCGTCATACGGCCCTGCGCGATGGTGCGTTGCGCCGCATTACTCCCAATGTCGTCCACAAATACCTCTAAGCTTCATGTCTGATGCCGCGATACCTCTCGAAGAACACCGTTTTCCTTGCGACAATTGCGGGGCCGATTTCCGCTATGCGCCGCGCGACGGTAAACTGATTTGCGACCATTGCGGCAACACCGAAGAAGTGGATCAGGCCGGGCCTTGGGCCTCTTCGATCCGCGAGCTGGATTTCAACGCGGCGATCAAGGGACAACTGGATGACGCCGAGATCGAAGAAACCCGCGTTCTGACCTGTCCCAACTGTGCGGCCCAAGTCGAGTTTGATGAGAGCCTGCACGCCGCCGAATGCCCGTTCTGCGCCACGCCCGTGGTTACGGACACCGGCACGCACCGGCACATCAAGCCCCGCGGCCTTTTGCCGTTTCGTATGGATGAACCTGCCGCACGCGGAGCGATGAATGATTGGCTGGGCACCCTGTGGTTTGCTCCAGACGGATTGCAGGATTACGCCCGCAAAGGACGCAAGATGCAGGGCATTTATGTGCCGTATTGGACCTATGATGCCGACACCAAGTCGCGCTACACCGGTGAACGCGGAACGGTCTACTACGAGACCAAAACTGTCATGCGCGATGGCAAACGGCAACAGGTGCAGGTGCCCAGAATCCGCTGGCGGCCTGCTTCTGGCCGGGTCGCGCGGTTTTTCGATGATGTGCTGGTTCTGGGGTCCCGATCGCTGCCTAAGGCCTTTACCGAAGCGCTGCAGCCCTGGGACATGTCGCTGCTTGAACCTTATACGCCGGAATACCTCGCCGGTCTCCGGGCCGAGGCCTACACGGTCGAACTCGA
>JBCBTE010000161.1:0-4674 GCA_039818805.1 Pseudomonadota bacterium
AAGAGAATTGCACACAGTGTCACGGCGCGTCGGGTAAGGGCAACGGGCCTTGGGCGGGGTCGTACGATCCTGCGCCAACAGACCTTACAGCATTGACAGAAAACGGAAAATTCTCTCGGACACGGGTGTTGGCGGTGATCGATGGCTATGACCGGACAAACCTGCCCGGCCATGCAATGCCGGAGTTTGGCTTGCTATTGCTCGGAGACACTGTGCCGTTGGATGTGGGGGACGGGGTTCTGACACCAACGCCGCGCCCGTTGGCCGCGCTTTTGGCATACATCGAAAGTATTCAGGAATAACAGGCCGTTAGACCCGGCAAATGCCCGTGGTTTCCGCACCATCCCATGGGATAATCACATCGTCGGGAATGGCGATTTCACCCACGGGCATCGCCTGTTCGAGCAAATCCCGCAAGCGCTGTGTGCGGGGGGCTTTGGGATCAAGCGCTGCGCAGCAGACATATTCCTCGACAATCGAGGCTTGTTGTTCGTACCCGTAGTCAAGGAAATCCGTTTTTGTCGAAATATCAAAGAGATACGGATCATCAGAGACCGAGTGCTCGTTGGCGGCCTTAAGCGGAGAATACCCCGTCTTGGCGCGGTTTTGCCATTGCCAGACATGGGTGATTTCATGCGCAAATAGCATCGCTTCGACCAGGTACATCCGCTCGTCATACCGTGGCATGTAGTCCTTGAGATACCAGTCTTTCGAGAAAAAAACCTTATTAAACAACACGAAAGCGGCGGGGCCGACGGTGACGGTTTCCGTTTTTGGTTCCGGGAAGATGCGTTCGCGGCAGGCGATGCGGGGGCGTTTCTGGCGTTTGTAGGTGACCTTGCCAATCAGCGCGCCGTTGACAAGGCGGATGCGATCCATGTCGATGCTTTCGCCATGTATCTGTTCCGCAAAGGTTTTTTCGGTGTCCGTCAGGGGGCGGCCACAGGATACAAGGACGATCAGAGACAACAGAACAATGACGCGCATGCAGCGACGTTAGCAGGTTTTCAGAAGCCCGACAGAGGAAAGATTTACGTACGTTTTGTACGTTTTCGGGTCAAAAACGTACGTTTTTCACGGCCCCCTCACGCCGCGCCGCGCAGGGCGACACGAAACGAGCGGGGATCCTCGAAAAGGTCGGTCCGTTCCGCGGCCTCAAGCACGCGGCTCAAGGCGTCTGACCCGCGCCGCAGGTACCGTTTGCGCAGGTCCAGACAGACCGTGCCGCCGGTCTTCAAGGTGTCGATCATGACGTCGGCATAATCATCGACCGGATAATGGAACCCGCAGGAGTAAAAGCTGATCAGCAAATCGGCCTTGAGGCCGGTCATCAACGTGGGTGCCTTGACCGGGTTGACGGTCTTGACCTTGGTCTTGGCCACGCCGTTGCCGCGCAGAAGGGCGGCGGCCTGATCAAGGCTGGCATAGCCCGAGCCGCTGTCAGCCCAGGCGTGATACTGATCATCGGTCTGTTCGATATCAATCAGGGTGAAACGCGGTTTGAAGTCGTGATGCAGGAAAAGGTCGGGCAGGGCCTGACCACAGCCGATGTCGATGACGGATTTCGGTTTGATCTTGTGCTTGTCCAGATAGGCGCGCAAGGGCAGGTATTCGGCGTAGATCTCGGTCAGGGTGCCGGTGAAGATGTCGCCGCGCCGCGCGCGGGCTTCTTGCCGCAGGGGGACAGGATTGCCTGCGATCCAGGATTTGCGGGACTGCGGAGAGATCTGTTTCGTCCGCTGAAAGCCCAGAAGGGCAATGGCATCGTCTGACATCGCCTCGGGGGTAAAGTTCAGCGGGGCGACGTCGGACGGAGAGACCGAAGCGTCAATGTCTTCACGGGTGAGCATGGGGTGGGGCCTGTATCTGCTTGTTTTGCGGCGAGGGTAACACGGGTTTTGCGCCGTGTGAATCCAGAGTTGCGCCGCGTGATGGCCAGACTGCAGGGGGGAGCGGCGTCTTGGACGGCGTCCGGGGGACGCCGTTAGCCGAGAACGGGCGGAGCCCCGGGGCGAAGAAGTTCCGGATCAAGTCCGGGACGGGTGGTTTGGGGTGGAGAGTGCTTCGGGGTTGTCGCGAAACGCGTGGGTTTTCATCCACCCTACTTGTTGAGTGGCCCGCGCGAGGGCCAGACCGCGGGATGGCGTCCGTGCGTTGGTCTGTGCACTTTATGGCAGCCACATCCGCGAAACCCTAGATCGAAGCCCTTACCTCACCCAATCGCCAGCCCGGGGGGCGGTCTGGCGATCGCGCGGCGGCGCGCTCTGCGCGCCTTGGTTCCGCGCATTTTACTTGTGCGAACTAATCCATAGAAAATTTGACCATTGGTAAATTAGACTGCAGTGTCAAATGCAACTTTGGGGGGAACGGGTTGAGTAGCGTATTGGTGCATTTCGATGTGGCAGAAGACTACGTTCTGCTCGACACCTTTGTTGCATCAGCTGAGGCCACACGCAAAGCAGTTGAGGCCCTTAATCGAGAATTCTTCAACAACGAGCTTGAGTTTGAATTTATCATTCATCCGCCAGCGCCGGGCAGTCTGAAGCAATATGTAGGAGTCTTACTCAAGGGGGTCAGAAAGCTTTCTAAAGGCATAGCTCTTGCCACTCTCACTTTGTGGGCGATCATTCAAGTGATGGACTCTGAAACAGTGCAAGAGTTGTCTGAGGAGTATTTGGGAGGCACACCCAGTGAAATTCTCATCCAGAAAATAGATGACTACAGAAACAGGGTTGAGAGATTTCAGTCTTCTTCAGATCAAGATGTAGATGAGACTGAAGCTGGAAGACTAGAAGAAGAAGGGGCAGCACTTCTCGAAGAAATAGTCACTCGTTCTGCCACCCGGGCTTTGCAAGAGCCGATTGAAAACTTTGAGTCCGCGCGCGCGTCAGATCAACTGCGTTATGAATTGGAAGATGCTCAGTCGGATTTATACAGCGCTGCACTAAATGACCCCCAAGTAAGGGCTATTGGATTTTCGGAAGACGAGGAGTTTCCGATTGAAAGGAGTGGCTTTGCTGAGCGAGCAATCCGACCAACACCGTTAAGGGGAGAAGAACCCAAAATTGAATGGATCGTATCGCTCAGGATAATCCGTGTTACATCTCCGAATTTTGACCGAGATGATCAATCAAGCAGAAAATGGAAAGGACGAGACAGTTCCGGCAAATCCATCCTCTTTGAAATAGTCGACGAAGAATTCTGGCACAAACTTGTCCGTGAAGATTTAGAATTTGGGGAAACGACGGTACTGAAAGTGCAGATGGCTACAAGCATCTCTGACAATCGTACACGAGAAAACAAGGTGATCCGAGTTCTTGCAATCGGCGATCAAGAACTCGCAGGACCGTTGCGGGATGAAGCGCTTGGTGCCATTTTGGGTTCATTCTCTCACTACAAACAAAGCCAGGGGACACCAGACCTGTTTGATGATGGTGACGTCCCCTAAACATCCAACTCCTCCACGAACCGGGCGTTCTCCTGGATGTATTGGAACCGCAGTTCGGGCTTTTTGCCCATGAGGCGCTCGACGAGGTCTCCGGTCTCACCCGGTTCGTCCTCGTCTATGGTGACGCGGATGAGTTTGCGCGTGCCGGGGTCCATGGTGGTTTCCTTGAGGTCCTTGGCGTCCATCTCTCCCAGTCCCTTGAAGCGGGAGACGTCGATCTTGCCTTTGCCGCCCAAGCCCTTTTCGAACCAGTCGTCGCGCTCGGCCTCATCGAGGCAATAGACCCGTTTGGCCCCTTGGGTGAGGCGATAGAGCGGCGGGCAGGCGAGGTAGAGGTGCCCGGCGTCGATCATCGGGCGCATCTGGGTGAAGAAGAAGGTCATCAGCAGCGAGGCGATATGGGCGCCGTCGACATCGGCGTCGGTCATGATGATGATCTTGTCATAGCGCAGATCGTCAATGTTGAAGCGGGTGCCAAGGCCGACGCCAAGCGCCTGGGTCAGGTCGTTGATCTCGGCGTTGCTGCCCAGCTTGGAGGACGCGGCACCCAGCACGTTCAGGATTTTGCCGCGCAGGGGCAGAAGGGCTTGATTCTTGCGGTTTCGGGCCATTTTCGCCGATCCACCGGCGGAATCCCCCTCGACAATGAACAATTCGGTCCCGTCGCGCGTATTAGAAGAGCAATCCACCAATTTGCCGGGGAGGCGCAGTTTCTTGGTGGCGGATTTGCGTTGTGTCTCCTTCTCGGCCCTGCGGCGCAGGCGCTCTTCGGAGCGGAGCACGAGGAAATCGAGGATCGCGCCGGCGGACTTGGTGTCGGCGGCGAGCCAGTTGTCGAAATGGTCGCGCACGGCGTTTTCCACCAGGCGCTGTGCCTCGGTGGTGGCGAGACGGTCCTTGGTCTGGCCGACAAACTCGGGCTCGCGGATGAAGCAGGAGACCAGCGCGCAGCCGCCGGTGATCAGGTCATCGCGGGTGATCTGGGTCGCCTTGCGGTTGTTCACCAGCTCGCCATAGGCCTTGATCCCCTTGAGGATGGCGGCCCAGAAGCCCGCCACGTGGGTGCCGCCCTCGGGCGTGGGGACGGTGTTACAGTAGGATTGCAGGAAACCGTCGCGCGACGGGGTCCAGTTGATGGCCCATTCGACCTTGCCCGGTGTGCCGAAGCGTTCCTGAAAGTCGACGGTGCCCGCGAAGGGTTGATCCGCGTAGGTCGAGGCGGTGCC
>JBCBTE010000162.1:0-4617 GCA_039818805.1 Pseudomonadota bacterium
CGCAGGCGATACTTTGCGTTCGACCTCGGACGTGATCGGCGTCAAGCAGAATTCGAACGGCAAATCGGGCGTGGTCTGGGTGCGCACCAAGGGGATGAACCAGCGCGACGAGGTGGTTCTGGATTTTGTGCGCTGGGCGATGGTACGCAAACGCGACATCGATGCGCCGGCACCCGAAACAGTGATACCCGACCTGAAACCGGCTTTGCAGGTCAGAGATTTGGTCGTGCCCGAGGGCCTCACGTTCGAAGACTATGATTTCACGCTGGCGGGCGAGCCGCATCGGTGGGGCGACTATTCCGTGGGCGAGATGATTGACCATGTGGATGGTGTAACTGTTGAAGAAGCCGAACACATGATGGCCACGCGCCTTTGGCAAAACACGGCCAAAGTGCATTTCGACGCCACTTTGCGCGACGAAGGACAGCGCTTGATATATGGCGGTCACGTGATTTCAATGGCCCGCACGCTAAGTTTCAACGGATTGGCCAACGCGCAGATCGTGGCCGGACTGAACGCGGGGGCCCATGCTAATCCTTGCTATAGCGGCGATACCATCAAGGCGTGGTCCGAAGTTCTGGACATGGCCGAGACGGATGCGCCGGGGGTCGGGGCGCTGCGCTTGCGGCTGGTGGCCACCAAGGGGGGCGAGGCGTTTACGTTGAAGGCGGAGGATGGCAAATATCTGCCGCAGGTCATGCTGGATCTCGACTACTGGGCGTTGATGCCAATGTGATCTTGGCAGGCTTGCGGCACAGTTTCCGAAAATCCGCTTTCGCGGCAACGCGTCGGCGCACCTGAGACGCGCCAACGACCGGGTCGTGCGAATGTGATCCTTGATTGACAGTCTTGTCTGGGCAAGCGGTTTGGAATTTCGCATGCTGCCCGAATGGGGTGGCGTTTCAATCCATTGGGCTGGCTTTCGGCCTGTGCGCTTGGCTGTGCGGCGCCGGCCTTGGCCTGCGACGTCGCCTTGGTGCTGGCGGTGGATGTTTCGGGGTCGGTGGACGAGGACGAGTTCAACATTCAGATGCAAGGTTTGGCAGATGGTTTGCGTGACGCCTCGGTCAGCGAAGCTCTTGTTGTTGGCGAGGCAGCAGTGCTGGTATTGCAATGGACCGGGGCGTCACGCCAAAGGGTGGTTGTGCCCTGGACACGCATCGAAACCTTTGAAGATGTCGAGGTGTTCGCGACCCGGGTTGAGGCCGCGCCACGCGTGTGGCGAAACTTTTCGACAGCGGTGGGTGAGGCGCTGGACTTTGCGGCTAATCAGTTCACCGGGGTTTTGGATTGCGAGCGCCGGGTCATCGATGTGTCCGGCGACGGCTCTTCCAATGAAGGCATTGATCCCAACGACGTTCATCCGCGCTTACACGATCTGGATATCACGGTGAATGCGCTGGTCATCGAGGGGGCGGAGCCGAAGATGACCGAATACTTCTGGGAAAACGTTATATTGGGGCCGGGCGCTTTTGTGATCACAGCGAATAGCTACGAGGAGTATCCCACCCGCATGCGGCGCAAGTTGCTGCGCGAAGTCACGAAACAAATATCTGGCGACAGGCTTGATTCTTTTCCTCCAAATTTGTGATCACGCGATATTCAATGTGATCACGAATAGACGAATTGCGACGATATGCCGGTAAAAAAGCGCCATTGAGGGTTTGCAGCGCCCCGTTTTCGTTAGATAAAACGTAACAAACGCGTGTTTTGCTAGGCGCCAAGCGGGGGCGTGCAGCACGCAAAGGAAGGGATTGCCAATGGCAGATGTTAATCGCGGGAACCGACCGCTGTCGCCACACTTGACAATTTATCGACCACAGCTGACCTCGATCACGTCCATTCTGACGCGGATCACCGGTAATGCGCTCATCGTTGCGGCGCTGATGATGGTTTGGTGGTTTCTGGCCGCCGCCACGTCGCCTGAGTATTTTGCGCTGGCCGATGGGTTTGTGACAAGCTGGTTCGGTGATCTTGTGATGTTCCTGTCGTTGTGGGCCCTTTGGTATCACACGCTTGCCGGCATCCGGCATCTGATCTGGGACAATGCCATGATGCTGGAAGTCGAGACGGCCGAAAAAATGGGTTGGGTCGTGATCGGCGGATCGGTTGTTCTGACCATCCTGACAGCATTTATCGTGTAAGGGGACACCGATGCGCTATTTGACTGATCGTAAGCGCGCCGTGGGCATGGGCGCCGCAAAATCCGGGGTGCATCACTTCTGGTCGATGAAGCTTCAGGCGGTGGCCCTGCTGATCCTGATCCCACTTTTCGTGTTCACCTTCGGCCCGATGTTGGGCGAACCCTACGAGACGGTGGTGGCCTATTTCGCGCGTCCCTTCCCGGCGATCATCGCCGCGCTGACCATCGTGGTAGGATTCAAGCATTTCTCGGATGGCGCGCAGGTGCTGATCGAGGACTATGTGCATGGCACGGCGCAGAAGATCGCGATCATTCTGGTCACCTGCCTTAGTTATGGCGCCATGGCCACGGGGCTTTTTGCAATCGCCCGACTGGCGCTTTGATATCGGAGTTTTATGAGCATGGCTGCTTACGAATACGAGACGCATGATTATGACGTCGTGGTCGTCGGTGCGGGGGGTGCGGGGTTGCGCGCGACACTCGGCATGGCCGAGCAGGGCTTGCGCACGGCGTGCATCACCAAGGTGTTCCCGACGCGGTCGCATACGGTTGCGGCGCAAGGGGGTATCGCCGCATCGTTGGGCAATATGGGCCCCGACAGCTGGCAGTGGCATATGTATGACACGGTCAAGGGCTCGGACTGGTTGGGTGATACCGACGCCATGGAGTATCTGGCGCGCGAGGCCCCGAAAGCCGTGTACGAACTGGAGCACTACGGCGTGCCGTTCAGCCGAACGGAAGAGGGCAAGATCTATCAGCGTCCGTTCGGTGGTCATACAACCGAGTTTGGCGAAGGCCCCCCGGTACAACGGACATGTGCCGCCGCCGACCGGACGGGACACGCAATCTTGCACACGCTCTATGGGCAGTCCCTGAAGAATAATGCGGAATTCTACATCGAGTATTTCGCCATTGACCTGTTGATGAGCGATGATGGCAGCTGCACCGGTGTCGTGTGCTGGAAGCTGGATGATGGCACAATTCATGTGTTCAATTCCAAGATGGTGGTGCTGGCCACGGGTGGCTATGGCCGCGCGTATTTCAGCGCGACCTCTGCGCACACCTGTACTGGCGATGGCGGCGGCATGGTGGCCCGCGCGGGGTTGCCACTGCAGGATATGGAGTTCGTACAATTTCACCCCACGGGGATTTACGGTTCGGGTTGCCTGATCACCGAAGGCGCACGCGGCGAAGGCGGGTACCTGACCAACTCAGAGGGTGAGCGATTCATGGAACGCTATGCGCCCAACTACAAGGACCTTGCGCCACGCGATTATGTCAGCCGGTCGATGACGATGGAAATCCGTGAAGGGCGCGGTGTGGGCGAGGGGGGCGATCACATCCACCTGAACCTGAGCCACCTGCCGCCCGAGGCGCTGCATCTGCGGTTGCCTGGGATTTCGGAAAGCGCGCGCATCTTTGCCGGTGTGGATGTCACCAAGGAGCCGATCCCGGTGCTGCCGACGGTGCATTACAACATGGGTGGCATTCCGACGAACTATTGGGGCGAGGTTCTGAACCCCACCAAGAAGGACCCGAACGCGGTTGTCCCCGGCCTAATGGCCGTGGGGGAAGCAGGCTGTGCCTCGGTGCATGGCGCGAACCGTCTTGGATCCAACTCGTTGATTGACTTGGTGGTCTTTGGTCGCGCCTCTGCCATCCGGGCAGGCAAGGTCGTGGATCGTGACAGCGCTGTCCCCGCGACGAATACCGCGCAGGTGGACAAGGCAATGGATCGGTTTGACGGGCTGCGCCACGCGGATGGTTCGGTTGGGACAGCCGAATTGCGGCTTGAGATGCAGCGCACGATGCAAGAGGACGCGGCGGTGTTTCGCGCCTCGAAGACCCTGGCGGACGGGGTCGACAAGATGGATGCGATTGCGGCGAAGATGGATGACCTGAAGGTGACCGACCGCACGATGGTCTGGAATAGCGACCTGATGGAAACGCTGGAACTGACCAATCTTATGCCCAACGCGCTGGCCACGATCGCCGGGGCCGAGGCGCGCCAGGAAAGCCGAGGGGCGCATGCGCATGAAGACTTCAGCACGCGCGATGACAAGATATGGCGTGTGCACACTGTGGCGCGGGTGGATGGTAAAACGGTCGATCTCAGCTATCGTCCGATTATCGAAGCGCCGCTGTCTACCGAGGATGAGGGCGGGATCAACTTGAAGAAAATTGCGCCGAAGGAAAGGACGTTCTGATGAGGTATGTCTTTGTTTCTGCCGCGTTGATGTGTTCGCTGACCGCTGCAAACGCGCAGAGCAGCAACGAAATGAATGTCGCGGCGCTGGATTGTACCTTTGAGGTGAAAGGCATCAGCAGCATCAAATATTCCGTGAAAATGGAAAATGGCAGGGCTGTTCTTTCATTTCCCGAGAACTCGGGCATGTCAGAGAAGAAAGAAAAAGAGTTCAGCGCCTGCGTAGATAAGAAACTTGGTGGCAATTGAATGGCAGATATCCGCACCC
>JBCBTE010000163.1:0-4498 GCA_039818805.1 Pseudomonadota bacterium
CTCATCCCGCCCTGCATCAAATCCAGTGTAAACGGCCCCAGCCGCGGATCGGTTATGTTCTGGCTGGCCACGGCGCCAACCCCGGCGCGCGTGTACGAGCATCGGGCTGACACGGCGGGCGACGAGGACGCAATCGCCACCCCGAACATGCCCGTCTGGGCGCAGCGGGCAACCAAGGAGAAGGTCATCCTTCGAAATCCTCGGGGATCACGGCAGTGCCGTCAATTTCCACCAGCCAATCCGGCCGTGCCAAGGCTTGCACGACCAGCCCTGTCGATACCGGATGCACATCCTTGATGTATTCGCCCATGGTCCGATAGACCGCCTCGCGGTGTCGCACATCGGTGATATAGACCACGACCTTGACCAGGTGTTCCATCCGGCCACCGGCCTCTTCGATCAGCTGCCGGATATTCTGCATCACCTTGTGGGTCTGTTCCGCGGGATCATGGCTTTCGATGTTCTTGGCATCATCCAGGTTCTGCGGGCATTGGCCGCGCAACCAAACGGTTTTGCCGCCCGTGGTCACAACGGCCTGGCAAAGATCATTGTCCAGGTTCTGCTCGGGGTAGGTTTCTGACGTGTTGAACTTGCGGATACGGGTGTGGGCCAAAGCGATTATCCTGCGGCTTGAATGCGGGAATTGATGTAATGGGCAAAGTCGTAGTTGGGCCGCTCCAGATGCGACAGATGTCCCGGCTCTGCCGCTTTGGAAGACAGGCCGCGATACACCTTCTCGGTGCAGCCCTTGTCTTCCACATTCACATCGTCCAAGAGCGTCTTGAGCTGGGTGAAATGCGCCTGCGCATCGGGGTCATTCACATAATGCTCTGACATGCCACCGCCAAAGCCGATCTTGACCTGGCCCACCCCGTGCGGGTGCAGCGTCAGGTACCAGAAATAGCCGGGCGTCAAGGTGATCAACAGGCTGGGATAGAGCGCCAGAAGGTATGTCATGCGCCGACGGTCGCCACTCAATGCTGTGTTGGTCTCATGCGCCATCGCGATCTTGAGCGTGTCGTCCTTGAGGATCGTGTGATAGTTGAACGCAGGCTCGCCGGGTGGGCAGACCATTTCCTCCAGCTTCGATAGCCCGCCGATCGTGCCGGCATGGCACACGGGCAGGTGATAGCTTTCCATGAAATTCTCGGCCAGCACCTTCCAGTTCGTATTCCAGACATGGGTTTCAAAAAAGGTTTCGGTGTAGCTGGCCATATCATAATCGCCCACCTCCTCCTCGACCCGCGCCAATTGAGTAGCCACCTCCGATGCCTCTGGATTAAGCGTAACGAACACCCAGCCCAGCCAATCCTGACACCGTACCTTTGGCAGCTTGTAGTCGGATTTACAGAACCCGGCATTCCCGGTCATCGCCGGGGCGCCCCGCAGAGAGCCATCCAAATTGTACGTCCAGGCATGGTAGGGGCAGACAATGCTGCGCGTATTGCCACGGCCTTCAAGCAGCGTGGACATCCGGTGGCGGCACACGTTCGACATGGCCCGCAAACTACCATCCTGATCACGCAGAACGATGATCGGTTGATTTGCCAACTCCAGCGTCACGTAGTCGCCCGAGTTCGCCAACGCCGACGCGCGACCAACGCAGAACCAGTCCTTCGAGAATATGTCGCTCAGTTCACGCTGCAAGAACGCCTCGGACGTGTAAACCGACGGCGGCATCGCACGCGCCCGTTCGAATGGCACAGAGACGGTTTCACGCAGTTCCTCGACCGCATCCTTCATCTTGCGACTCCTGTTCCAAGCGCGACCGAGAAAGATTTGACCAAAATCGGCCTTAGGTAAAGCACGCTATGATACAGGCTTGCTTTGGATCAAGCTAATCATCACTGCGTTGCAAACAGGCGCCCCCTCCAAGCCCGTACCCCCGCCGTGACGGGCGTGCTACGTTCAGGCCACAACGTTTTTCCCGAAGGACAACACCATGACATTGACTGCCAACTGGTCCTATCCGACGACCATCAAATTCGGTGCCGGTCGTATTGCCGAACTGCCCGATGCCTGTGCGTCGCTCGGTGTGAAACGCCCCCTTCTGGTGACGGATCGGGGGCTGGCCGCCCTGCCCGTCACCCAACGGGCGCTTGATCTGCTGGGCACGGCCGGGCTGGGCCAAGGGCTGTTTTGCGACGTCGACCCCAACCCGAATGACAAGAACCTTGCGGCGGGTGTCACGGCCTACAAGGAGGGGAACCATGATGGCGTTATTGCCTTCGGCGGCGGATCTGGCCTCGACCTTGGCAAGATGGTTGCCTTGATGCAGGGGCAGACCCGCCCGGTCTGGGATTTCGAGGATATCGGGGATTGGTGGACGCGGGCCAATTCAGACTCTATTGCGCCCATAATCGCGGTTCCCACCACGGCGGGTACGGGATCCGAGGTGGGGCGTGCGTCTGTCATCACCAATTCCGAAACTCGTCTGAAGAAGATCATCTTTCATCCCAAGGTTCTGCCCTCGACCGTAATCTGCGATCCGGAGCTGACTGTCGGGATGCCGCCGGCCATCACCGCGGGCACCGGGCTGGATGCCTTTGCGCATTGCGTTGAGGCGTTTTCCAGCCCGCACTACCACCCCATGTCGCAGGGCATCGCGCTTGAGGGTATGCGTCTGGTGAAAGACTACCTGCCCCGCGCCTATGCGGATGGAACCGACATCGAGGCGCGTGCGCATATGATGAGCGCCGCAGCAATGGGCGCCACAGCCTTCCAGAAGGGCCTCGGTGCTATCCACGCGCTTAGCCATCCCGTTGGTGCGCATTTCGGAACGCATCACGGCACGACCAACGCCGTATGCATGGCCGCTGTCCTGGACTTCAATGCACCGGCCATTTCAAAAAGATTCCAGACTGTTTCGGCTTATCTTGGCCTGCCCAACGGGTTCGCAGGCTTTCAGGATTTTGCTCAAACCCTAAATGAAACATTGAAGATCCCCGCCGGTCTGTCGGCGTTCGGCGTGACCCGCGCGGATATCCCGAACCTGGTCAAAGACGCCATCACCGATCCGTCCTGCGGCGGCAATCCCGTGCCTCTGAACGAAGAGAACTTGACCGCCCTCTATCATGCGGCCCTTTGAACGAAGAACACCCGCCGTAAAGGCGGGCGTCTCGTCAGCGTAGTTAAAGTGTTTAGCCGTAAACCGACTCTTTGCCGAAGTGCTTGGTCAGCATGTAGTAGATCACCGCGCGATACTTGTTGCGCTCGGACTTGCCGTAGGTCTCAATGACCTGATTGATCGCATCCATCAATTGCGGACCATCCGCGAGGCCCAGTTTTTTGACCAGAAAGTTATCCTTGACCGTCTCAAGCTCATGCTCTTGTCCTGCGGCCACGGTCGAGGCATCCGCATCGTAAATTGCCGGCCCACAGCCGATCACCACCTTGGTCAAAAGATCCATATCCGGCGTCATACCGCATTTGGATTTCAGGTCTTCTGCATATTTCGCGATCAAATCGTCACGGCGTCCCATAAAGTGTCTCCCACCTGTCCCGGCATTGTACCGGCCATTCGTTGCAAATTGTGCCTGTGTTGGCGCAGGTCGGACGATAGCGGCGCTCTGCCGCGCCACAAAGGAAAAATTTACGGCACTTTTCCCCGGAATGCGTGAAACCGCGCATATGCTTCATTTGAGGCAAGATGTTTTGTCGGGTTCAGTACGCCGATCACGCAAAAACAGTGTTGCCGGCATTTGGAAACCCGGCGCCACACAGCACGCCGGGTTTCAAGCAAAGCTTCAGGTGATCAATAACGGTAGTGTTCGGGTTTGTAAGGCCCTTCGGGCTTCACGCCGATGTAATCCGCCTGCTCCTGCGCCAGCGGTGTCAATTTCACGCCGATCCGATCCAGATGCAGACGCGCCACTTTCTCGTCCAGGTGCTTGGGCAGGATGTAGACCTGATTGTCGTACTGGTCGCCACGCTGCCACAGCTCGATCTGCGCCAGAACCTGGTTGGTAAAGCTCGCCGACATCACGAAAGACGGGTGACCCGTCGCATTGCCCAGGTTCAGCAGACGACCCTCGGACAGCAGGATGATGCGATTGCCCGATGGCATCTCGATCATGTCCACCTGTTCCTTGATGTTGGTCCACTTGTGGTTCTTCAGGCTGGCCACCTGGATCTCGTTGTCGAAATGGCCGATGTTGCCGACAATCGCCATGTCCTTCATCTCGCGCATATGCTCGATGCGGATCACGTCCTTGTTGCCTGTGGTGGTGATAAAGATGTCAGCTGACGAGATTTCATCTTCCAGCAGCGTCACCTCGAACCCGTCCATCGCCGCCTGCAGGGCACAGATGGGGTCCACCTCGGTGACCTTCACGCGGGCCCCGGCGCCACGCAAAGATGCGGCGGAACCTTTGCCTACATCGCCATAGCCCAGAACCACGGCCACCTTGCCGGCCATCATCGTGTCTGTAGCGCGGCGGATCCCATCCACCAGCGACTCCTTACAGCCGTATTTGTTGTCAAACTTCGACTTGGTCAC
>JBCBTE010000164.1:0-4476 GCA_039818805.1 Pseudomonadota bacterium
CTTGGGGCAGGCATTGTCATACTGGCCGGGGCTTGGCTTGTCTGGGATCAGACGCGCCCCAGGTCTGTGCCGCAGATTGTGCCGGCCGAGTAGCGCAACCAACATAAGGTTCGCATCTCAACAGCTTGAATTACATGGAAAATGATGTACCACAGCCGCAAGAACTTGTTGCATTCGGATTGTCGATCGTGAAACGCGCGCCAATCAGCTCTTCGGTGAAATCGATCACGGCACCTGCCAGAAACGGCAGCGAAATCGCGTCAACCACGACTTTTTCACCCTGTCCTTCGAGAACAAGATCGTCCGATGCGGGCGCATCCAGCTTGATTTCGTACTGAAAGCCGGAACAGCCGCCGCCTTCCACGGCCACGCGCAGGGCTTGACCCTGACCACCGGCACCGATTTCGGCCAGGCGTTCGAAGGCGCGCTCGGTCACTTTCGGGGGCAGTTGCATTGCGACATCCTCATGGTTTCTTTGCCACTCGGGATAGAATATATGGACCTTGGGACAGGTCGACAAGGAAGACGCGATGCATAGCCTGTATGCTTCGGACCCAAGGCGCGCGCGGGCGCGTCTGGTTGAGGAAGAGGAAAGCGCGTTTCGGTCCTGTTATCAAAGGGATCGCGACCGGATCATCCATTCCAGTGCGTTTCGCAGGCTGAAGCACAAGACCCAGGTGTTCGTCGAGCACGAGGGCGACTATTTTCGCACACGGCTGACCCATTCGATCGAGGTGGCGCAGGTGGCGCGCACAATCGCCGGGGCCTTGGGGCTTAATGGCGAATTGACCGAAGCCGTCGCTCTGGCACATGACCTGGGCCATACCCCCTTTGGTCACACCGGCGAGGACGCGCTTGACGCGCTGATGGCGCCCTATGGCGGGTTCGATCACAACGCGCAGGCGATCCGCATCGTCACGGCACTGGAACGGCACTACGCAGAGTTCGACGGGCTGAACCTGACCTGGGATACGCTGGAAGGCATTGCCAAGCACAATGGGCCGGTCACCGGCGATTTGCCTTACGCTTTGGCCGACTACAACAAGCTGCATGACCTGGAGTTGCACAGCTACGCCAGCGCCGAGGCGCAGGTGGCCGCCCTGGCCGATGACGTGGCTTACAACAACCATGACCTTCATGACGGTTTGCGGGCTAAGCTGTTCACCGAAAAGGACATTCGGGCCCTTCCAATTGTTGGAGACTGCTACGCGCGGGTAGATGCCACATACCCCGGCTTGGATGACTATCGCCGCCGGCACGAGGCATTGCGGCGCGTTTTCGGGGTCATGGTGACGGATGTCATCGAAACCTCGCGCCATGTTTTGGAAACGGCGCAGCCCGAAACGGCACAAGCCGTGCGTGAGTTGGGGCGGCCCGTCATCCGATTTTCCGACGCATTGTGGGCTGATCTGCAGGAGATCCGTGCGTTTCTCTTCACGCACATGTACCGGGCACCCAAGGTGGTCGAGATGCGCACGCGGGTGACACGGGTGGTCGAAGAGCTGTTTCCGTTCTACATGGACCGGCCAGAGTTCTTGCCGCACCGCTGGCAAGAAGATGTGGCCGCGGCCGAAACCGAAACGGCGCTGGCGCGGTTGGTCAGTGATTACATCGCCGGAATGACAGATCGGTTCGCACTGGAAAGCCATGCACGGCTTTTGGGCGGACAAACCGATACGGGCGAGCGCGAGGGGATTTAAATATGGCGACAACAGGCACCGAAGGGGCGCTTGACCCGGTGATGGCGTTTGCGTTGGTGGGCGCGTTGGGCGTGGGCGCGCAATGGCTGGCCTGGCGCCTGCGGATGCCAGCCATCGTTTTGATGCTGGTCGCGGGCCTGGTCGCAGGTCCGGTTCTGGGATTGTTTGACCCACAGCGGGACATTGGCGTTCTTATGGGGCCGCTGATTTCGATCGCGGTGGCGATTATCCTGTTCGAGGGGGGGCTTACCCTTGATTTTCACAGCCTGCGCGGGGCCGAACAGGGCGTCAAACGTCTTGTTGTCGTCGGTGCGCCGGTTGGATGGCTAAGCTCGACCTTGGCGCTGCATTACGTTGGCGGCTTAAGTTGGGAAAGTTCGGCCGTTTTTGGCGGGATCATGATTGTCACAGGGCCGACAGTGATTGCACCGCTTTTACGGCAGGCGCGTCTCAATCGGCGGCCCGCGCAGTTGATGCAATGGGAAGCCATTGTGAACGACCCGATCGGTGCCTTGGCCGCCGTACTGGCCTTCGAGGTGGTCATTGTCACGGCCACCGCGGGCAGCGTCGGCCATGCTGCCTGGGCAATGGTGCGCGGAATCGCGATTGCCGGCGTGTTGGGCTGGGCCGCGGGCTGGGGCCTGGCCGAAGCATTTCGGCGGGCGTATGTGCCGGAATACATGAAGGTGCCGGTGTTGTTCGCCGTGCTTTTGGGGATCTTTGCGGTCACCGACTACATGCTGCACGAAAGCGGGCTTTTGGCCGTGACCGTGATGGGAGTGGTGATGGCCAACGCCAATCTGCCCAGCTACACCGAGCTGCGCCGTTTCAAGGAACACGCGACGGTCCTTCTGGTGTCTGGCGTGTTCATCCTGTTGGCCGCCAACATGGACACCGAAACGCTGTCGCGGATCAATTGGAACGCCGCCGCCTTGGTGGCTGTCGTGATCTTGCTGGTGCGGCCCATGACGGTGCTGGTCTCACTTTTGGGCACCAACATCCCGTTCAAGGAACGCTTGCTGGTCGGCCTGACAGGGCCACGAGGCGTTGTCTTGGTTGCCGTGGCCGGGCTTTTTGGCGAGCGTTTGGTGGCCGAAGGGGTCGAGGATGCCGCCTTTCTGACACCTTTTGCTTTTGCGCTTGTCGCCGCAACGGTGGTGTTGCATGGCTTTACACTTGCCCCGTTGGCGCGATGGATGGGACTGGCGGGCAAAGGGCAACCGGGGGTGATCCTGACAGGAGGATCGCAATTCGCCACCTCTTTTGCCAAGGCATTGGAATCGCTGGACGTGCCGGTGTTGATCACAGACACGAACCGAGGCCGCCTGCGCAGCGCCCGCGACGCCGGATTGCGCGTGTTCTTTGGCGATGTCCTGTCCGAGGCGGCGGAACACAGCGTGGAAATCATGAATTACGGACGGGTGTTGGCGATCAGCGACAATGAAGCCTACAACATCTTGGTCGCCACGGACCTGGCACCGGAGTTTGGCCGCGAGAACGTCTACCAGCTGGGCCGTGGCAAGCAGGATAGCAAGCGCCATGCGTTGCCTGCCTCCCTTGGCGGGCGGGTGTTCGCGGGCGGTCGCAGTTATCTCGAGATTGCCGGCAAGATGGTCAAGAACTGGGATGTGCGCGTGACGAACCTGACGGAGGATTTCACATTCGACGACTGGACGGCCCAGAACGAAGAGGGCATCGCGCTGGCCACCCACAGCGAAGAGGGACGGCTGCGCATCCTGTCGGAAACGTCAAAGATGGAAAATGGCGCCGGCTTGCGACTGGTCTGGTTGGGTCCTGCGCGCGGGGACAAAGCGCTGGAGGAAGCCCGCAACAACGACGGCAATGGGCAGGCCGCCGCGAAGGGGTGACCCCCAAAACGCGGCATGGTCAGGGGTTTTTCAGCGTTGCGATTGACGCGCCGCCTGCGGGTGGTAAACCGGCGCACAAACAAAGGACGTGCGGATGAATCTGTTTACCGAGATACGGGCGCAAGTGTTGGCCGCGCTGGAAGCCATGCAGGCAGATGGCGCGCTGCCCGAAGGGCTGGATATGACCAACGTGGCCGTCGAACCGCCGCGCGACGCCGCCCATGGCGATATGGCCACCAATGCGGCGATGGTCTTGGCCAAACCTGCTGGTCTAAAACCGCGTGACATCGCCGAGACGCTGGCGACCGCCTTGCTTCAGGACGATCGCATCACGTCTGCCGAAGTGGCCGGGCCCGGGTTTTTGAACCTGCGTCTCGCGCCGTCACTTTGGCACGACGTGTTGCGCGCCGCGTTGAGCGCGGGCAACGATTTCGGCCGGTCAGACATGGGGGCAGGGGCCAAGGTCAATGTTGAATACGTGTCGGCCAACCCCACCGGGCCCTTGCATGTGGGGCACACGCGCGGGGCGGTGTTTGGCGATGCCCTGGCCAGCTTGCTGAATTTCGTCGGATATGACGTCACGCGCGAGTATTACATCAACGATGGCGGGGCGCAGGTCGATGTTTTGGCCCGGTCGGTGTACTTGCGGTACCTCGAGGCACATGGTCAGGACGTGGCGTTTGAAGATGGCACCTATCCCGGTGACTACCTGATCGAAGTGGGTGTCGCGCTGAAGGACAAGGTTGGGGACGCCTATGTGGATCAGCCCGAAGAGGTCTGGTTGGCAGACGTGCGCAACTACGCCACGGATGCGATGATGGATCTGATCCGTGCCGATCCGAAGGCGCTTGGCGTCGAAATGGATGTATTTTTCAGCGAAAAGTCGCTTTACGGCACAGGACGGATCG
>JBCBTE010000165.1:0-4339 GCA_039818805.1 Pseudomonadota bacterium
CCTGGACGATGTAGCTGCATATGGCTTCCCTCGGCGTCGCGTTTTACAGCCCCCACCCAGTGCGCGGCGTCGAGGTCTTCCTTCCCGACAATTGGCAATCATGCATGCGCGGCCTACAGTCCCGCCAGACCAACCTGACCGGGGATTCCATGCGCGACTTTCAAATACCTGGCCGTTCGGCCGTTTTGGCGACTAACGGCATGTGCGCCACCTCTCATCCGTTGGCAGCGCAAACCGCGCTCGACATCTTGAAGCGCGGCGGAAACGCAATGGATGGCGCCATTGCCGGCGCGGTTCTTCTGGGCATTTGCGAGCCGCAAATGACGGGTATCGGCGGCGACTGCTTTGTTCTCTTCACGCCGCCCGGCAGGGAGGACATTCACGCCCTCAACGGGTCAGGCCGGGCCCCGGCTGCCGCCAGCGCGGCAGATCTGCGCGCGCATGGGCACGACGCCGTCCCCGTTAACGGTGCCGAAGCCGTCACGATTCCCGGTGCCATCGATGCCTTCTGCCACCTTTCGGAAACCCATGGCAAACTCGGGTTGGACGCGCTGCTGGCCCCAACCATCCATTATGCCGAAACCGGCGTGCCGGTCGCGCCCCGTGTCGCCAAGGATTGGCCAACCGCCGCCGAGTGCCTGCAAGGCCATGGCCTCACGCATTTCTCCAATAATGGCAAAGCCTTGCAGCAAGGCGATGTGTTCCGCGCGCCCGGCCAGGCCGAAGTGCTGCGACGCGTCGCGACGCATGGCCGCGACGCCTTCTATTCCGGCGAGGTGGCCGATGATATGCTGGCTGTCCTCAGCGCCCTGGGCGGGGTCCACACGGCGGAGGACTTCGCCACCACCGCCTGTCTGCCCACCAAACCGATCAGCGGCACCTACCGAGATCTCGACCTGATCGAGCATCCGCCCAATGGGCAGGGTGCCACGGCGATCTTGCTGCTTAACATTCTGGCGCATTTTGACATTGCAAGAATGGATCCCTTCGGTGCGGGCCGGGCCCATATCGAAGCTGAGGCCACCAAACTGGCTTATGACGCACGCAACCGTCTTCTGGCCGACCCTGATCACACGGCGCGCCTTGATCATATGTTGAGTCACGACACGGCGGCGAAACTGGCCGCACTGATCGACCCAAAGCGTGCCATGCCCGAAGCAGCGCCGCTGACCGAAGCGGTGCACCGCGACACGATCTACATCACCGTGGTGGATCGCGACCGCATGGCAGTATCCCTGATCTACTCTATCTTCCACGGTTTCGGGTCCGGTATCGCGTCTGAAAAATTTGGTATTCTCCTGCAAAATCGTGGCGCGGGTTTCACACTGGAACAGGGGCACCCCAACGAAATGGTCGGCGGGAAACGACCCATGCACACGATTATTCCTGGAATGCTGCGTGCGAATGACCGCGTAACGATGCCCTTTGGCGTCATGGGTGGGGCCTATCAATCCACGGGTCACGCGCGCTTCGTCACCAACCTGCGTGACTTTGGCCTGTCCCCCCAGGCAGCCATCGACGCACCGCGCTGCTTTGCGGATGCGGGGGAACTGCGGGTCGAACGCGGTTACACGCCGGATGTGCGACAAGCGCTGGCCGATCTGGGCCACACCGTCGTGGTCCCGGACGAAGCGATTGGCGGGGCGCAAGCCATTCAGATCCACGACGCCGGCGTGCTGGAAGGCGGCTCTGATCCGCGCAAAGACGGCTGCGCGCTGGGCTATTAACCCGCCCAGGCCATCGCAGCGCTCAGTTCAGTTGGAAATGCAGAGGATACTGGCCGTCTTCGAACGGACCAAACAGATCCGGAATATCCGGGTGATCTACAGGTTCTCCCGAATAATCCGCGATCAGGTTCTGTTCGCTGACATAGGCGACGTAATAGGTCTGATCATTTTCGGCCAACAGATGATAAAACGGCTGGTCCTTGACGGGGCGGCTTTCCTCGGGAATCGCGTCATACCACTCTTCCGTATTCGCGAATTCCGGGTCCACGTCAAAAATAACACCCCGAAACGGGTGTTTGCGGTGTTTGACGATCTGACCCAAATGATATTTGGCGCGCGTTTTCAACATAACCATAGCCCCTACCGTCCGACACTACCGTGTTCAACAGCGTTTTGTCCAATAAGGCGGTCAAAAAACCGGGAAACAGTCTGTGGCCGCCGATTCAACAGTGTCGTGAACAGCAAATGCATTTCCGGGATTCCCACATGGTTAGAATTTCGCTAAAATGAAAAGAAAACGAACATAAGCGAGAGGCAGATGAGCAGACGTCTTCGCACGACCCTTTTGATGATGGCCCTGGCCACGCTTGCCTCGTGCAGCGGGCGTAGTGGCCCAAGCGGTCCTCCACCGCAGAACCTGGACAATGCGTGCGTGATTGTGGCGCAGAAACCGGACTATCTGCGGGCATTCCGCGCCACCGAACGACGGTGGGGCGTACCGGTCCACGTCCAGATGGCGACGATTTATCAGGAAAGCAAATTCGATGGCGAGGCGCGCACGCCGTTTCGCTGGACGCTGGGTGTGATCCCGATGGGGCGGCAAAGTTCGGCCTATGGATATTCCCAAGCGCTGGACGGCACATGGGACGAATATCGAGAAGAGACTAATCGATTTGCCGCACGCCGCAATGACATCCGCGATGCGACCGATTTCATGGGCTGGTACATGGCACAATCAAAAGAACGCCTTGGGATTCCGTTGACGGACGCGCGCAATCAGTATCTTGCCTACCACGAAGGACGTACCGGTTTCACACGCGGTACGTACAATGCCAAACCATGGCTGTTGCGGGTCTCGGGCGAGGTCGGCCAAAGGTCCGAAGTGTATCGGGCACAACTGGCCGGGTGTCGGCGAGGCTGACCCGGCGCATACTCTGGCCTAGCGGTCCGTGGTCAACGCCCCTTTGCCGGGAATAACAAAGCGTTCATTGTCCAGTCGAACGCCTTTGTTCAACTCGCCCAGGACCACCGTGGTCCGGCTGCCCGCACTGTCATTGATCACCCACTGGCGCAGCTCGACAGGGCTGTCGGTGAAGACCAGTTCGATGTTGCCGTATTCGGGATGCGCCGGGTCCTGCGCCCGCACGGTGGTTGTCTTGCCATCGCTGGCGTGCCCGGTGACCATGCGCTCACGCGAAAAATCCACATTGCGCGCCAGAATAATCTTCAGCGGCGTGCGGTCCAGCGGATAAGCTTCACCGCCGGTGTTTGACTTGGGGTCCACAATGCCCACCGTGTCACCATCTGCGACCACCAGCGTCTTTTCCGGCGGGTTGTATTCAAACCGCACACGCCCCGGACGTTTGATATAGATCTGCCCGGTGCTGATCGTGCCATCATCATTGATCTGGGTAAACTCGCCCGAGGCCGTCTGAAACCCGTTCAAATACTGCGAAATCTCACCGAGCGAGAGCTTTTCAGCCGCGGCAGGTGAAGCCAGAACACAGGCCAGAACGAACGCAAGAACACGCATGAGGACGTACCTCTCTTTTTGATTGCTCGCCCCAAGATAGGCGTGTGGCACGTGTTATGCGATAGCAATCCTTCAAATCCTGCTTTTCACTGAGCGATCAGCCCGGCACCGCAAAAGTCGGGTTGGCCCACAAAGTTTCCCAAGCCGCGCCCATGTCTTCGGCCAAGTCTTCGGACGGCTCGCGGATCACCACCGCGTCGAGCATGTATTCTCCGCCACGCCTTACTGGCAGGAACGCCTTGCCTTCTGCGTCGGTCCGGTGCCACGTGATCGTAACACTGTCGTCATAGCGCTCGAACATTTCGACTTGCGCGTCGGCGCGCACAGCGCCTTGGTAGAACACCTGCACCGCCATCTCGCCCCAAAGCGCGTCGGTATAAGGGTTTGCCAGAGCGACGATTTCCGTTTCCAAGCCAAAGGCACGATCCTGCCCCGCGCCATCGCCCACCGCGACAAGGCTCTTAGCATAGCGCGAATAGGCTTCGACAAAATCCGTTTCCGACAGCCCGCGGGCCTTGTGGGCGTCGATCGTGCCTCGCAAATCCTTATGAGCGACAAACTTCGTGAACTTCGCAAAATCAGTGTAGCGCAACCGCAAATCCTCAGAGACATGCACCAGCACGTGCAGCCCCCCGACCGTGGTGTCTACATTCGCGGCCGGAAGGTCGCCCAACCGGCCCGACACCGGGGCCACCGTATCTGCCACGGCCAGATCAAAGCGCCTGAACTTGTCGGGGTTGAAGATGTTGCGCCCTCCATCAAATTTCTCACCCACCTTGATCTCTGCCCTCAACGGCTCGCCCACTGCGATTTCATAAGATTGAGGTTGCAAAAACAATTCATGTGCGTGAACTGGGGG
>JBCBTE010000166.1:0-4296 GCA_039818805.1 Pseudomonadota bacterium
CAGTCCCGACACGACCCGTTCATTAGGGTCGATCCCGGCGCAGGATAGAACCTCGCGCCCATCGCGCGAGCGCGCCCAGCGGGCGATCTGTTCCGGACCGTTGCCATATTTCTTGTCATCGGCGATGGCGTCGTCCAGTGCAGCCAGTACGACGGCTGCGAAAAGTTTGCGGGCACGGTTGCCTTGCTCGGCATTGAACGCCGTGCCGTCAACGAAATCTTTCATGTTTCGTCCTTGTTTTTATTGCTCTTGTGTTTTTAGGCGTGACGGTTGTTATGACGGGTTTTGTCCGATTCGGATAGTCCCAAATTGCATAACACCCTTGCGCTTCGCGCATGGCTCGCTGCAGGTGCAGCACGATATTTCGTCGTCTTGCATGGCATCACACTGCTAGATATAGGGTTGGACAAAGTCCGATCAACCTTTTGTCATGGTTTTGCCACAATGCCCAAAATCAACGGAAACGAGATTCGTCCCGGTAATGTTCTGGAACATAATGACGGCCTTTGGAGTGCGGTCAAAGTGGACCACGTGAAGCCCGGCAAGGGCGGCGCGTTTGCCCAGGTCGAGCTGAAAAACCTTCGTAATGGCTCAAAGCTTAACGAAAGGTTTAGAAGCGCGGACAAAGTCGAGCGCGTGCGGCTGGAACAGAAGGATCAGCAATTCCTGTATGAAAACGATGGAATGCTTATCTTCATGGATTCAGAGACTTACGAGCAAATCGAACTGCCTGCCGATCTGTTGGGCGACCGCCGGCCATTCCTGCAAGACGGCATGACGATCACCGTGGAATTTTATGAAAATGAAGCGCTGAACGCGACCTTGCCGCAAAAGGTCACCTGCAAGGTTGTCGAGACCGAGCCGGTGGTCAAAGGCCAGACGGCGGCGAACAGTTTCAAGCCTGCGGTTCTGGACAATGGTGTAAAGGTCATGGTGCCGCCCTTTGTGGGCCAGGACGAGGATATCATCGTCAATACCGAGACCATGGATTATTCCGAACGCGCCTGAGGCCAAGCGCTCGGCTAAATTTCGCGCAAGCGTGGCGAATTGTCGCTCGTGAAATCAAGAGGTTGGCTGACGCCACGTCACGACGGAAAAGTGAGAGTTGCCGTGTCCGCCTGCATCGGACCGGTAGCGCGATCAAAGCGCAGATAGGCGATGGCGTGCCCGTTCGATTGTGTGAAAAGCGTGCCGACCGTCTTGCCATTCGCGGTGATGGCGCTGCCGACAGGGGCTGTCCCGGTGATGGCCACCGTAGCCAGGCCCTTGCGCAGTTCCGTCTTGTGTTTCATCCGGGCGGTGACTTCTTGCCCGACGTAACAGCCTTTCTTGAAGTCGACGCCGTTCATACGCTCGAAACCCGCTTCCAGGATGAACGTGTCGGGCGTCAACTCGACCCCGGTTTCGGGAATGCAATGCGCCACGCGGATCGCGTCGAAATCGCTGCCGTCATCGCCCCCCTCGGACCCGTAGAGCCGCCAGCCCAGATCCGCATGGCGGGGGTCGGCGAATGCGCCGTCGGGGGCAGGGCCGGTTCCGCGCCTGACCTGAAGTGGTGTTTCGAAGATCTCGACGTCGGCGCGCAGCTTGTACATGTTCAAACGTTGAACAAGAGACGGGGCCAGATCCGCATCGACATCCAGAAGAACGGCATCCGGGTGCGGCACCAGAAAAAAATCGGCGATGTATTTGCCCTGCGGGGTCAGCATGGCGGTGTAGACCAGACCGCTGTCCAGTCCGGCAATATCATTGGTGATCAGCCCTTGCAGGAAGTCGTGGGCATCCGCGCCGGTGATCTGGAAGATGCTGCGTGACATCGGCCCTCTCGCAATCGTTGAGACTGTCATATAGGCAGGATGCGGAGTTGCAACAGGGGCCAACGAGATTGCGCGCGAAACTATCAGTGGTGATTCCCACGCTGAACGCAGAAGACGGGTTGTGGCGCAGCGTTCCGGCCTTGGCCGAAGGGCTGGAGGCCGGGCTGATCCGCGAACTGGTGATTTCGGATGGCGGTTCGACCGACGCAACGTTGCAGGTTGCCGAGGCCGCAGGCGCGGTTCAGGTCACGGGAGTACCGTCGCGCGGTGGGCAATTGCGGCGCGGCGCCGAGGCGGCGGCGGGCGAATGGATGCTGTTCTTGCACGCCGACAGCGTCTTGCCCGTGGGATGGGCCGAGGCGGTGCTGGCGCATATCGGTGCCGGTCACGGCCCCGCGGCCTTCAAGTTGACCTTTGACGCAACCGGAATGGCCCCGGCATGCGTGGCGGGGTGGGCCAATCTGCGCAGTCGGGTGTTCGGGGTGCCTTACGGTGATCAGGGATTGCTGATCTCGCGCGATGATTACGACGCGGTGGGCGGATATCGAGATATGCCCTTGATGGAAGATGTCGCGATGGCCCGCGCGCTGCACCGTCGGATCCGGTTGTTGCCCTTGCCGGTCAAGACCAGCGCGGCACGATACGAGCGTGACGGCTGGCTGCGCCGGGGCGCGCGGAACCTGTGGTTGCTGCTGCGGTATTTCTGTGGCGCAGATCCCAGCCGGCTGGTGCGTCGGTACTAGAACCAGGGTTTGTGGTGGGCCAGGTAATCGGCCTGCATGGCGCGGAATTCATAGTCGGTCCGCAGCCAATCCTCGAACGAAATTGGATCGCGGGCATTGCGCGCCTCGTAGACGTCCAGAATGTGATCCAGCACGCCGGTTTTGGACTGGCGCACATGCAGATAGCGCAGCCCCAATTGCTTGCGGGCCTCCGGCATCGGGCGACCTTCGATCACCAGCAGATAAATCGCAGCGGCAAATCCAGCGCGATCCGCCCCTGACTTGCAGTGCATCACGAACGGTTTTTCGATGGTACGGAAGGCCTCGATCAGTGCCAGAAGCTCTTCGCCCGGGGGCGCATGACGCGCCTGCATGTTGACGCTGACCAGGTTGAGACCCAGTTCGCGGCAGCTTTCTTCTTCCACAAGGTAATGGGCCGCGCCGAAACTGCCGCGCAGGTTCAGCACCGATTTGATTCCCATCGCCTTCATCTTTTCAAAGCGTTTGTGCGTGGGGTGGTTCGAACGATAGACACCCGGGGCAATCTCGAAGAAATTGGTCCACAGCGTGCGCAGGATCGCGTGATCGAACCACAGGTTGTAGATCTGGGCGCGGCGGCGGTTTTCCGGCGTCGAAAGATCGGTGTTGTAGGACGCGCGCAAGTCCCTTTCCCAATCGGAAATACGTTTGAACAATTTCATGAAAGCCTGCGCGCTGTGACCAAAGACGCCTTCATGTAGGGGCCGCGGCGCCGGATGGCAAGCTTGGGCAATTGACGACGCCGCCCTTGCGGCTAGTGTGCACCCGAGCAGTCACGGAGAGCAAGATGACCGGAACAGGCGGACGCCCCCACTTGGCCATTCCCGGGCCGTCCCAGATGCCCGACCGGGTGCTGCGGGCGATGCACCGGGCCGCGCCGAACATTTACGCCGGTGAACTGGTGGACATGATGCCGGGATTGGTGCGCGACCTTAAATCTGTGGCGCGCACCAGCGGGCAGGTGGCGATCTATATCGGCAATGGTCATGCGACATGGGAGGCCAGTCTTGCCAATGTTCTGAACCCCGACGACCGGGTCCTGGTGCTGGCCAACGGTCGGTTCGGGCATGGCTGGGCCGAGGTGGCCGCCGTGCGCGGCGCCCAGGTAGAGATCATTGATTTCGGACGCGCCGCCCCGGCGGACGCCGCGCGCGTGGAAGACGCGTTGCGGGCCGATAAAGCGGCGCGGATCAAGGCGGTTCTGGTGTGCCACGTCGACACATCATCGTCGGTTTTGAATGACATCCCAAGCATTCGAGCAGCGATGGACGCCGCGGACCATCCCGCCTTGCTGATGGTCGATTGCATCGCCTCGTTGGCCTGTGACCGGTTCGAGATGGATGCGTGGGGCGTGGACGTCATGGTGGCAGGCAGTCAGAAAGGGCTGATGACACCGCCGGGTCTGGGCGTGGTGTATTTCAACGACGCGGCTGCAGCTGTGAGACGCAAGGTGCGGCGTGTAAGCAAGTACTGGGATTGGCAACCCCGTGTCGATGCAGAGGTGTTCTATCAATACTTCGCCGGCACTGCGCCCACGCATCACCTATATGGGCTGCGCGAAGCTTTGGACATGATTGCCGAAGAAGGGCTGGAGACCATCTGGCACCGGCATGAACGGTTGGCGCAAACCGTCTGGACCGCTTGCGAACACTGGGGAGAGGACGGGGCGCTGCGGCTGAACGTCGACGATCCGGCCTGTCGCAGCCGGGCCGTGACGG
>JBCBTE010000167.1:0-3915 GCA_039818805.1 Pseudomonadota bacterium
GCCAGGTGGTGGCCGACAGCCGTATGTACATTCACGGCGATGACATGCGCCATCTGGCCCTGGCCGCGCTTCGACACAACGAAACCACCGGGCAAAGCGCTCAGCGGTGGTTCCTTGTCGATGCGGGCCTGCAAAACGCCGGCGCGCTGCGCAATCAGCCCTTCGGCCGTGACGCGCGTGCCGTCACCCTGCCCGCCCGGCATCACAACGCCTCGGTCCGGGCCACGATATCGGTGATCACCGCGCGTGGCGTGCGCCCGTCCGCGGCGGCCGCCCAATTCAACACCATCCGATGGGACAACGCGTCAATGGCGACGGCATCCACGTCTTCGGGCAAGGCATGATCGCGCCCCGCCAGATAGGCCCGCGCACGCGCGCTGGCCGCCAAGGCGAGGGTTCCACGCGGCGAAACCGCATGCTCGATTTCATTGGACAGCGGGCCGTCCCGCGTCGCCACGACCAAACGTGTGATGTAGTCACGCAAAGCGGGCGAAAGATGTATGCCCACCACGTCGCGCCGCGCTTGCAACACATCTTCAAGGCCCAAAAGCTCTGGTTCAGACAGGCCCAGTTGGCTTTCTTGCTCGACAAGGTCAAGGATGCGCCGCTCGGCCTCGAGCCCCGGGAGATCAAGAACAATGTGCAACAAGAAACGATCAAGCTGCGCTTCGGGCAAAGGGAAAGTGCCTTCGTGTTCGATCGAGTTCTGCGTGGCAATCACACAAAACGGCTCTGGCAAGGCGTGGGTTGTCGAACCGCTTGTCACCTGTGTTTCTGCCATTGCTTCCAAAAGCGCAGACTGCACCTTGGGCGGCGCACGGTTGATCTCGTCGACCAACACCAGATTGTGAAACACCGGCCCGGCCGAGAAGGCAAACTTGCCCGTTTCGGGGTTGAACACATCTGTTCCGGTGAGATCCGAAGGCAGCAAATCCGGGGTGCATTGCACCCTAGCGAAACTGCCACTCAGCGCACCAGCCATCAACTTGGCCGCACGTGTTTTGGCCAAGCCCGGCGCCCCTTCGATCAAAAGATGCCCGCCCGTCAAAAGCCCGATCAAAAGGCGTTCCACCAACGCTTCGCTGCCGATCAGACCCGCCTGCATCCATTCGCGAAGATCATTTATCCGCTCAAATCGATCCTTGATCAGCGCGCTTGACGCATCCTCTGCCACGGGTGGCCCTCCTCGCTAGAACCAGACCAGTTTTGCCCAAGCCCGCCCCAATTGCCATACCGCCCTTGGTCTACCTCGATCAGTCCGGCCAGGTGCGACAGCCCTTGTCAAGCATCCCGGCAAAGCGATCATCGTCCATCGTGGCTTCGGTCTTGGCCAGAAGCGCATCAAGCTCCGCCTTGAGATACGTCAGCAGTTCCGGTGTGTTCGAATTGCGCAGGTTTGCCCCGGCAAGCGTGTGAAGCATCAGCACGTCAAAACCACACAGCCCGTTTGGATTACTTCGCAGAATCCCGGTCATGAAGGCATCGGACTGCCACGATAGATAGCGCAGGTTGCTGGGGAATTCTTGCAGTTTTGAATAAAATGGCGTGCCGCGTTCAAACTTTAGAATGTCTGCGCCAAACGTGACGGCCTGAAACAGCTCTTCGATAAGGATCGAGCTGTGAAACGCCAGTTGCAGCTTCGTTGGTGCCGCAACCGAAGGCTGGCTTATCAGCAAATGTGCCGTGGCCCCGTTACGGCCAAAAAACCCGTTTGTCTGCGCCGGGGATAGTATCGGCTCGCGCCAGTTTTTTGGAAAACGAATATCAAAGGCTTTGTCCAGTTCACGAATGTCCGCGTTGAATCGGCCATAAGGCGGACGGCCGGAGTAAAGCCGAATATACGTCCTGTGCAGCCCTTTGCAGTCACCAATGTTGCCACCTTGGTACGATACCGGGACTTGTCGGCCATAGATCTCGGCCAGCAACTCTACAAATCGGTCAATCACGGTACGCGTCTGCGGGTGTGGCGCATCCCCGATTACGCAAACCGGGCCAAGCGCCACTTCGGGACTGTTGAACTCGACCTCAGGTAAATCTGGGGGACGCCGCACGCGGGATGTGTGGATTTCATAAACCCAGCCACGCTTTACCAGTTTCAAAAGGTCCGCCGGGGCCGGTAGCAAAAGCGGGTCTGACGCCGCAGCGGGGTGAAAAGGTAAGCTCAACAAGATCAGTAACGGGATGGCGAAGCGCACAAGGGTCTTCCATTCTGCTTCGTGCACCTGCCGCCTCATCCAGCTTTGCCCTTACTTTTCTGGTTGTCCACGATAGGTAAGTTCCGCTCCCTCCGCCTCCGAGAAGACCTGCGCACGTGCTTGCAGCTCGCCATGCAGGGGCGATTTGATACAAACCGGATCCGTTGCTGCGGGGTCGCCGGCCAAGGCCATTGCCTGACAGCGACAGCCGCCAAAGTCCTTGGTCTTGCGCGGGCATGATCGGCACGGTTCTTGCATCCAGTCAAATCCGCGGTAGGCATTGAAGGCCGCGCCATGATACCAGATTTCCGCCAACCCCTTGTCGCGCACATTTTCAAAGCAAAGCGTCCTGATCGTTTGCGCGGCGTGACACGGAAGAACTTCTCCGTCGGGTGCCACGTTCAGACCGGTTGTACCCCATCCGCCCATACAGCGTTTGGGATAATCCGAATGGTAATCTGCCGGCACATAGTCCAATACCAGTCGACCTTTCAGACGCTCTCTTGCCTCGGCCACCACGCGGCTAGCCTCCTCGGCCTGGGCCTTGGTCGGCATCATTGCGTTGCGGTTTACCATGGCCCAGCCATGGAATTGCACGATCGCCACCTCAATGCGCCGTGCGCCCATTTCAAGCGCCATCTCGATGGCTTGCGGCAACTGATGCAGGTTCTGGCGATGCACCACGGCATTAAGCGTCAAGGGAAACCCGATGTCCTTGATCCATGCCGCAACCTGCATCTTGCGTTTGAAACCGCCCTTGTAGCCGCCGATCCGGTCCGCCATGTCCGCATCGGTGCCTTGCAGCGACAATTGAATATGATCGAGGCCCGCCTCATCCAAGGCGCGCAGCCGCCTTTCGGTCAGTCCGATACCTGATGTGATCAGGTTGGTGTAGAGCCCCACCTCACGCGCCCCGATCACCAGATCCTCAAGGTCCCTTCGCGCGGCAGGTTCTCCACCTGACAGGTGCAGTTGCAAAACGCCAAGGTCTGACGCTTCCTTGAAAACACGGATCCAGTCGGCAGTGTCTAACTCCTGGCTGCGCTGCGCTAGTTCCATGGGGTTCGAACAATACGGACAGGACAAAGGACAGCGATGGGTCAGCTCTGCCAGCATCGCCATGGGTGCAGGGATTCCAAGCCGCTTGCCCTCGGCGCGCCAATCCATGGGGGCGGCGCCGTCCATCACGTTTCCTCCAGTATGCGCCGGTCCATCAGGCCGCGCAGAAACTCGCCAGCGTCGGCGGCAATCTGTTCGCGGGGTGCGGCATATTTCTCGGCAAGGCCTTCGGTGATCTCGCCAAAACTGCGCGTGCCATCAACTTCAGACAAGATCGCATAACCAACCTGATCCAACGCCACCGCGCGTTCCGGCGCCAAAAGCACCCATTGTTGGCGCACCTCGTCGCGGTGCAATCGCACGCCGCGAGGGATTATAGGTATGACCTGAGGTGCGACTTGGCTCATGACGCAACCTTGCGTTTGACCTCAAACGTTCCGGGCAGCCAGGCCCCCGGCGGAATGCGCCCGGGCTCGACATAGGCGCTGTACAATGCATCCAGTTGTGACCACAACACATTGGTCTTGAAAATCAGCGCGTTGGCAGCGGCATCCTGTTTTTCCACCGTGTCGGCATGGTCCAGGACCCAAGATACACGCGCAAAGGATCGAGGGTCTTTTGCAGAACTATGCCTTTGCCGACGACTCCAGCCTGTCCTACT
>JBCBTE010000168.1:0-3835 GCA_039818805.1 Pseudomonadota bacterium
GTGAACCCCGCCTTGGCCGTTCATGTCATAGGCCGGGTTCACCTGACGGAACTACTGGCCACGCTTGCGGACCAGGACTTTCAGGATTTCGAAGTGGTGGTCTCGGATCAGTCCGACACACGTAACGTCGGTGAGGTCTGCGCAAGGTATTCGGACCAGATCGCGATTGTGCGGGTCGACAACCGGGCAGGGTTACGTCAGGCCGCGGCCAACACGAATGTCGCGATGCGCCACGCCACCGGGCATATCTTGAAGATCATGTTTCAGGACGACTTTTTTTGCCATAATGGAGCGTTGCGTATTCTCTCTGAGATGTTCCAGCGACCGGACGTGCAATGGGCGCTTTGCGGTTCGTGCATCACCCGCGACGGGGAGATCTTCGAAAGTCCGATGGTCCCGCAAATGAATCCAAATGTGCATCTGGGAAAGAACACGGTCAGCAGCCCGTCCGTTTTGGCGCTCCGATCCGGAACGAGACTAGAATTCGACGAAGAATTGATCTGGCTTATGGACGGTGACTTTTACAAGCGGTGCGCAGATCAGTTGGGGGCGCCGGCAATCTGTCCGGATATTCTGGTGGCCAATCGCCTGCATCCCGAACAGGTCAGCGCCAGTGTGTCGCCGCAGTTGCGACGGCGCGAATTGACCTATATGCGCTCAAAGCACCGAACGTCAGAGCGATTGGGCAATCGCCTGCACTTCATAAAACAATGGCTCAAGGCGCGCTGAGCTGATCGGAGACTCGTATGGACCCGTTTACCGCCGCAATCCGCTATCTGCGCAAGGCGTTGACCAATGCGCCATACAAGTATGACTACCACGGCGACCATTTGGCGGTGCGTAAGAAATACGTGCCGTTTTTGCATGATGCGCAATTTCAGGAAACCTGGGACCAGACCTGCCACGAAAGTGCACCCCATTGGATTGGCGGTACGCCTGATATTCGTTGGCGGGTGCATGTTTGTCTCTGGGCGGCCGAGTGCTGCTTGCGCTTACCCGGAGATTTTGCGGAATTCGGTGTGAACACCGGGTTGCTGAGCACGATGATCTTGCGGAACACGGAGTTTGACGCGTCAGGTAAAAAGTTTTTTCTGTTCGACACCTATGACGGTATCCCCGAAGAGATGGCCTCGGAGACCGAGCTTGCCGGCGTACACAAGATGAACCGCAACATGTATTCGGGGAATCCGGCCAATGTAGGCATCATCGACTTTTGCAAAAAACAGTTTGCCCCGCATCCCAACGCCGTTCTGGTGCCGGGACTGCTGCCGGGGTCGATCGATGATGTCGCGTTTGATGCGCTGTCCTATATCTCGATCGATCTGAATATCACCTCTGCCGAGATCGGCACAATCGAGAAGGTCTGGGACCGTATCACGCCAGGGGGGATCGTTGTTCTAGACGACTATGGGCTGACCGGTCACGAGGAGCAGAACGCTGCTTGGAATGCATTCGCGACCAGGGCAGGGCGTAGTATTATGGCCCTGCCGACCGGGCAGGGCGTTTTGATGCGCTGATCATACCAGCGTGAAGCCGTAACGCCGCTTTGCTTACACGTGCGCGCGCTGCAACATTCCAAACAGGTCGCGTGGATCATCCGGGTCGGCCAGCAGATCAAGCTCTATGTAACAATCTGTTCCAGAGATATGGTCGCGCACAAAGCGCAGCGCGCTGAAATCCTCGATGGCAAAGCCGACCGAGTCGAACAGCGTGATCTGCCGGGTATCAATGCGCCCCTTGGCTTGACCGGATAGCACCTGCCAGAATTCCGTGACAGGATGATCATCCGCCATTTGCTGAATTTCGCCCTCGATCCGGGTCTGCTCGGGATACTCCACGAAGATGTCTGCGCGATGCAGGATGGCGGGGGCCAATTCGGTCTTGCCGGGGCAGTCGCCGCCGATGGCGTTGATATGCACGCCGCTTCCGATCATGTTGTCGGTCAGGATGGTCGCATTCTGCTTGTCGGCGGTGCAGGTCGTGATGATCTGCGCGCCTTCCATGCTCTCTTCGGCACTGGCGCATTTCACGACGGTCAGGCCAAGCCCTTCAAGATTATGCGCAGCCTTATCGATGGCCGCCGGGTCGGTGTCCCAAAGGCGCACGGTCTTCAATCCGCAAAGTGCTTTCATGGCAAGGCTCTGGAATTCGGATTGTGCGCCATTGCCGATCATGGCCATCGTGTCAGACCCCTTCGGCGCCAGGTGTTTGGCCACCAAGGCCGATGTCGCGGCGGTGCGCAGCGCGGTCAGGAGGGTCATCTCGGTCAACAGCACCGGGTAACCTGTGTCCACATCGGCCAACAGGCCAAAGGCGGTGACTGTCTGCAGGCCTTCGCGCGTGTTCTTGGGGTGGCCGTTCACGTATTTGAAGCCGTACGCCTCGCCATCCGACGTCGGCATCAACTCGATCACGCCAACATCCGAGTGGCTGGCCACCCGCGGCGTCTTGTCGAAAAGCTCCCACCGACGGAAATCTGCTTCGATATATGCGGCCAGCCCAGTCAACATATCTTCGACGCCGATCTGATGAACCAGCCTCATCATGTTCTCGACGGACACGAAGGGCACCAAGGCTTTGTCTGAGGGGGTAAGGTTGGTCATTAGAGTACTCTTTCTGCGGTGGTCGAGCGGCGGGCCAGGTGGATGCCTGCGATCATGCAGCGGGCCGAGCCGCCCGCGCTTTCAATGATCGGCAGATCCAGCGGAACAAGGCGCACGGATGCTTCGAGCCGGACCTTCTGCACGTCCGACATGGAGGCCAATGCACGTGAAGAAAGCGCGAGCACAAGGCCCTTGGATGTCGCCAGTTCAATGGCATTTCCGGCAAAGTCCGAAATTTGCCGAGACGTCAGCGCGATCACATCGCGCCCGCTTTCTTCCAGCCGGTCCACGATGGTTGCGCGGCGTTCATCTTCGACGACCATGTCAAGGCCAACAAGAGCAAAATGCGTGCCAACCGCCATCAGGACATTGGTGTGATAGACCGGCATGCCGCTTGCGTCGGCAGCATCGAAAAGGATGGGTTCATACCCAAATCGGGTGCAGAACCGTTCCAGCAAAAGCGGATCGGCGCGATGCGAGCGGGCAACAAACGCAAGACGACCAATGTGGTCCAATACCATCGCCCCTGTGCCTTCAAGTGACAACCCGTCAGGTTCCAGCCCCGAGTAATCGGTAATTTCGGCCACGCGATACTCGCGTTTGAGCATGTCGATCACATCGACGCGCCGTTCACGCCTTCGGCTGTCGGCGAACATCGGGTAGATCGCCACATGCCCACCGTGATGTGTGGAGAACCAGTTGTTGGGAAAAACCGCATCGGGCGTGTCGACGGCCTCGTCCTGGAACACATGCACGGTGACGCCAGCGGCGCGCAAGGTTTCAACCGCCGTGTCAAACTCCGAATGTGCGCGGATGGCGACCTCTTCCGCACTCAGACGTGGAATGGATTGAAAGAGGTTATCGGCCGCCGTTTCCGGATTCGGCCGAAAGCGGTTGGGGCGGATCATGACCACGGAGGCGGGGGCCTGTACGCTCATGAAAACGCCCGTGTGGGTCGGTCGAAGACGCGGCGACCCATCGAAGAGGCGGTCAGTTCCACCATCACCTGGGCTGTTCGGCCGCGATCATCCAGAAATGGGTTCAGCTCGACCAGATCCAGAGAGGTCATAAGCCCGCTGTCGCAAATCATCTCCATTACCAGATGTGCCTCGCGGATGGTCGCGCCACCCGGTACAGTGGTGCCAACGGCCGGGGCGAACCCCGGGTCCAGAAAATCCACGTCGAAAGAGACGTGCAGCGCACCGTTGTGCTGCGCGACGTCATCCAGAAAG
>JBCBTE010000169.1:0-3797 GCA_039818805.1 Pseudomonadota bacterium
GCCAGCAACTGCGTACAGGTCGGACCCGACTGCACATGGGTGAAATCCAAAATCTTGATGCCGTCCAACGCTTTCATAACAAATCTCCCGCTCAAACATTCTTGGCTTGCGGATAGCGCGCTTGCGCCACCACAGAGGACGGGTTGAGGTTTCCAATATTGCCGCTTTCCTTGCCTGCTGATGGATCAATCGCGGCATTGATCAGAGTTGGTTTGCCGGACGCCAGAGCGGCCTCTACCGCTTGGCGCAACTCATCGGGGTTTTTCGCCCAAACGCCCACGCCTCCGAAGGCTTCCATCATCATGTCATATCGGCTGTCTTTGACGAAAACGGTCGTCGCCGGATCATCCCCACCGCCCCAGTTTTCGCCATCCCCGCGATAAATACCGTTGTTGTTGAAGACAACGACGCAGACCGGCAGGTTATAGCGACAGATGGTTTCGATTTCCATGCCGCAGAAGCCAAAGGCGCTGTCGCCCTCAACTGCCAAGACCTGCTTGCCGGTCTCGACCGCTGCGGCTACGGCAGCCCCCATACCGATGCCCATGACACCCCATGTACCCACATCAATCCGGTGGCGCGGCTTGTGAACGTTGATGATCGATCGCGCCATATCCAAAGTGTTTGCGCCTTCATTCACCAGAATCGTGTCAGGTCGGTCATTGATCGCTTGCTTGAGCACGCCAAGAGCCGCGTGGTAATCCATTGGGTCATTGTTGTTCTGCAACCGCGCGGCCATTTTTTCCATGTTGGCCGATGCCTTCGAATGGACCTGTTCCAACCAATCCTTTGGTGGTGTGATTACCTCGTTGTCCATCGCATCTATCAGCGCCTGCGCACAGGAGCCCACATCGCCAACCAGCGGCGCGGCGATTTCCACGTTGCTATCCATCTCTTCGGGGTCGATGTCGATCTGTATGAATTTCTTCGATCCAGGCTCACCCCATTGGCGGCCCTTGCCATGGCTCAGAAGCCAGTTGATCCGCGCGCCCATCATTATGACGGCATCGGATTCCTTAAGCACAAGCGATCTTGCCGCCGCGGCGCATTGAGGATGCGTATCAGGTACAACACCTTTGGCCATCGACATCGGCAGGAACGGGTAACCGGATTTTTCCACCAGCTTCCGAATGGTCTCGTCAGACTGGTCATAAGCCGCGCCCTTGCCGATCACGATCAGTGGACGTTTGGCCTCTTTCATCACGCTGATCGCACGCGCTATAGACTCTTCTGACGGGGTCTGCCGCGGTGCAGGGTCAATGACCTTCACAAGGCTGTTCTTTCCGTCCTCGGCATCCATGATCTGTCCCAGCATCGCGCCCGGGATATCAAGGTAAACCCCGCCCGGCCGACCGGACACCGCGCTGCGAATTGCACGCGCAACAGCGATTCCGATGTCCTGCGCATAGTTGAGCCGGTAGGCCGCCTTGCAAAACGGCCGCGCCATTGCCAGCTGATCCATCTCTTCGTAGTCGCCTTGCGCCAGATCGACAATTTCGCGCTCCGAGCTTCCAGAGATCAGGATCATTGGCCAACAGTTGGTTGTCGCATTTGCCAGCGCCGTCACCCCATTGAGAAAGCCCGGCGCAGAAACCGTCATGCACACACCTGGCATTTTCGTAAGGAAGCCGGCGACCGACGCCGCATAACCGGCATGTTGTTCGTGCCGGAAGGAAATGACCCGCATCCCCTGTGCCTGCGCATAGCGACCCAAATCTGTGATCGGGATACCCGGAACATTGTATATCGTGTTGATCCCATTGATCTTTAACGCATCAATCAACAGGTGAAAGCCATCCGTCAGGGTTTCAGGCGCCGTCTCTGCACGAGCAATAAGATCCTCGGATAGTTGGGTGATCCCCATTGTTTCCTCCCTTGTCGGCTTCCATCGCGAAACCGACTTTCCAGCGATCAAGTCCCGGTGGCTTCTGATCCCCCACCGGCAAATTCAAGATTGGTCCATGTGCGACGCACGTGGTTGTGCAGGCGCATCGTATGTTCACGCACGAACGTTGCGGCCAGTTCTGTTTCCCGGTTCTCCAAGGCTTCTATGATTCCAGCATGATCAACAACCGATCGGTTCAGCCGGTTTTCTTCTCCCATCGCACGCAGCCGCACAGCATTCATATGCAAGAACAAGCCGTCAGCCATGTCTTTCAACAAAGCACATTTCGATATCTCCAGGATGCGTTGATGAAAGCGAATGTTGTCTTCGGAATATTCGGAAATCCGCGTCTTCGCCGTGCCATCGTTATACTTTGCGGCAATTTTCCTTAGGCTGGCAATCTCAGTGTCCGTCGCACGCTCAGTGGCCAACCGGGCGGCCATGCTCTCAAGCGCCGCCCACGCAACGATCATGTCCAAAATTTCCTGTTGGCTCTTGCGCACGACATAGACGCCCTTTCGAGGAACGACCCGCACAAGGCCATCCCGCTCGAGAAAGGCAATCGCTTCGCGCAAAGGTGTTCGCGACACGTTCAATTGTTCTGCAAGCTTTCGCTCATCCAGCCTTAAATCCGCATCGCTGCTATAAATATTCATCTGAGTGATCGCGTCGCGCAACCTCTCATAAGCAAGGTCTTTCAGAGTGAAATTTGAGGTGATCGGCTTTAGCTTCATTCAATCCTCCAGGCTCTGGATGAATGCCTGATATTGGCTTTGGTATACCATACACAAGGATATTCATCCGGCAATTGTCTTTTTTCAAGGTAACACCAGCGTTAAATCAAAACGGTGATGAAGGTAACTTTTATGTTATAAAACAGCATTATATATGATTTCCAGAATCTGCTCTCAAATCCTGCTCTGCTGAATAGTTGCCAAATTCACATAACTTGCCACTCAGAAAATCAATTGGTATCTGGTATGCCATGATTCGTCGATACCACTCTGGGAGGCACGCGACATGCTCATCCGTTCAGAGGATTCCGTGCTTGTTGTAATCGACATGCAGGAACGCCTTGTGCCAGCGATGCAAGCCCCTGCCCGCACGATCAAAAACACATCCATGCTGTGTCGTGGAGCGACAGAAATGCAAGTTCCCGTCATCATGACCGAACAGTATCCAGAAGGCTTGGGACGAACTGTGCCGGAGCTTCGAAACCAACAAGCGACCATTCTCAGCAAGATCCATTTTTCTTGCATGGAGGATGATGGCTTTGCGGCCTACTTCAAAAATCTCAACCGGAAACAGGCCGTCATTGCCGGGATGGAAGCGCATATCTGCGTCGTGCAAACCGCCGCAAGTATGATGGAAGCCGGTTACGAAGTCTTCGTGGTCTCGGATGCAACTGCCTCGCGCAGCCTTGAAAGCGAGGCCGCGTGTGTCGCGCGTTTGAGCGCTTTCGGAGCAGGGATCGTTACGACGGAAATGGTTATATTCGAATGGCTTGGAAAGGCCGGAACGTCCGAGTTTAAGGAAATGCTCGAATTCATCAAATGAGCACCCAGGTGGAGCTAGGAAAATGAACATTCATGAATATCAGGCGAAATCGCTTTTGCGCTCTTATGGTGCGCCTGTGTCGGACGGTCGCGTGGTTTTGCGCGCGGAGGAAGCCAAGTCTGCGGCCGGGGAGCTTGACGGCCCGGTTTGGGTGGTGAAAGCGCAAATTCATGCAGGCGGCCGCGGCAAGGGCACCTTCAAGGAGGCCGGGGCGGGCCAGGGCGGCGGCGTGCGCATCGCAAAGTCCGTCAGCGAGGCCGCCGAAGAAGCCAAGCACATGCTGGGACGCACGCTTGTGACCTTGCAGACCTGGCCGGCAGTCATGCAGGTAATACGGATTTTCATCGATGTCGGT
>JBCBTE010000170.1:0-3762 GCA_039818805.1 Pseudomonadota bacterium
ACCGCGTCGTCCGCTGGCAGCGCAACAAGGCGCAGGCCGGTACGCACAAGGTCAAGACCCGGTCCGAAACCAGCTACTCGACCAAGAAGATCTATCGCCAGAAGGGCACCGGTGGCGCACGTCACGGGTCGCGCAACGCGCCGATCTTCCGCAAGGGTGGTATCTACAAGGGCCCAACCCCGCGCGACCACGGGCACGACTTGCCCAAGAAGGTCCGCATGCTGGGCCTGAAACACGCGCTGTCGGCCAAGGCCAAGGCGGGTGAACTGGTGGTGATCGAGGCCGCAGAGGGTGCCGACAAGACCAAGGATCTGGCCAAACAGGTCAAGGATCTGGGCTGGAAGCGCGCGCTGATCATCGATGGCGCGTCCGTCAACGAAGGCTTTGCCAAGGCCGCGGCCAATATCGACGGTCTGGACGTGCTGCCGTCGATGGGCGCAAACGTATATGACATCCTGCGGCGTGACACGCTGGTGCTGACCAAGGCGGGTGTCGAAGCACTGGAGGCTCGGTTGAAATGAGCGCAAAACCAGAACATTATGATGTGATCCGCAAGCCGATCATCACCGAGAAGGCCACCATGGCGTCGGAATCGAACGCAGTGGTGTTCGAAGTGGCGATTGATGCGGCCAAACCGCAGATCAAAGAGGCCGTCGAGGCGCTTTTTGGTGTGAAGGTGAAGGCGGTGAACACGGCGATCACCAAAGGCAAGGCCAAGCGCTTCCGTGGCATCATGGGCAAGCGCAAGGACGTCAAGAAGGCGTACGTGACCCTTGAAGAGGGCAACACGATTGACGTGACGACCGGGCTTTGAGCCACGCGTGGGTTTGCACCCACCCTACGAATTAAGAAACCCCGGCTGCGAGAGTGGCCGGGGTTTTTCGTACTTTACGAATAGAACTTTTTAGCTTCTTTTTGAAGAAATAGGAAGGCTGATTGATGGACAATGAAACTAACGGAGAAGTTGCGCTCGATGATCAAGTGGACGAATCCACAGAGACATCCACTGTAGAATTTAACATTGTTGTAACTGCGACTGACTGGAGCCTAGATCAACTGGCAACCATGTTTCAGTCGGAAGACATTATCGTGCCAGATTATCAGCGAAAATATGTTTGGGACATACGGCGCGCATCGAAACTGATTGAGTCATTTGCGATTGGATTGCCAGTTCCGCAAGTTTTCTTTTACGAGAACTCTGACGGACAACTCGAGGTGATTGATGGTCAACAAAGGATAACGTCAATTGCATACTTCTTTGGTGGTTACTTCGGACCTCCAAATGCCGGTGGGCACCAAAAAGTTTTTAGGCTTACAGGCTTAGAGCAACGTAAGGACTTGGAAGGCAAGTCATTCGAAGAATTAGAAGATCGCACGAAGAGAAAGCTAAAAAACACAAGCTTGAGAGGTGTGACTGTTAAGCAGCTTTCACCGGAAGAAGAACAGCCAGAAAGCGTATATCATATTTTCGAGCGACTTAATACGGGCGGCCAACCCCTAAACGCTCAAGAAATTAGGAATGCGGTGTATCGCGGTCCAATCTTGGCGACTTTGGAGCAGTTGAATTTAGACCAAAATTGGCGATCCATCTATGGCAAGCCCGACCCCGACCCGAAACAACGCGACATAGAGTTGATTTTGCGCCTGTTTTCGCTGTTTGAAAACATCGATGAGTACGTGCCGCCGATGAAAGATTTTCTTTCCCGCGAAATGTCTATTAACAAAAGTTTCGATAGCGCTCGCTCTTTGAGATTTGTCGCCGCCTTTGAACGCGCCTCTGAGACGGCAAACAACGCTCTCGAAAAACCATTTCGCCCGAGAGGAATTTTAAATGCCGCGACTTTGGAAGCAGTAATGGGCGTCCTACTGGAAGCTCCGGAAGGCACGGCATTCAACAAGAATATCTACGAGTCACTCATCAAAGATGAAAGATTCATAGAAGCCTTCACTTCGAACACAACAAGTCGCGAACAAGTGCTTTCTAGGCGCCAAATAGCTCAGGAGACAATTTTGGCGGATGCATGAACTCGTTGAGTCCAATTTCAAACATATAAGGGATTTAGCAAGGAGTATTGATAGTCGTTTGGGGCATGATACCGCAGTCGATCGCAAAATCAGGAGCGAACTCTCGGGAATGTTTGCCGTGACGATTGTCGCGACATATGAAAGCATCGTGAAAGAAACCCTTATTGAGTATGCAGGTCGGTTCCACCCAAAGTATCAGGCCCATGTGGAATCGGATTTTTCTAAGATGAATGCCCGAATTTCTTTGGACAACCTCAAAAGCTATTCAAAACAGTTTGGGTTGGCGCAATGGACAGGGCCAAACGCGCCAAAAAACGCAACGGTCTTTCACAGGCTACTGAGCGAGCGCAGGAAGATTGTCGAGCGCAGATTTCGCAAAGACTTGTCAACTAGCTATAGTAGTCTCTTTCAATGGCGAAACGACTATGCACATGAACGAACAGCAACGACCACTTTTAGCGAAGTTTATGAAGCACACCGAGTTGCGCAATATGTCATTCGTACATTTGTAGGTGCGTTCGACAAAGGGTAACAGACCAGCGGTATCAGAGTACGCAATAATTTCGCAGGGTCTAAACCGGTACGTCGTCATACCCCCGCGACTGGCCTGATTTGGCGGTCTGAAGGGTTTCTTCGGTGGCCCCTGACATCATCTTGAACATCCGCATGGTCTCTTCGGTGTATTGCTCGACCGCCTGCTGCATGAACTTGGCTTGCACTTCCGCCACCTCTACCGGCGTCTTGCAGCGCAGCAGCGCCTGCTGCAGCTCCAGATCTTGTTGCAGCCGATCCGACAGAAAACGCGCGCTTTCGGTCATGATGTCCATCCAGGCCTTGGCGACGACAGGATTGCCCGCCATCATTGGGGCCGCCATTGCCGACAGTCCGGTCTCTGTGGGTCCGGTTTTCTTGGCTGATCTGGTCATGGTCTCTCTCCCTGTGTTGTGCCAACGTCGATTGCCTTGGCGGACCTGCCCGCCCCCGTCACGCCAAGGCCTCCAAGCCTAGTATAGCACCAACCGCGTGTCAGCGACTTGATCTGGATCGAAGGCCAGTCACGCATGTCGAAGAGCCCTTTCCGGGCAAGGCGCATACGGGCGGCGGCGCTTGCGTGCGTTCACGCTGGCGCGGCGGGACGAGAAACGGGGATGTAGTGCTTGACCTGACCTCCTGTCTTTACTATCAGACCCCATCGCCTTGCCCCGGATTCGTCCGGGGCTTTGCCGTTCGTTCGCAAGAACACCTGAACCGGGCACCTACGGGGGCCTATAACATCGGTGGGTTTTCACCCACCCTACATAGCGAACCAACCGGTTCGCATTGCTAAACGGAAGACAGAAAGCATGGCACTCAAGTCGTATAAGCCAACGACGCCGGGCCAGCGCGGGCTGGTGCTGATCGACCGTTCGGAGCTGTACAAAGGACGCCCCGTCAAGGCCCTCACCGAGGGTTTGACGAAATCGGGCGGCCGGAACAACACCGGGCGGATTACCTCGCGTCGTCGCGGGGGTGGCGCTAAACGCCTCTACCGGATCGTTGATTTCAAACGTCGTAAATTCGATGTCGCGGCCACCGTTGAACGGATCGAGTATGACCCGAACCGGACCGCATTCATCGCCCTCGTGAAATACGAGGATGGCGAGCAGGCCTATATCCTGGCGCCGCAACGCCTGGCCGTCGGTGACAAGGTTGTCGCCAGCACGAAGGCCGACATCAAGCCCGGCAACGCAATGCCCT
>JBCBTE010000171.1:0-3655 GCA_039818805.1 Pseudomonadota bacterium
CAAAGGCGATGATAGCGAGAAGGATCGTCCAGCTTTTGAGCGCTTCGCGTTTTTCCACGACAATTGCGGAATGTAGCAAGGCCGCTGCAATCAGCCACGGCATGAAGGACGCATTTTCCACCGGGTCCCAAAACCAGAAACCGCCCCAGCCCAGCTCGTAATAGGCCCACCAGCTTCCAAGTGCGATACCCACGGTCAGGAATACCCATGCGGCCAGTGTGTAGGGGCGTACCCACCTGCCCCACGCCGCGTCGACGCGCCCCTCGATCAGGGCGGCAACTGCGAAGGAATAGGTCATCGAGAGGCCGACATAGCCCAGGTAGAGAAATGGCGGGTGAAAAGCGAGACCGGGGTCCTGCAGCAGCGGGTTCAGGTCCTGTCCGTCGTAGGGCGGAACGGCCATGCGAAGAAACGGGTTCGAGCTGAAGAGGATGAAAGCGAAGAACGCCACACCGATCAGGGCCTGTATGGACAACACCCGCGCCTTGAGTGTCGGCGGTAGATTGCCGCCGAACCAGGCGGCAAACGCCCCGAACAGCGTTACGATCAGAACCCACAGCAGCATCGAACCTTCGTGATTGCCCCAGACACCGGTGATCTTATACAGCAGTGGCTTGGCCGAATGACTGTTGTTAACAACCAGTTGCAGCGAGAAATCAGAGCTGACAAACGCCCATGTCAGCGCCGCGAAGGACACTGCTGTTAGCAGGAACTGTAGCGTCGCGGCCGGTTCTGCGACGGCCATCCATCCCGCCCAACGGTTATGCGCCCCGACAAGAGGGACGACAGCCTGAAAACAGGCCACGAAGAAGGCGAGTATCAGTGCGAAGTGGCCAAGCTCTGTGATCATACCTTCAGTTATAAGCAACCGCAGCGCGCCGGCCAATGCTTATCGCCGCGGCATCAGATCACATGCAAGCGAGTCATGCCATTGCGCGACGCCAATCGTCTAATGCCGCGTTGTCTTCGGGTTCGACCGCAGTCAGGCTCAGGGCGGCATCCGACCCGGCATCCGCCATGCCGGGCGTTTCCGAATCCAGCTTTCGCAACATGCGGATGTTTTCCACCACTTGCGGGGCGCGGGCCATGGTGGTGGCGATAGAGCGTTGAAATTCCTGACCTTTAGCCTGATGCCTTGCGCCGAAGTAAAAACTTACGATAGCGCCTAACAGCCACCATAACGGCTCGGGAACCAAGGCGATGCCTTGCATGCGTTCAGAAAACCAAACCGGGTCAACCATGGCCGCCACGAACAATCCCAGCGTGCCAAGAGCCATCGCCGGGCGTGGAATGCGGTTTAGGCCGTCGACGAACCGGTCGTACCAGCCCTTGCGCTCCGTTGCGAACTCGGCTGACAGCTGCGCGAGGGCCGCGCTTTGAATTTCCGCCGCGCGCGCGTCGGCACTATCGGAGTTGACGCGAAACACTTCGGCCGTTTCCGCAACCGCGTTGCGCCCGCCTCCAAAGACGACTGAGAATATCCGTTCGATCAGCCCCATTTTGAGACCCTTTCGTTGAATTCGGCTGTGCTGAGGTGATAACGCGGGGATATGAATTCCTCGGCGCGCTTGATCCAGCCACCTTTTCCCCCGGCACGGGACAGCGCATATTTGCGCGATGCGGGGCGTCGGTCCGCCAGACGGAAGTAATAATTGCGCCGGGCAATCCCATAAGCGTCGGCAATGTAGGTGGGGGCGGCTTGATACGCGGCCTTTGTCGCCGCAATGGTCTGTGGGCCGATCGTACCGTCGACGCTGACCCCGCGTCCCATTTGGCGCAGCAACCGTTGCAGGATTTTCACCGCATTACTACCTGCATTGACGTACATGTCAAAAACGCTGGCCTGCAAAACCTGAGGCAACTCGGCAATACGGGGCTGTCGAAAGTAGTGATTGACGAAAATTTCTTCTGCGTGAGCCCGTGTCAGGGCGCGCACGTCGGAAATGCCGACCGCGCCATCCCCGTTAAGATCAAGCCCCAACCGTCGCATCGTGTGGATCGTCACGCCGTATTTCGTGGCACCCCCAGGGTCGTCTGGGTCGTTAACGTAGCCACCCTCCCGGGCAACGATCTGTCTGGCAATTTCGGAAACGCTTTGCATCTGACCCGCCTTTGCATGCCGCATTGGATTGCAACGCAAGCTGGTCTGAAATGGTTAACGCTGTCCTCAGCTACCGTTCGGTTGCTGATAAACGCCTTGCTCTTTCAGGGCATCGATCACTTCCTTGGGCATGTAGTCTTCATCGTGCTTGGCCAAGATCTCATGGGCCTGAAACACGCCATCGATGTAGCGCCCCTGGCCGACCATGCCTTCGTTTTCCTTGAAGAGATCCGGTAAAACGCCGGTGTAACTGACGGAAACGACCGCGCCACCGTCGGTCACGTTGAACGTCACCGTTTCACCCTGACCACGTACCAAGCTGCCTTCCTCAACCAGCCCACCGATGCGAAAGGTCTCCGTAGACGGCGGCGGCTCAGCTATCACCTGGCTGGGAGAGCGGAAGAAATTAATCCCGTCGCGCATGGCATAGCCGATCAGCGCCGTAGACAGCGCCAGCGCCACCGTGGCAATGGCAATGATCTGGACTCTGCGCTTTTTCTTAAGTGATTTCATGGGTCTGTCACGTGTTCTTCATGGGAAAACCGGAGCCAGCATAAGGCCGGTCGCTTCATTTAGACCTAACATCAGATTGGCATTTTGCAAGGCTTGTCCACTGGAACCCTTGGTCAGGTTGTCCAGCGCCGCCACGACGATCGCGCGCCCTTCGATCCGATCATCCGTCACGCCGATATGGCAAAAATTACTGCCCCGAATATGGCGCGTGCTGGGGACCTCACCAAAAGGCAGCACTTCGATGAACGCTTCGGCCTTGTAAGCCGCCTTCAAGGTGTCAAACACCAACTTCGGGTCGCCTTTGACATAGCCGGTGGCCAGGATGCCCCGGTTGGCCGGAATCAGGTGCGGTGTGAATTGAATACGCACATCGCGACCCGCAATGGCCGAGAACTCCTGATCGAATTCACCCAGATGCCGGTGTGTGCCACCCACAGCATAGGCATGATAACCCTCAGACAGTTCAGCATGCAGCAGGTTTTGCTTCAGGCTGCGCCCGGCACCGGACACCCCGCATTTCAGGTCCAGAATGATCTCATCCAGCTCAATCACACCGTCCGCAATCAACGGGCGTAGCATGTATTGACCCGTGGCCGCATTACACCCCGTCCCGGCCACCAGCCGTGCGTCGCGAATGTCGTCGCGATAAAACTCCGTCAGACCATAGACGGCTTCCGACTGCATCTCGATCGCGGAATGCGGATTGCCGTACCATGTTTTGTAGGTTTCGGGATCGCGCAGCCGGAAATCCGCGCTCAGATCAACGATACGTAGGTCACGCGGCAAGGCCGAAATGACCTCCTGACTGGTTTTATGCGGCAGGGCGCAAAAACACAGATCAATCTGTGCAAAGTCGATCTGCTCAATCGTGACCAGCATCGGCAAATCCAGATGGCGCAAATGCGGAAAGACCTGTGCCATGCTTTGACCGGCCTTGGAATTGGCGGCCAGTGCGGCAATCTCAAGCCCCGGATGCGTTGCGATCAACCGGACAAGTTCAGCGCCGGTATACCCCGACGCGCCCACAATGGCTATTTTGTG
>JBCBTE010000172.1:0-3506 GCA_039818805.1 Pseudomonadota bacterium
ATGGAGAAGGCACGCCGTCGCTAGATCACATCATGGATGTCATGGACGATCTGGCGACCCATCCCGCGACCGGTCGGCATCTTGCCCGAAAGCTGGCCATTCATTTTGTTTCGGATGATCCTGACCCGGAACTTGTCGAGGCGTTGGAGCAGCAATTTGCCGCAACCAGCGGCGATCTGCTGGCAGTGTATGAAGTGTTGCTGACCCATCCGAAGTCTTGGAGCCCCGAGGCACGTAACGTCAAGCAACCGATTGATTTCGTGGGTTCAACCCTGCGTGCGCTTGATCTGGTGCCGCGCCACATTCCGGATGATTTTCGCAAGTTGCGGCGTCATGTTCTGGGGCCAATGACACTGATGGGGCAAAGCTGGGGTGTGCCGCTGGGTCCGGATGGCTGGCCCGAGGCGGATGCGGCATGGATCACCCCGCAACGTATGGCCGCGCGCCTGCAATGGGGAATGACCATACCGTTCCTTCTTAAACGGCTTTTGCCGGATCCAAGGGAATTCGTCGAGATCGCCTTGGGGGACACCGCGCCCGAACCTGTGCGCTTTGCCGCCGCTGCTGCCGAAACCCGGGCTGAAGGGGTGGGCATCGTTCTGGCCTCCCCCGCCTTTCACCGGATGTAAAAGAGGGATCATGTCGATGCCATCTTCGCCCAACCTGTCCCGCCGCCGTTTTGTAACGCGCAGTCTTGCCTTGGGGTGCTCACTGGCCGCGAGCCCGCTGGTCACACCGGTCACCATGGCAAGCGCGCCGTGGGACAACCGCCTTGTGGTGATCATACTGCGCGGCGGGATGGATGGTCTGGACGTGGTGCGACCGGTCGGGGATGCCAACCTCGTTGGGCTGCGCGGTGACATTGCGCCCGCCGGCCCGGATTTAACCGGCTTTTTCTCTTTGCACCCGGCCTTGGCCGATCTGATGCCGCTGTGGAGTGCTGGCGAATTGGGGTTTGCCCACGCGGTGTCGACGCCGTATCGCGACAAGCGCAGCCATTTCGATGGTCAGGATATTCTCGAAGCGGGCACTGGCCAGGATAGCCTTGGGCGCATCCGGGACGGCTGGCTGAACCGGTTGCTGCAAGCAATCCCAGGGCTTCAGACCGAAACGGCCTATGCGGTGGGCCGCAGCGACATGCTGTTGCTGAAAGGTGCGGCTGATGTCGCCAACTGGTCACCCGAAGCCGCCTTGGCGCTGAGCCCTCAGGCGCAACGTCTTCTGGAATTGGTCATGCATGATGATCCGCTATTTCGCGATGCCGTGGCCGAGGCGATTGCACTTTCGCAGACCGAGCTTGCGATGATCAGCAACGGCGAGGACCTGGACAGTGGTGACATGCTCAACGCCATGCAAAACAACATGCAGGTAACCCGCGAAAAGGATCAGGTCGAAAGCGTGTCCCGGTTTGCTGCGGAGCGGCTGCGCGGCGACACCCGCATCGCGGCCTTTTCCCTGAACGGGTTCGACACGCATTCCAGTCAAGGTAAGGCACTTCCCCGCGCGCTTGGCGGTCTGCAGGAGGCGGTGTTGACGTTACGAGAAGACTTGGGCGATGTCTGGGGCAAGACTGCGGTGCTTGCCATGACGGAATTCGGGCGCACCGCGCGGATCAATGGCAGCAACGGAACCGATCATGGAACGGCGGGTGTCATGCTGATGGCCGGTGGCGCGTTGCGTGGCGGTCAGGTCTGGGGCGACTGGCCGGGCTTGAGCGAGGCCGATCTGTATGCGCGCCGCGACCTCATGCCAACGCGCGACGTGCGCGCCTTCGCGGGCTGGGCGATGCGTGATCTCTTTGGCGTTGATCGCGGCCTTGTCGAAGACACGCTCTTTCCCGGGGTTGAACTTGGGACCAGCCCGAACCTACTGCTCTGAGCGGTTCGCGCCTTTCTTTCAGAGGGTTATCTGTCTATTCTGCACGCGTAGAACAAGGATCGCGCCATGCAAAATCCGCGTCCGCGTGGACCAGAGATACCAGGGTGGACTCCCCCGGATCGACCCGCCGGAGAGCCGATGGAAGGCCAGTATGCCCGGTTGGAACGGATGACAGCCGATGCGCATGCCGCGCTTCTTTACCGGGCATTTGACGGGCATGATTGGGTCTGGGACTACATGCCAACCGGACCTTTCGCTTCGGCGGCGCAATTTCATCGCTGGATGCGCGATGAAACGGCGCAAGATGATATTCTGTTCTTTGCCATTTATGACAAAGACCGTGCGGCGTTTGGTGGATTTGCCTCATATCTGCGTATTAAGCCCGGTTCGGGTTCTATCGAAGTTGGGTACATCGCCATGTCCCCGGCGCTGCAACGCACCCGTGCAGCAACCGAAGCAATGTACCTGATGATGAAATGGGCCTTCGATAATGGCTATCGCCGCTATGAATGGAAATGTGATGCGCTGAACGCGCCCTCTCGGCGCGCGGCGCAGCGGCTGGGATTCAGCTTCGAAGGTGTTTTTGTGCAGGCCACGGTGGTCAAGGGACGCAACCGCGACACGGCGTGGTTTGCCGTGATAGACAAGGATTGGCCCGCTTTGCAGGAAGCGTTTCAGCTATGGTTGTCGGCGAACAATTTTGATGAACGCGGCCAGCAGAAAGAGCGATTGGCGGACCTCACTCGGCTGGTGCGGCGCACCTCGGACCCGTTACAAGACAACTAAGCCTGCACGCCGTTGTCAGATTGCGATTTTTCGGGTGATCCGGTCCTGCACCATTTCCAGCAAGGCCGGCACAGCCTCGGGTGGGGTCTGTCCCTTGGCGCGGTCCACGGACAGGTTGCGCGCCGCGTCGGCCAACGCGGTGTCACGCGCAGACCGTGCTACGCCACTTAGAAATTGCGCGACGTAATCGAGTACCGGCCCGTCTTGATGATCATCAAGCAGGCTTGCCACGTGGTTCATGTCGTCGCGATAGGCCATTGGGTCAGGGTTGATCTCGGTATCAGCAATCACGCGCGGACCCAACGGTCGACGGCTCATGGGCATAACCGCCAGAACCGCTTGCTGAAACTCAGCAAGGCTGTGCAAAGGTTTTTCCAGAAACCCGTCAGCACCGGCGTTGATTGCCATATCTGCGTTTTCTGGGTCTCCGCTGATGCCCAAAAGGCCGCTGACGCGCGGCGAAGCGTTGGCCAACTCTTCGATCAGGTCCACGCCGGACCCGTCCGGCAAACCCATGTCCACGATCACAGCTGACGGGCGATAAACCTGTAAATGCCGTCGTGCAGAGCGCAAACAATCGGCACGCCGAATCCGCGCACCGCTACGCAGACACATCAAACGCATCGTTTCACAGGCATATCGGCTGTCTTCCACCACCAGGATAGTCAGCCCGAGCAGGGGGCGTCGCGCGGTGGGTGTCTGGGTCAGAATCAGTGGGTCATTGTCGTCCATCGGTCCGCTCCTTTGACGGGTGGCATAGTCAACGCTACGAAGGCTTGCCTAACGAAGGGTTAAGCAAGCGCAGACAATTTGCGACGAACCGCGACATAACGCGTCTTGGC
>JBCBTE010000173.1:0-3403 GCA_039818805.1 Pseudomonadota bacterium
GTCGCGTTTCCGTTGCAGGTCCGGAAAAATGCCCGGTTTCTGGCGGAATCATGGCGTCACGCCGTGCTTTTTGGCCAATTCGCCGAGTACGGACGTGTCGGGGGGGATGCCGTTGAACTTGTTCCAAAGACGTTCGCGCACGCGGCGCCCGTAAAAATGGATCGAGACCGTGTCCTCCTGCACGCGTTTCCAGGTTTTCCAGGCCTCGCGGAAATAGATCCGCCGATCCTCGAACAACACCGGGTAGAGGACATGTGGCTCAAGCGCATGTCTGAATTCATCGTTGCGATGCAGGAAATGCGACAGCGCCTTGGGGCCCCATGCCCCCCACGGCATTTCCGAGACATGCATCGGGTCCCCGGCATCGGCGCGCTCCTGCATCACCTGCTTGTGCCGCGGCATCATCCAGGGCGGGATGGCGTACTCGTCTTCGCAAAACGCAATCAGGCTTTGCAGGGTGGGCGAGGCGGCGGGCAGGGCCATAACGCCATTGGCCACCACCTTGTCGCTTTCGCGGCCAAAGAAATAGCCGTCCGTGGGCAAGAAGGGTTTGAGACAATAGGCGTCCGTGTCGGACCAGATGATACCGTCATTCTTGGCCAGAAGGTGATAGCGGAACTTGTCGGCATGGATGGCCGGGCTGCCGGTGCGTTCATGGCGCACGATGTGGTCGGGCTTGGGTAGGATGTCACAGGCTGATGCCTGCGTGACGCCCGCGGGCGCCCCTTCGACTCCGCCGTAGGAAAACATCACCACCGGATGGCCCGCGTCGACGAAGGACTTGGTGCAAAGACGCTCGATGAATCCCAAGGGTGGGCCATCCCAGAACATCGCAATGGTGGGCAGGGTCATATGGCGCGGTCCTTACTGCTCGGTCCGCATGTTGCATCACGCGGGATTTGCAGGTGACCCTCTCATATTTTGCAGAACCGCTCCAGTGAATTTACCGGTTTACGCCGCTCTTCCGGTGGCTGGCGCGTCCACTGGACGCCCCGCCGCTGGTTGGAAGCGTTTCAAACCCGAAATTCAATCATCTTTGCGTTTGAAACGCGCACAACGATCAAACGATGCACGCGTTTTGCGAAAAGTGACATGCCAGGGTTTTCTCAAGACGCTTTTATTAACGGTTCGCGCCCGGTACCCACAAGACGTCGTTGGTGCCGGCGTCGTTGGCCATGCGGGCGGCAACGAAGAACCAGTCGCTGAGGCGATTGAGATACTTCACAGCAGCAGGATTGACCGATTCCATCGTGGCCAGTTCGACCGAGAGACGTTCAGCACGGCGCGACACCGTGCGGCAAAGATGCAGGTACGCCGCAAGGTCGGCCCCCCCGGGCAAGATGAAGCTGCGCAAGGGTTCCAGCGCCTCGTTCATAACGTCGATCTCGGCTTCCAGCCGCGCAACCTGGCTGTCGGCCATCCGCAGGGGCGGGTATTCGGCCTCGGCATCCATCTCCATGTCAGGGCGGCAGAGGTCCGCGCCGAGGTCAAAAAGATCGTTCTGGATGCGGGCCAGCGCCTCGTCTGTCTCGTCCTTGGCGTGCAGACGGGCAAGCCCAACCGTGGCGTTGACCTCGTCCACCGTGCCGTACGCTGTGACGCGCATGGCGTGTTTCGCCACGCGCGCGCCGTTGCCAAGGGCGGTTTCACCGGCGTCGCCGGTCTTGGTGTAAATCTTGTTCAGAACAACCATGTCATTCCCCTCCCATTTGCCGGCGAACGTATACGAACAGTAGAATAAGCATGACAGCGACAAACTGTGCAATGATCCTCCACCGCATGAACTTGTTCGCGCGCTTGGCATTGTCCAGGCCTTCTTTGCCAAAAGTGCTGATGCCCATGATCAGGATCACGGCGACGACGCCGCACGCCAGGGCGGCCACGATAAACAAGGGGTCTTGTAGCATGATTGTCTTTCACTCAGTGCCGTTTGGGGCCACATAGACCGTACGGATCAAAAAGCGAATGGGAAATGCGTCGCCGTTGCTTGCCTGCGCAACACGGCCTACATCCTGGCCAGGATCCAATCAAGCGCGCGGGTGGGCAGTATGCGCTTGAACGTGCCCATCAGATAGGTGGGTGTCGTGACATAGTAACGCGGACGCGGGCGCGGTGATTCCAGTGCGTGGATCAGCTTTTTGGTGACCGCCGAGGCCGGCAATTCGAAGGGATCGGGGCCGCTGGACTCGTAAAGCCTTTTGCACAATCCGCTGCGATATTGATCGACGCGCGGGGAGTTTTCCCAATTAATCCAACGTTCAAAATGCGGAATGGCGTTTTCGCGGATTTTTGACGTGACCGGGCCGGGCTCGATCAGGATGACGTGCACGCCGGTGCCGCGCATCTCGATCCGAAGCGTGTCGCTCAGCCCTTCAAGCGCATGTTTGGTTGCGTTGTACGCTCCCCGCCAAGGCAGTGTGACGAACCCCAGGACCGAGGAGTTCTGGATGATGCGTCCCGCGCCCTGCTGTCGCATGATCGGCAGCACGCGGTGCGTCAAATCATGCCAGCCAAAGAAATTCGCCTCGAAAATGGCGCGCAGGGCGTCCGTCGGAAGGTCTTCCACCGCGCCGGGACAGGCAAAGGCGCCGTTGTTGAAGAGCGCATCAAGCTTGCCTTCTGTGGCCTCCAGCACCTCGGACAGGCCGCGTTCGATTGTGACGGGATCCTGGTAGTCGATCAAAGGGCTTTCAAAACCTTCGGAGCGCATACGCGCGCAGTCGTCAGGCTTGCGACAAGACGCGAAGACACGCCACCCGCGTGCCCTGAGGCCGAGCGCCCCGTCATAGCCGATGCCAGAGGAGCACCCGGTGATAAGAATGGTTTTTTGCGTCATGCGCGGCACCTTGGTGCGGGCCTTGGGCGATGCAATCAGTTTGCCGCGGCGCTTACAAGCCAGTCGGCCATCCAGCCCGTTTGACCCGTATCCACGACTTGCAGCTCAAGCCAGCCATTGCCCGGCGACTGCAAAACGGCCACTTCGGTGCCTTCGGTCAGGCTCGTGATCTTCTGGTATTCGGTACCGGGCCCCCCGCGCATGTTCACCACGCTGCCGGTGATGTAGCGGATATCCATCGCCGCCCGGGCCGCGGCTTCGGCCTCCTGGCGAAGTTCCTGCCGCGCAGTTCGCTGGGCAAAGAGTTCAATCGCACCGGGCCAGACTTCGCGCACTTCTTCCTGAGTGTTCGAAAGGGCGGCAACGACGGCGGCATCTTCGGGCGTTTCCGGTTGTGTCAGATCGGCCACCTTGTCTTCGCCTTGGGGTTGCGTGGCGGTCCGGGGCAAGTCGGACTGGACCGAGGCCAGCATGATCTCGAAGCGATTGCCGGACGTGTCCTCTAGCGTCGCCGGAGAGGCGGCAGTCCGGTCCGTTTCGGCGGCACGGCTTGACGCGTCGCCGGCG
>JBCBTE010000174.1:0-3033 GCA_039818805.1 Pseudomonadota bacterium
GGGCGCGCGCCCCAGGCCACGATGCACCAGGGCTTTTTCAGCCAGACATCTGACCAATAACCGTCATTCGGCTCGCGCACGACATTGATATTGATCCCTGCGGCTTTTGCGTGTTCGGCGTAAAGGATCAGGCCATCAATTGCGCCGTTGGAGATCGACTCCGCCGCATGGATGCTGACATCGAGGTTCTCCATGCCCGCTTTTTTCAACAGCGACTTGGCTTGGTCCGGATCGTATTCGCGCTGCGGTACGTCGTCGGTCCAGTACGGCATGGCGGGTGAGTGGTGGAAATCATTGCCAATCGTGGCCGCGCCAAAGGCGATCTTGTCGATCATATCCTCGCGGTTGATCGCCAGTTTCAGCGCCATGCGCACATCAGGATTGTCGAACGGCGCGGTGTCGACATGCATGGGCAAGGTTATGCATTGTGCCGAAGGGACATTTTCGACCTCGATATTTGGGTCGCGCGCCAGCAGGGACATCGTCTTGTTCTCGATCTGGCTGATTGCGTCGACATCGCCGGTCAGCAACGCGGTCTGTCGCGCGTTGGGGTCGTTGATGACGATCATCTCAACCTCGTCGAACCATGCACCTTCGCCATGCCAATCTTCGTGCAGCACCAGGTGGGTTGCGATACCGGGTTCGTTCTCTACGATCTTGTAGGGGCCACAACCATCGCCGGACTGCCAGTTGGCGGTACCGTCTTCGTTGCCCGGTACAATGGCCAGGTGATAGTCCGGCATGATCCAGGGCAGGTCGGCATTAGGCGCGGACAGCTTGAAGGTGATTGAATGGTCACCATTGTCGATGATATCTTCAACGCTGCTCAAAAGCGCCTTTGCGGCCGAACTGGACGCCTCACCGCGGTGATGGTTCATCGTCACGATGACATCCGTCGCGGTTAGTTTCTTACCGGAGTGGAATGTCGCGCGGTCATCCGGCTTGAAGGTCCATTCCGTGGCATCCGACGACGCCGACCATTCCGAAGCCACATCCGGCCCTAGGGTCTGATCGGCCTCGATCACGGTCATGCCGGACATCTCGGAAAACTCCCAGATGTATTTGGCGGCTCCGCGAATGCCGATCTGAATGGTGCGTTCCGGGTTCAACACGCCGTCCAGAACGGCGTTGCGAAATGGGCCACCGTGGTGGAATTTCTCGCCTTCATAGGATCCGCCGGTGTCACAATGGGCGTCGATATGGATCAGGCCGACAGGGCCATTCGCCCCCACGGCCCTAAGGATCGGATGGCTGATCGAATGATCGCCCCCGACAGCAAGGGGGATCGCACCGTCGGCGACGATCTTTCCGACGAAGCGTTCGATATCCGCGTGGCTTTGCGCTAGGTCGAACCGGCTTTGCAGGGGCACATCGCCAACATCCCCCATAACCATTTCAAAGACCGGCGCACAGTCCAGCGCATCGTTGTAAGGTCCAATGCGTTCGATGGACCTAAGCGCCCTTGGCCCAAACCGCGCCTCGTTGCGATTGGTGACACCCAGATCCATCGGCACCTCGAACAGAGCCATATCCAGATCCGCAATCCCAAGGGCGTCCGTGCCAACAGACCGGTGCGGAGCGTCCAAGAGGGTGGGAACGCCAGAATAAGGCGCCGGCCGGCGGGCCCGTCTGAGAAAATCTTGTCTGCAATCTGGCGAAAGTTTGGGTTCTGAAGATGGCCGCCGGTGGCACCGGAAAACACTTTTTGCAGATCAGACAGTTTTTCAGGGGTCCAGGTCACGCAGGCGCCCTACTGATGTTTAGACCCAAAATTTCACGTTCGAATTGCGCGCATAAACTTGAACAAAACGAATGCTTGTTCCATTTACTTGCAACAATAGAAGCCCATGGGATGCCGCGTCGAAAAAAAGCGTTTTCAGGAACAGTCAGCGATGTGGACCTGCGCCTGATGCGCGTTTTCAAGACAGTTATCGAGTGCGGCGGCTTGTCGGCTGCACAAACCGAACTGGGCGTCGGTCGCTCCAGCATATCTCGGCAGATTTCCGATCTGGAGACGCGCCTTGGGCTGCGGCTGTGCCACCGGGGGCGCAAGGGGTTCTATCTGACGCAATCGGGGCGAAAGGCCTTGGGCTACATCGAGCAGCTTTTAAACGCGGCCGATGATTTCACCTCGAATATCGCCAGCATCAGCAATCGCATGGTCGGAAAAATCCATATCGGCATGATCGATTACACCGTGTCTGACAAAAGGAACCCGCTGGTGTCCGTCATTCGCGAGTATCAGCGCATCGCTGCGGGTGTGTCTGTTGACCTGATGAGCGGATCGCCCAACGAGGTTGAGAGAGGCGTGATAGATGGCACGCTTCATATCGGTATTGTTCCGGACTACCAGCGTCATCCCAGCCTTGAGTACCACAAACTCTATGATGAGCCGGTTGGACTTTTCTGCGGTGGGGATCACCCGCTTGCAACGTCCGCCCAGCGGGGCCTTGAATTGACCGAGCAGGAAGTGTGCAAGCACAAGCTGGTATTTCGTGGGTATTTTGAAAGCAACAGGTTGCGCCAGCGCAAACAGAAATTCCCGGTGGGCAGTACGGTCTACCAGACCGAGGCCGTTCTGGCGCTTGTGCGCAGCGGGATCTTCCTAGGGTTTTTCCCATTGCATTGTCAGGATTTGATGGATGGCGAATACTATGAATTGCTGCCAGCGGCTTTTCGGTATTCCATACCGATCTGCGCCGTCTGGCGAAGCGACCGGCGAGATTCTCATATCCTGCAGGAGTTTCTTGAGCTTCTTAAAAGTAACGGTTGAAATTGGCAGCAGCTTCCAAGCATGCGATCCGGCACAGTGAAGAAGTTGCGACGCACGTATTCTCGCTGAAAATGTTGGAGGTTTGCCGCCTGGTTAGCGCGGGATTGATGCTTCAATCACCGGAAGCAAATGAGCAAGAATCGCGATGCACCAGAGCTTTACGGATGCCACCATTCCTCGTCAGCGTGGAAATACTGTTCATGTGTTTCGTGGGCGATACGTCCTGTTCGCCGGATGCGAACAACGCACTTGCGAACAGG
>JBCBTE010000175.1:0-2865 GCA_039818805.1 Pseudomonadota bacterium
CACCGGGGAAAAGCTGTGCCAAGAGATTTCGACGAAAGACCAAGCCAATGAATACTTGATGATGGCCCTTAGAACCTGCAATGGGCTGGAACAGTCTCGATACGAACGGTTGCGAGGGCGTCCTTTGCCTAAGGTGAAAATCGCAGAGCTTGCAGATTTAGGATTGGTAGATGTTGATGGGAACACTCTTCGCGCAACGTCTTCCGGCCGCGCCGTTCTAAACAGCATCATTAAAGAACTGCTTTTGCCTTAGCCGACTGCCGACAGCTTGCGACAAAGTTCATCCAGCTGGTCCAAAGTATCGTACCTGATGGTCAAGCTGCCGTTTTCCTGCCCTGACTGATGGTTCAAAGAGACCTTCATCCCAAGGTTCGCAGCAAGGTCACCCTCCAAGGCTTTTGTGTCCGCATCTTTGTCGGGCTGTTTCGCAGTCTTGGCTTTACCATCGTCCGAAAAAATATTGTCTGCGCTCGACTTGGCTAGCTTTTCGGTCTCGCGAACAGACAAACCTTTTTTGATCACCAGTTTTGCAAGAGACAGCGGATCATCTGAAGTGATCAACGCACGCGCATGTCCCGCCGATAACTGCCCATCACGTAGGAACGTTTGGACTTCAACCGGAAGCGTCAACAGTCGCACCAGGTTGGCGATATGACTTCTGCTCTTGCCTAACGCCTGCGCCAGTTTTTCCTGCGTATGACCAAATCGTTCCATAAGCTGGTTGTACCCTGCCGCTTCTTCCACAGGGTTTAGGTCCGCACGCTGGATGTTCTCGATGATTGCAATTTCTAGTACTTCAGCGTCATCAAAATCCCGCACCAAAACCGGTACTTCGTGCAACTGTGCAAGCTGCGCGGCACGCCAACGTCTTTCACCCGCGACAATTTCGTAATTGTCTTTTTTTCTTGGACTTGGCCGGACAATTAATGGCTGGATAATACCCTTTTCCGTTATGGACGCTGCGAGGTCTTTCAGGGCCTCCTTGTCAAAGTCGCGACGCGGCTGGTCCGGATTGGCCTCTACACGCTCGATTGGCAAAGTTCGATCAGGTGCTTTCGGGCTATCAGCAGGTGTCGCAGGTGCTTCCGTCACGTCCGACATCAATGCAGACAAGCCGCGCCCCAAGCCCCTTTTTGATTTCTTGTCAGCCATGATGGGCCCTCTCGCTACGCCGCCTTGCGGGTATTGTTTTTCATAAGCTCACGTGCCAAATCCCGATACGCCCGGGCGCCCTTCGACTGAGTATCATATGTCAACACCGGAACTGCAAAGGAAGGTGCCTCACTCACGCGAACGTTGCGCGGAATACGTGTTTGGAACACCAGGTCGCCCAGATTGTCACGCGCATCCTTTTCCACAAGTGAAGACAGGTTGTTGCGCCCATCAAACATCGTCAGAACGATACCCTCAATGCGTAAACTGGAATTTGCAGTCTGACGGACCTCCCGAACACTCAGCATCAGTTGCGACAAACCTTCAAGCGCAAAGAATTCGGATTGCAATGGCACAAGAACAGAATGCGCAGCAACCATGGCATTGACTGTCAGAAGATTGAGCGACGGCGGACAGTCAATGAGAATAAAATCAAATCCAAAACTGTCCATGGCCGGCTGTCGCAGCGCGTCATGCAGCAAAAAGCTACGCTTTTCATTCGAAACCAGCTCAATATCCGCTGAGCTAAGATCAACAGTTGCTGGAACAATCATGAGATTTTTGTGGGCCGTCGCCTGGATCACTTGATCAAGCTCAATCTCTTCCAGCAACAACTCGTAAGTCGTGAACTCTCGGTCGCTCGCCTCAATTCCCAAACCGGTTGATGCATTACCTTGCGGGTCAAGATCGACGATTAGAACCCTACGTCCCAATTCGGCAAGGGCTGCGCCCAGATTGATCGTCGTCGTGGTCTTTCCGACGCCCCCTTTCTGATTGGCAATCGCAACAATCTTGGGCGTGTTTTGACGCGTTGGATCAGACACGAACAACTCCTGTGGCGCAAAGAATGACGGGACCATCACTTGTTTTGCTTTTAACAACCCGTTGTATGAATTGCCACTTTGTTTGCGCTTCTTGTACTTCGGTTTTCCACTTTTCTCCTTTAGAGAACAGCATCAAACCACCGGGCCGAACATGAGGGTGCGCCAGACTGAACAAGGTTGTAAGATCCGCAAGTGCTCGTGCGGAAACCACATCTGCGTTGAGCGCAGAGATCTCTTCTATTCTTTCGCTAACAACCTTGGCGACCGCGCCCGTTTCTCGCAAAACGCTTCGCAAGAAGGTGCATTTGCGAGAATCGCTTTCGACAAGGGTCACTTGCGAAGGAGACTTCTGGTCTGCCGCCAGTATTGCGATCACCAGACCAGGAAACCCGCCACCGCTCCCAAGATCCGCCCAATGCTCTATTGGATGGTCCGGAATACTAAAGAGTTGTGCTGAATCCAAGATATGGCGGGTCCAAACATCTAGAAGCGTGGACTTTGCCACGAGGTTGATTTTCGCGTTCCATTTGTGAAGCATCGCTTCATAAATCTTGAGCCGCTCAATTGTTTCACGTGAAACATCGAGGTCGCCAAGTTGGTTCACGCCGATTTTTCCCGTGCCGAATGGCGCAGACGCGCCAACAACAACGTCAAAGCCGCCGGTGTCATTCCATCAATTCGGGATGCCTGTGCAAGATTTGTCGGACGCGTTGCGGTTAGCTTGGACTTAAGCTCATTGGAAAGCCCTTCGATACCTTGAAAGTCAAAATCCTGGGGGATCACCAGCGCTTCGTCACGCCTCATCATTTCAACGTCTCGGTTCTGCCGCTCAATATAGTTGGCATAAAGCGCGTCTTTCTCCAACTGAGCTTTCGTTTCACTGTCAACG
>JBCBTE010000176.1:0-2714 GCA_039818805.1 Pseudomonadota bacterium
CTGATCCAGGGACCACGGGACTCGACCCGGAAAATCGAAGACAAGACGCGAATAACCTTGATGCTCGCCGGACCGCATTCGTGCAGTCACCGTGGGGCAAGATAAGAAAAGCGTTTCGATTTCGCTCAACTGCAACTGCGCCGTCCGTGGCTTCTGGCATGGGCGCGCAATGCTGGTCGTGGACATCAATGACACAGATCCTGCGCAGCCTAGGGAAAGCGAAAAACAGAAGAAGAGCGCGCGTAAGACGTCGCCGATAGACAGGGCGCAGGCGGTCGGAAAGACGCCCATCGCCTTGACATCCAGCACGCCTTCCACGTCAGCCAGTTTGCTCCGGCGAAAACTGGATCGGCTTGCCGATATGCCAACTCCGCCCGATGCACCGCTTGCCGTTCCATCGAGGCCACGCCCGGACGTGCTGGACCAAAGCCGTGAGCAGTTGATCCGTGAGTTGGGCCGCGCTGCCACGCAGGGCTTGCTGTCGCCGGCGACTGATCTTTCCACGCCGACTAAGCCAGCTGTTGAAAGTGCGGAAACCCCGGCCACAAGAACCACCGAAAAACCGACTTCGCCACCGGTGCGGGATCCGACAGCCAATATGCACATCAACGTTCAGACCAGCGTCGACAGGGCCTTTCTGTCCAGCTTGTCGGACAGGTCTGAGTCCTTGTTGTCAGGTGCGTGTCTTCCGTCCTCGCAGGTCGACGTGTCCGCGTGGGGCACAGACGCACCGTTTTGGGAACAGATAGGTCCTTTGCGCCGCAGTTTGAGCAGCGAGTTTGACCGCACCGACGAGGATGTCGCAACCCGATTGGCGCGAACATATCTCTACTTTGGATTTGGCATCGAGGCACGAGAATTGCTGGTGATGCTACCGCCAAACCACCCGGACAAACCCGTGCTTTACGCACTGGCCGATGTGATGGAAGCGGGGTCTGCGCCCGGCTCGGCGCTTGCCGGACAGCTCGATTGTGACGGGCAAGCTGCACTTTGGTCCGCGCTGTCCTATGAGACGCTGCCGCGAAACACGCGCCTTGACACCGATGCCGTGCAAAGAGGATTTGCGGCGCTGCCGAAACATTTGCGATCCCATCTGGGGCCGACCCTGTCGCGCCGCTTTCTAGACGCGGGGTTGACGTCGGAGAGCTCGATGATCTTGCGAGTGCTTGACCGCGTGGATGAAACGCAAAGTGCTAAGGCCAACCTTGTCAAGGCCGACATCGAGATGTCATCCGGCGATGCTCCCGCAGCAGAAGCCATGCTGGATACCGTTGTCGCTGCAAATTCGGAACCGTCGGCCCAGGCACTGGTGCGCCGTATAGACAGCCTTGTTGCACGCAATGAGGACGTATCGTTCGATGTTGCACAACTGGCCGCGGCTTATGCGCATGAGCATGCCGGAACCGCGCTTGGGGCGTCACTTTCTCGGGCGCATGTTCTGGCGCTGGCTGCGTCAGGGGTGTTTGACGCGGCCTTTACCGAAGTTGATAAAATGGACCGGGACCAGACCACGGCGGCCGTTGCACTTCGCGCGGAATTGACAACACGACTGGTAGGTCACGCGGAAGAGATGGAATTTCTCCGCCACGCTTTGGCAGGTCACGTAGGATCCGCGGACACGCTGGAACCCGACACCGCCCTGGAAGTCGCCGACCGTCTTTTGCAAGCGGGTTTTCTGGAGCAAGCCGAACAGTCCCTCTCGTCCGATTTTGATGGTCCGGCGTCTCGGCGCGCAAAGCTCATGCGCGCAGATATTGCCTTGTCCCGCGGGTTTCCACGGCGCGCGGAAGTCGAGCTGTTGGGACTTGATGGTCGGGACGTAAACATTTTACGCGCCCGGGCGCGCAGCATGGTTGGTGAGCACAAGCAGGCGCATGATCTTTTCAAGTCGGCCGGGCTTCAGGATGAAGCCGATCGCGAAGCCTGGTTGGCGCGAGAATGGGCGCAACCGGCTGAACCGGCGTCGGCTGAGCAGCTGGCCGCGTTGGAAAGCGATTCCGGCACCGAGCAGGAACAGGGTGTCTTGTCCCAAAACCGTGCCCTGCTTCAAACGTCGGCTGAGGCGCGAGAGAGCCTGGAAATGCTGTTGTCTGAAAGGCCGGCTCCAAACTCCACGGAGAACTAGACGCGCTTACCAAATCTAAAGGTGCGACGTCTAGGGTCGTGAACAGACCGGCCGAATGCCGTGAAATGAAGTGGGAGAATCCCAGGTGGTCTCAGAATTCGTCGTGCACGTGATGGCGCTTGGTTTCATGTCGCCCTTGGCCAAAGGCCGGGACATGTCGAGCCTGCTGACGTCCAAATCTTTTGTTGTGAAGCGAGACCTTCATAAATGAAGTCTCTGTCCACACGCGATCTCTTTCAACCGACTGTTCTGCTGGCTCTTGCGTTGATGGCAATCATCGTGATGATGATCTTGCCAATGCCCGCCTGGGTCCTTGATGTCGGGCTTGCGGCGTCCTTTGCGTTGGCGATCCTGATCTTCACGGTCACGCTTTTCATCGAGCGGCCATTAGATTTTTCATCCTTCCCGACCATCCTGTTGGCTGCATTGGTCCTGCGGTTATCTCTGAACATCTCATCGACGAAACTGATCATCGGACAGGGGCATACGGGCACTGATGCCGCCGGTGATGTGATTGAAGGGTTTGCGAATTTCGTCATGGGCGGCAGCGTCTTTCTGGGGTTGGTCGTGTTTGGCGTTCTGCTGATCG
>JBCBTE010000177.1:0-1661 GCA_039818805.1 Pseudomonadota bacterium
TGGCGAGAGGACAAATGCTGCGCAATGCGGGCGACCTTACGTGGCGCTTGCGCCGGGGGTTCGTGTCGCTCCTCCCGCAAGCGACAGTGACTCGGATCGCGCAGGCGCGCGCCTCGGTCCTGGCATCCAAACTGCGGCGCAACTCCATCGGTTAGGGCGCGTTTTCATGACCAACGCCTTGACCTTAAGTGGCCAATCAATTGACCGTGTCGGTCGATCTCAGGCTTTGCGCCTTCGGCCGACGCTTGGCGTGGCGATACTGGCCACGCTCCTGATGTCGTTGCCCAACCTTCTTGATCCGATGGTGCGCCACGATGATTTTCCTGCACTTTTTAGCGAGCCAGGCCCGTTTTGGGCTAAAACTCTAAACGAGGGTCGGTGGGTAAACTACCTCTGGCACCTGCGCGGTGTTGTGACGCCCGCCTGGCTAAATTTCGCTGTCTATCAGTTGCTGTGGGCAAGTTTTGCTTCGGCAATCGCGGTCGCCGCAATCGGGCAGCGTGACGATAAATGGTATGCCACGGTTCTAGCGTTGCTCGTCGTTACGGCACACTCTGCGACTGCGATGTCGCTCTGGTTCAATACCCTTATGCCGGGTCTGGCACTCGTCGCCCTTTATGCAGTCCTGGGGATTTTTCTGTCGCAGCGTGCCCACCGGACCCTGCTGCCGCCATTCGTCATATTGAGTTTCATGGCATACACCACCTATCCCTTACTACTGCTTGCCGTATGTTTGGTGAGTACGCGGAAACGCTCGGTTGCAGATCTGATCGGACTGATCGCGCTGTTTACTTTGAGCTTCGCGGCAGCAGTGCTGACCGTCTACACCATCAACTTGCAGGTCCACGGGATTTTCGGTGTTCCGCTTGCCGATTGGCGCAATGCCTTGCCGGCAAAGGATGTCGCGGGGCTTTTGTCAAACCTTCCGTTCGTTTTGGATAGCCTTCGGCTTTTTGTTGCGGGCACGAGCTATAACATTGACGTAGTCGCCATCTTTCATCTTGTGGTGCTGAGCCTTTCAACACTTGTCATGATACGCAAGGCGCCTCTGGAAACACTGTACCTCTATGCCGGGATCTTGATTGGGTTAGCGCTGGTTGCCGCACAGAACCTGAAGCTGGGTGTCATCGTTCCACCACGCGCCTTTATCTTCGCGTGGGTGTTCTACGTCGTTCTTATTGTTCGCGCGGCGCAGTATCTTAGTCAAAGCTCTGGCTTCGCTGGTCGCGCAGCCCGGAACCTCGCGCTTCTGATGTTCGCATGCCATTTTCTAATGAATGTTGACCAATACAATTACTACCGCGCGTGGCAAAACGAAACGCGGGCAATTGCAGAAAACATTGCCGGGGCACGTGAACCTGTCCTTATCAAAGGGAATGTCCTTGAAATGCCGTCCGCGAAAGCCGCTTTTGTTCAAAACAACGAAGCTTTGCTGCACCGCATACGACAAGTGGCCAACAAGCAGGCGATCTTGTGCGAGGCCGACCCTGAATCCTGTGAGAAAATCGAAGCCAAGTGGGCCTCTCGCGGTACTGAAACCGGTGTTATTGTCGAGGTAAACGCCAACTGATGTAGAGACGGCAAGCGCGCCGGCTGATGGCACGTGGTCAAAGCCGTCTCCCAATCGTTTCACTTTCGTCGAAAATCCATACGCGGAAGTG
>JBCBTE010000178.1:0-1128 GCA_039818805.1 Pseudomonadota bacterium
GGTGAGGCCCTCATTGCGCACCAGCGGTAGCGTCGCGACGTCGTAGAACGGGAAACCGAGATAGGTCAGCAACATGCGGCGTTTCAGGTTTCGCGGCATCTGACCGAGGGCTTCAGCCAGCATCGCTTCTGCCTGCTCGTCGATCTCAGGCAGCAAACGCGTCGATGCCAATCGGTCGAGCACGGCTTGCGGGTTCTCCAGCACGCGCGCCGCCAGGCCCGGAAAATCGTCGCCAAGCCCGTCCAGCCCTTCGCCATCCTGATAGAGACCCAGGATCTCGTAGATCGCACCGCGCGCAAGATCGAGGGCATCATCGGGGATGTCCGGATCGATCTCCCAGTCTCGCGCGAGTCTGCGCGCCAACAGCCGTAACCGCCGCAAGCGGAAGCCGAGATCGTGCGCACGGAAGAACGCGATTGCCTCGTCGCTCGCACCACCTCCGGGATCGGTGAGATGATCGAGACCCTGCATGGTGAGCTGCGCGCGCAGGACTGCTTCGATAGGACCGGCATCGGGCAACTCCAGATGCGGCGCGGCCTTGTGCACAAGCTGCGCCAGCTGCTCGATGATCCCCGTGGACTTCGCCTGCGCATAGGAGCTGAACGCATAGCCCGCTCTCTCCGAAGCAGCCTGTTGCGCCTTGGAGCGCCAACTCCGCAACCGTTTCGGAGTTGGGTGATCGAGGAACAGCGTCCGTCCGAACAGTTTCTCGACGGCGCGGTCGATCTCGGGTCGCAGGCCTTTGACCATAAGCCGCAACCGCTCAGCATCGCGCGACTGCTGCTCCAGCACTTCAAGGTTGTCGCGGATCGGCTGTTCGCGCGGGATGGTGGACAGCGAGCCGAATATCGAACTGAAAAACCCGATAGGCTGCGACGCGCTCGCATACTCCTCACCAAACCGATCAGGACGCGGGTCGATGTAAACGAAGCGTCGATCCACTTCGCGCTGCGAAGGACGCTGGTCGAGCGCTGCGATTGCTCCACCGAACGGCGCGTTCACCAGAACTGAGCCGTCAATCAGTGCGACATTCTGGAGCAGTCCAACGCGATGTTGCACCGGCATGACGCGCCTAAGGAACGCGTCGCGCCCGGGCCATCCGTGATCTCTTCGTTCCGCCAGGCGATC
>JBCBTE010000179.1:0-1001 GCA_039818805.1 Pseudomonadota bacterium
CGATCACTTCCTCGCCCCGCGTTTCCCCCACGATGATCCGGTCAGGACGCATCCGCAGAGCGTTCTTGAGACAGTCGCGTGGGCTGACTTCACCTTTGCCCTCGACGTTGGGCGGGCGGCTTTCCATCCGGCCCACATGGGTCTGCTGCAGCTGAAGTTCCGCCGTATCCTCGATGGTCAGGATCCGCTCGGCGTTGTCGATGAAGGATGACAGCGCGTTGAGGGTCGTCGTTTTACCAGAGCCCGTACCGCCAGAGACGATCACGTTCAGACGCGTAGCTACCGCAGCCTGAAGATAAGCGGCCATTTCCTCGGAAAAGGCGCCGAAATTCACCAGATCATCAATGCCCAGCTTGTCCTTTTTGAACTTACGAATTGAGACCAAGCTGCCATCCACCGCGATTGGCGGCACCATGGCGTTGAACCGCGACCCGTCTTGCAGGCGAGCGTCCACATAGGGGTTGGATTCGTCCACCCGCCGGCCCACGGCGCTCACGATCTTGTCGATGATCCGCAAAAGGTGTTTTTCATCCTTGAAGGTCGTGTCGGTCAGCATCAGCTTACCGGCGCGTTCCACGAAGACCTGTTGGGGGCCGTTGACGAGGATGTCGTTGACCGTGTCGTCCTTCAGAAGCGGCTCGAGCGGGCCAAGCCCGCGCACCTCGTCGTAGAGGTCTTGCGTGAGGGTCGTGCGGTCCTCGCGGTTGAGAACGATGTTGCGCTCCTGCAGGGCCTCGCTGGCGATGGCGCTGATCTCGGCACGCAGATCGGCCTCGGTGGCACTGTCGAGCGCGCCGAGGTTGAGGTTGTCCAGAAGCGAGCGGTGCAGCTCGATCTTGATCTCCCCCAGACGTTCCTTGCGCTTGCGCTCCTTGTCCATGGGGGCGGTCTGGGCTTCCGCCTTGGGCAGGGGTTTGCGCAAGGACGCAGGTTTTACATCTTCAATTGGTACGGTTTTGGGTTCTTCTACCGCATCGGCGGCGAAACCCGACGCCGATGCG
>JBCBTE010000180.1:0-808 GCA_039818805.1 Pseudomonadota bacterium
CGGTTTTGGGTTCTTCTACCGCATCGGCGTCGGGTTTCGCCGCGTCCTTGACCGGCGTCGCACCGTCGGTGGATTTCTTGTATCGCGAAAACATCTCTCAAGATCCTTTTATGCGGCCTGATCCGCGTCGCTCTGCCCAATGGCGTGAAGCGACGCAGCCAGCTTGGCAATTTCCTTACGCAGGGGGTTCTTGGCCGCGGCACCGGCCAGCGGCGTGCCGTGATCCCCGGCTTGCATCACCGGGCGTCCGCCGTCGGGCAGTTGCACTTCGATGCTGATCTCTAGACTTTCGGCAAGGCGCTTGACCCGGCTTTTGCCGTTCAGATCGGTAAATTTCGGGGCGCGGTTTAAACAGAAGCGCAGTTTTTCGATCGGCAGTTCTTCTGATTTCAATGCCCGTTTCAGACGCAGCGCGTTTTGCGCCGACCGCATGTCCAGTTCCAGCGTGGCAAAGTAAATCTGTGCCGCGCTCAGAACCGTCTCGGTCCATTGCACCAGAGTGCCGGGCATGTCGATGATCACGTAGTCGAACGCCTCTTCACCGGCCCACTGCAGCAGGGCGTGGCGAATGATCAGCTCGCGATTCTCGAGGCTCGCCAGTTCGATCTCCGCGGCGGCGAGGTCGATGCTCGCCGGGACGACCCACAGGTTCTTCGCCGCGAGTTGCCGCACCTCGGCGAAGCGGCGTTCGCCGGAGAAGACGTCGTAGACCGTGGGTGTCTCGCCGACCGCCTCGATGCCGAGATGAATCGACGCGTGGGCCTGCGGGTCGAGGTCGATGACGCAGACCCGGTGCCCCTGCCGTGCG
>JBCBTE010000181.1:0-600 GCA_039818805.1 Pseudomonadota bacterium
CCGAGGGCTATCACGCCTATGCCACGGGCGGGTCGCACAGGCACCTGGGCGAGTTCGATCAGGAGTTTTCCAAGGTGGCAGGACGGCCCGTCCATATCCAATTCCAGCCGCACCTGATCCCTGCAAACCGGGGCATTTTGGGCACGGCTTACGTCAAAGGTGACGCAAAGGCAGTGCACGACACGCTGGCCGCCGCCTATGCGGACGAGGTGTTTATCGAGGTGCTGCCCAAGGGCGAGGTGCCATCGACCCGGCACATACGTTGTTCGAATTTCTGCCATATCGGTGTGGCCGCGGACCGGTTGCCGGGACGGACCGGTGTCGTGGCGGCACTGGACAACCTGACGAAAGGGTCATCGGGGCAGGCGTTGCAAAATGCCAATCTGATGTTAGGTATTTCCGAGGTCGAGGGGCTGATGATGGCCCCGCTGTTCCCGTAGAGTGCGCCCATGAAGAGCCTGAAAAAGCAGCGTCGCATCCAGATCATCGCCCTTGCGGCAGTGGCCCTGACCGTGTCGACGGTGTTGATCGGCTATGCCATGCGCGACGGCATCAACTTTTTCCGCGCGCCCAGTCAGATCGTGGCCGAACCGCCCGGAC
>JBCBTE010000182.1:0-542 GCA_039818805.1 Pseudomonadota bacterium
ATCGCAGATGTCGGCCCCTGGGCGGGCGCGATTGCCGAGCTCGACTTTCGGCGGGCGCTCGACAACCTGCTGCCCCAGGCCGAGATCGAAGAAACCCGCGTCCTGTCCTGCCCAAACTGTGGGGCGCAGGTGGAGTATCGTGAAGAGGTGCACGCCAAGGAATGCCCGTTCTGCGCGACCCCGGTGGTCACGGACACGGGCACCCATCGCCACATCAAGCCAAAAGGCATCCTGCCCTTCGCGCTAAGCGAAGACGCCGCGCGCGATGCCATGACGGACTGGTTGGGCTCCCTCTGGTTTGCGCCAAACGGGCTCACGCAATACGCGCGCAAGGGGCGGCGGCTGCAGGGCATCTATGTGCCGTACTGGACCTTCGATGCCGACACACGCACCCGTTACACCGGTGCGCGCGGCACGGTGCGCAGCACGGGCACCGGCAAGAACCGCCGACGCACAACGTCCTGGCGCAATGTCAGCGGCCGGGTTGCGCGGCTCTTCGATGACGTGCTGGTGCTCGCGTCCCAGTCCTTGCCGCGCCGGTT
>JBCBTE010000183.1:0-539 GCA_039818805.1 Pseudomonadota bacterium
CGAAGCGCTCTACCACTGAGCTAATCGCCCGCCGAGCCGCTGTCTAGCGTTCCTTGTGCAGTTCTGCAACACCAAAGCGGCACACCGAACACGCGTGGTTCATGAAAGCCCTGGCGCTAGTCCGGGGTGGGTTTGCTCTGCCGGATTTTGGCCACCACGACCCGCGCGTTGCCCAGATCCTTGGTGCGCTGCACCTTAAGCTTGCCAAAGGGCTGCAGGTTCAGTTCGCGCCCGTCGGCAATCGCCTCACCCAGCACTTCCATCATCGCCTCAACAACGGGTTTCACCTTGTTTTTAGGCATATCCGCGCGCGCACTCACCAGTTCGAACAGCTCTCGCTTTTTCAACTCGGGGCTGGTCACCGCCGTTGCAAGCTCGGTCACGACGGCCGTCTCGGGGGCCGGGACACCGCGCGGGGCGGCGGATTTGACCGTCGTTTTGGACGGTCCGGATGTGGGTTTGGGTGCGGTTTTGGATGTCGCCGATACGGTTTTCGAACCGCCACTGGTCGCGCTGCGCGTTGCCATGCCTGAGCCTCA
>JBCBTE010000184.1:0-531 GCA_039818805.1 Pseudomonadota bacterium
GCCGGGGCGTTCAGGCGGAGGGTCTGGTTCAGCAGATGCGATCCGTCGCCCTGGGTGACGCCGTCAAGCTGCTGCCCGCCGCCGACGGTGACGTTGCCCTTTTCCAGGACCCAGATCGAATAGTTTGCCACGTGCCTGCCTTGCCCGGTTTCCCCGGTTGCGGGCGCACCCTAGGGGGTGGTCCGACCTTTGGGAATCCGACCTGCTTTTGCGCTGGCATCGGCGTTGCATGTTTGCTATGCGCCGCCCGGATCGCGGGTGTGGCGGAATTGGTAGACGCACCAGATTTAGGTTCTGGCGCCGCAAGGCGTGGGGGTTCAAGTCCCTCCACCCGCACCATGCGATCAACTTAAGTCACTGTAATATAACATTATTACTGTATATTTGTCTTTTAGATCCACCCCCTTACCCACCCTTTCCGATCTGGTTGAGGTATTATCCTGGTAGCAGCTCGGATTATCGGTTCCACTCGATTTGGAGCGTCCGACAACACGTAGCCCGGGTCGGCGCGTCTTGGAAATTTCAACCTCA
>JBCBTE010000185.1:0-526 GCA_039818805.1 Pseudomonadota bacterium
GCCCCGCGCGTACCCGGTGCGCCCTTCGTGATAGGCAAGGTACTGATGCTCGGCATCGTATTTGGGAATGCCCAGGCGCGTCTCGGTCTTGTCCATGTACCAGCCCATGAAATCCGTGGCGTCGCGGATATCGTCACGTTTGGCAAACCGCTTGCCCGTCTCGTCACGGTACTCATCCCAGGTGCCATCCAGCGCCTGGCTATAGCCATAGGCCGATGACTGTCGCCCCATCGGGATCACACCCAGCGCATACTGATGCGGGGTGCGGGCATTCCCGATGAACTTCGATTCCTGATAAATCGTCGCCATCTGGACGGGCACAGGCACGCCCCAGCGCGCCTCGGTCTCTCTCATCGCGCGCAGGTAGTTCGGTCTTTGGCTCACGATGCTGCAGGCATTGTCAAGATTGCGCGGCGCGGAATAGTCCGAGCTGCCGCAACCCGCGACAAGTACCATCAGAATCAGAGCGCGCAGTGGTCTGCTCATCTGCCTCTCGCCCGTATGTGTTCTTTGTTTTGAGGGTATT
>JBCBTE010000186.1:0-523 GCA_039818805.1 Pseudomonadota bacterium
CTGAATATCCTGCGGGGGCTGGAAGGGGACGCGCTGGCCAATGACGCGGCGCGGTATCTTTTGCACCCTGTGGTGCGGCCCATCGGGGCGTCGCAGAACAGTGAGACGGTAGAGCCGCTGGGAAACACGGCGCCCGGTGCGGTGCGGCAGGCGATCGCGGTGATGGAGCGGCATCTGGAAGTACCGATGCCGATTGCGGTGATATGTGCCGAGGTGGGGGTGTCGCAACGGCAGATGGACCGGCTGTTCAAGGCGTATGTGAAGACCACACCACAGCTTTACTATCGCAATATCCGGCTGGATCGGGCGCGGGGGCTTGTAACGCAGACGGAACTGCCACTGGCCGAAGTGGCGGTCGCCTCGGGCTTTGCCAGCCAGGTGCATTTCAGCCGGGCCTACCGGGCGCGATTCGGTTTGCCCCCCAGCAAGGACCGGATCGAGGGGCGTGTCCCGTTCGAGTTTCGGGCGTGGCCCATGCACCGCAAGGGCGAAGATGGCGAATCTGGTCAAATAGATGACGAAT
>JBCBTE010000187.1:0-514 GCA_039818805.1 Pseudomonadota bacterium
GAGCCGGTAGCTGCCCCCTGAAAAGGGATGGGTGCCAGAGATAGCCTTCAGCAGGCTTGTCTTGCCGACGCCATTGGTGCCCATCACGCAGGTCACCTCGCCGATCCGGGCGGTCAGGTCGACGCCGTTCAGGATCTGGCTGCCGCCATAGTGCAGGGTCAGGCCTTCGATTTCGAGAAAGTCAGCGGCCAAGATACACCTCTATCACCCGGTCGTCCCGCGTCACGTGGTCGATGGATCCCTCGGCCAGGACCGCGCCTTCGTGCAGCACCGTCACCCGGCACTCCAGGCGACGCACGAATTCCATGTCATGCTCAACCACGACCACAGCGCGCGTCTTCGCCGCTTCGACGAGCAGATCCGTGGTGTGTTCGCGCTCGGACGGTGTCATGCCCGCCGCTGGCTCGTCCACAAGCAACAGCTTCGGGTCCTGCGCAAGCAGCATTCCAATCTCCAGCCATTGCTTTTGACCATGTGACAGCTCTCCCGCCTTGCGCTCCAGCGCGCCGGTCAG